>NZ_BBAJ01000059.1 GCF_001311195.1 Lacticaseibacillus camelliae DSM 22697 = JCM 13995
TGCGGCTATTTTGCTTCGCCGGCTGCCAGGGTCGATATCCCTTGGCGGTGCGAGGCGGCGCGTTCAATGAAGTCAGCGTAGATTTTCAGTTGCGAAGGCGCGTCCTGCCACAAGTTCTCCGGGTGCCACTGAATGCCGAGAATGAGGTCATTATCCTCGCTTTCAAACGCCTCAATGGTGCCGTCGTAGGCTTTGGCGGCCAGGCGCAGGCCGGCGCCTAACGTGCGGCTGGCCTGGTGGTGGCGCGAGTTGACATAGGCGGTGTCGCCAAGCAGCTTGGCTAGGCGGGTCTGCGGGACGATGGCGACGTGGTGGGTCGGGTACTCGCCGGAGGTGGCCTGCAGGTGGCGTAGGGCGTCGGCTTTTTCCGTCTCCAGGTCCTGGTACAAGGTGCCGCCAAACGCGACGTTTAGAATGTGGCTGCCGCGGCAGAGGCCAAACATCGGCTTGCCGGCCGCATAAGTCGCCTTGATCAGCTCCAGTTCGAAGGCGTCCAGCAAGGGATTAGCCGCTTGAAGCTGAGGGCGCGGCTGCTCACCGTAGCGCGTGGGGTCGACGTCTGGACCACCGGGCAGGATCAACCCGTCAAACAGCGGCAGGTAGGCTTGAATCACCTCGGGGATCAGGCGCGCATTGGTCGGGTACGGGATGGTGATCGGCAGCCCGCCGGCTTCCAGGATCGTATCCTTGAACATGGTAGGGGAAATATCGACGGTGTTGGGCACGGTGAAGACGCTGGGGTCGTGAATCACATCGGCCACTAAGGCAATCACGGGGCGCATGAGGTCACTTCCTTTGATGAGTTTTTGAAAAGGCGCTGGCCCGGGCGACCAGGTCGGTGAATAACCGGCCCTGAGCCGGTTGACTGGCGGTCAGGTTTTCCGGGTGCCACTGGACGCCAAGGAGTTGGTCGCCGGTTTGAGACTCGATGCCTTCGATCACGCCGTCTGGCGCCTCGGCCGACACGCGCAGACTGGCCCCGACATGGTGCACCGCCTGGTGGTGGCGCGAGTTGACGTACCCGGTCGGGCCAATCAGGCTCGCCAGCCGAGACCCTTCAGCCATGCGCACGTGGTGGGTCGGGTACTGACCCGGTGCCGCCTGGGCGTGCCTCAGGTGAGCCTGCGGGTCGTCGGTGCCGAGGTCCTGGTACAAGTCGCCGCCGCACGCCACGTTCAGCAGTTGCATGCCGCGGCAGATCGCAAACACCGGGAGACCTTCCTGAATCGCTGCCTGGGTCAGTGCCAGCTCGAAGCGATCCTCGGGCAAGATGACACTGCCGAGCTTTAGCTCCGGTTCCTGGCCGTACAGCGTGGGATCAAGATCGGGCCCGCCAGGTAAAAATAACCCCGAGATTGCGGCCACGTCGGCTTGGACCAGCGCATCGATCTGGTCCCCTCGAGCGGGAAACGGCAAAATCAAAGGGACGCCGCCAGCATCGATGACGGCCTCTTTGATGGCTTGGGGCACGATGCTGGCGCTTTGGGTGTTGATGTAGGGACTGACACCGGCCAGCTGGTCGGTGGGAATGCCAATATACTGTTGCATACGCTCGCCTCCTGATTTAAGCGTAGCGAATTACGGCGGCGTTTTGCCAGCAGGAACACTTTTCGGAGTCGTGTCAGATTAAGCGGCGGCGATGAGGCTGGTTACGTTGGGGCCTTCATTCTCCGGGTGAGGTGACCCCGGCTGGGAGTCGTTTTCGCTGGCCCGTTTAAAGTGGGGTTCGTAATGGCCGGTGAGCCGCCGTATTATACATAAAAAGCGGCCTCGCACAACATGTGCAAGGCCGCAATTGGCACAACAAGTTATTTACTATCGCTGGAAGACTTGGTGCGCCGGTGACGGCGTGTTATCAGCACGACCCCGAGCACCACTAAAGCGATACCGAGCGTCAGGAGACCAGGATCCAGGTTCTGGGTCCCGGGGCCTTGCGGGCTGATCATGATGACGTAAAACCCGATGGCCATTGATAACATGCCGGAACTGTAATGTTCTTCATGCCTAGTTAGGCGACGCCGACGGTGAACAGAATCGCGGAAGCCCAGCTTTGCTTCTTGATTTCTGCTTTGGCGGTTTTGGCCGCCGCATCCAAGTCGGTGGCAGTGGTGCTGAATGTGGCACGCATGCCCTGCTTGCTATTCAGCTTGAAGGTGACGCCATCTTCATCGTAAGCTTCCAAAACGGCGATCATCTTATCCAGATACAGTGCAGAACTAACAACAACCATGTTATCTGACTCCTTCATGTTCGATTTATTAGAGGACTACCAGCGAAGAAACCGGTTGCGGCAGTCACTAGTGTTAATAATAAGCCACTGGTTGGGTAAAGACAACCAGTGGCTCATACGGTTAAGCGGCAGTGCCGCCGTCGTCAGGCGCGTCCGTTTGAACTCGGCTGGATGCCATAACAAATGGGACCCAGATGAAGAACGCAATGACCATGTTGACAAGGGCCAGTACCGCGGCTCGCCAGTCGAACCCGGTCGCCATCAAGGCGTTCAGGATTGGTGGGGTGATCCAAGGAACCGCGATCTTGACTGGGCCAACCCAGCCAGCAGCAGTGACGAAGTAAGCAATGGCAGTGTTCAGAACTGGTGCCATGATGAACGGGATGAAGTAGATCGCGTTCAAAACGATTGGCAGCCCGAACATGACTGGTTCGTTAATGTTGAAGAGGCCAGGGGCAAAAGCAAGTTTTGCGACGGCTTTTTCATCAGCACGCTTCGAGAACAGCAGGATGGCGATCAGCAGGACGATGGTACCACCTGAACCGCCGAACCAAACATAGGCGTCGAAGGAACCACGCACCCACTTGTAAGGCAGTGGTTCGCCGTGCTGGAAGGCCTGGATGTTGGCAATCTGAGAAGTGCCCCAGATGGATTCCAGAATTGGTGCCAGCACGTTCGGGCCATGAATCCCGAAGAACCAGAAGACCTGAACCAGCAAGGAAACCAGCAGCACCATACCGGCGCCTTGGCCCGCGTGAAGCAGTGGGGCCTGGATGGTGGCAGACAGCCAGTCACCGAAGGCCTGCCCGGTGAAGGTCTGGAACAGGTAGGTGATAATGGCAATGACATACAGGGCCGCGATCCCTGGGATCAGGGTCGTGAAGGCCTTGGAAACGGCCGGCGGCACGGTGTCGGGCATCTTGATGGAGATATCTTTCTTCATCAGCCAGATGTAGACAACGGTGGCAATCGCGCCGAAGATCATGGCCGTGAATAGACTCGCAGAGCCCAAGTTGGCGGTGCCAAATGCGTTAGGTACGGTGATACTCCCATTGGCGTAAGAACCGCCGGCATCGGTGATCACCTTAGCAGCAGACTTGCTCAGCTTGCCGGTGAGGGCCAGGCTGGCGCTGCTGTTGATACCCATGAAGAAGGCGGAAAGTGAAATCAGTGTCCCGGCGACCCCGTCGACCTGGTACGCTTCAGCGAGGTGATAGCCCCACATTGCGGAGAAGAAGACGGCGAAGATGGTCAAAGACCCAACGGATACGGTGTTGTCGATCATGATGATCGGCTGCACGGCATTGACGAAACTTGTCCAACCCCACTGTGCAGTAGGTGGAAAGCAGCGCGTTCAGCAGGGTTGCTAGAGAGCCGGCCATGGTGATCGGCAGTGTCGCGATGAATGAATCACGCAGCGCGACCAGCCAGGGAATTGACCCGATTTTAGCAGCCACTGGGACGACGTACTTTTCCAGCAGGTTCATAATGGCTTGCATAGAAATTCCTCCCAAAAAGTGTTTACCCCCGCGCACGGGTGATGCACTGGCATGGAGAATGTGAACGATAGATGCTGACTTGGCCAGTGCGCTAAACTCTTGCGCGAAAAACAGTTCCGGGCAGCGCTCTCATTTTATGTTGTCCAGCACGTCTGCCGGGCAGATGAAGGCGCAGCGCGGGAAACAGCGACGGACAAAAATCCGCCGAGTGGTTAACCACATTTTTAGTGTAACCGTTTGCAGACGAGATTGAAAGAATTTGACCCCACTAAAAAAACAAATAACTAAAATAAAACAGATTGAGTGCTTCAACTTGCTTTTTTTAGGTGGCAATGCGTTAACGAGGCTGCTTGAGCCGGTGGGCGACCAGCTCAAGCAGGTAAATGATCGGGATTTGCGTGGTCAGGTTCAGGCCGCCACGCGTCAGTTCCGGCAGGTAGTAGGTGATCACAAGGTCGGCCAGGTGGGCTAGCGTCGAGTCTGCGTGGTCGGTCAGTGCAATGACGTAAACGCCCGCCTGCTGTGCGCGGGTGGCCATGTCGATCACCGGCTGCGACTCGCCCGACACTGACAAGGCGACCATCACAGTGTTTTGCAGGACCGCAGTTTGTTCCGGGAAGGGGTAGTCCGGATCGGTCAGCGCCAGCGAAAAGGTCCCGGTGTTGGACCAAAAGCGGGCGCCGTACTCAGCCAAGGCCGCGCCGGTACCGATGCCGCAAAGCAGGACCAGCGGCGCCTGCTCAAGCTTTGCTACTGCCTGGTCCACCAGCTTGCTGAATTCGGGCGTCGTCACCGTTTCAAACTCCGCCAAGGGTGCCGACAAGTCCTGGTCGGACAGCGGGGTGGGCTCGCTGAGAGCCGCGCGGTTACGCTTTAAGGCGTACTTGAGCTCAGAGTAGCCTTCGTAACCCATTTTGTTGGCGAAGCGCAGGATCGTGGTCGTGCTGACATGCGCCTTTTCGGCCAGCTCGCGGATCGTCATGGTCTCAACTTCCGCCTGGTGCTGATTTATGTAAGTGTAAACGGACGACTCTAGGCCGTTCAGGGTGCGCAATTTGGCATACGGGAACAAGACAGCCCCTCCTTTTGATGATGCTCAATTCTACCATAATCGCCGGGCAGGTTCGGTCACTTCAGGAGCTGGCGGGCAATGCGGTTGGCGAGGCGCAGGTTGATGTCATTGACGTACGGGCGCGGGCTTGCGTGGTCAGCCAGTTGACGCCTTCTGTGGGCACGCCCCAGAAAAACAGCTTGCCCTGAGGCCGATGCTGGCTGTTCAGCAGTTGTGCCGTGTCCCGATCGACCAGCACCGCTCCAGACTGGAAGCGGCGGTCGCCGGCCAGCTCGAGGTCCATGAGCGTCGCCACGTCGTCATGCAGCAGCTGGGTGAGCAGCGGGTCCTTGGCGGCCTTGGCGTTTGCCGCCGGCACGCGGGCCTCGATCAGGGCGGTGCCGGCCGCCTGGAAGTCGGTGTCGGCCTTGGAGCCCACGATGAAGTATGCGCCTTGCGTGCGGATCGTCATTTGCCGCGGCAGAAACGAGATGATCCCGGCACGGCTCAGCGCCAGCAGCTGCTTGATCCGCAGTGCCGGCGGGCCGATCGACAGGAAGTCATTGGTGCCGTTGAACCAGCGCAGAAAAAAGTCCAGGTACTCGTCGTCGGTGAGCAGGCCGCGCGAAACCACTTGCCGGATGGGGTCGCGCAAGTCGCGCAGCACCTCTAAGGCAGCGGTCAACGGGCCGGTTTTGCTGCCGCGCTCGGCGGCTTGGCATCCGCAGCGAGGTAATCTTGAATGACGGTTTGCAGGTCGCCCTCCGGCACAGCGGTCAGGGCGTCCCAGTTGAGACGTTCTGAAGCAGGCAATTGCAGCGCTGCGACAGCTTTCTCTGGTTGCTGCAGGTAGTCGCTTTGAAAGCCGGTCAGGTCGATGCCCGGGTGGCGCTCCGCCAGCAGCAGGGAGTAGTACACAAAGCCGACCTCGCGCTGCAGGGCCTGCCAGAACTGCCTGCCGGTAACGCCGCCGCTTTGCTGCCAGGCGGCCAGCTGCGGCGTCGTCAAGAAGCGAGCCGGCCAGAGCTCACCCGGGGCTTTTTCGTTACGGGCCTTTGCGTGGTACGGCAGGCCACGCCGCGAGCCCGCCAGCAAATGAGGCTCGCGCCCGCTGGCGTGGTACACGAGTTCGCTGCTCGCGGTTTTTGTGAAAAAGCCCCCGCGGCCTTCCGTCAGGCGGCTGACAAAGTCAAAAAAGCTCAGCCCCAGCCCGCGCAGGATCACGACATCTTGATGGTTGATGGAAGACAGCTCGCCCTCCGCTGGGAACCCAGGCGGTAGGTAGAAGCGGTGGTGCGCCTGGGCAAATTGCTGCAACTTCGCCTGCTCGCGGGTGAGGCTGTTTTCAAGCGTGCCAAGGGCCATGACCACGCCGTCATATTTCTCAGTACTGGTGGCGGCGGTCACGGTGTACGGCGCGCCAGGCGCGACCTGCGCCACACTTTCCTGCCGAAAGGTGAGGGTCATGGTGGCCGGAAGGTGCTGCTTTAGCTGGTCGTAAAACCAGGCCAGGTAGTAGCCGTACAGGCCGCGTGGTGGATAATCGTTCGGGCCCAGGCCCTTGGCTGCCTGGGCAAAGGCTGGCGCGTTTGGGCCGCCAGTGCGCGCAATGTACGCTTCGGCCTCGCGCTTGGCCACTGGGCTAGATCCGGGCCAGAATTGACCGGCCCGGGATCTTCAACGGTCCGGTCGTAAAACAGCGTGATGTGTTGGGCGGCGGTGTTCATGATCAGATGAGGGTCTTGGTCGCGGCGCCACACGCGCCCGCCAATTGGAAAGGGGTCATACAGGGTGACGTTCAGCGGGCCTTGGCTGCCTTGCTGCCACGCGCTGAGTCGCTCGAGCACGAGCAGGCCGCGCGGACCGGCGCCAATCAGGGCAATTTTCATGCGGTTCACCTCCGACGGTTCGGGATTCAGGGCCTTTTTCATCAATTGTAGCGTGAATCTTACGAAAACTGATAGTGCGCCGCCTTTTGCTTTCGATTCAATCGTGTAATAATGAAAGGTAATGAAACTTGGCAAGGAGGGAATGCCGTCATGAGGATTGCCATTGTGGGTTGCACGCATGCTGGAACGGCCGCCGTCACGCAAATCGCCGCCGCCCATCCAGAGGCCACGGTCGATGTGTACGAGCGTCGCAGCGATATTTCGTTTCTGTCTTGCGGGATCGCACTGTACCTGGAAGGCACCGTGACGGCTCCCGAGCAGTTGTTTTATGCGAGCAAGGAAAGTCTGGAAGCGCTGGGGCCAAACATTCACATCCACTTGCAGCACGACGTCTTGAGCGTAGACAGAAAGAGGCACACCTTGGCGATCCAGGACATGGTGGACCACCACAAGTTCACGGCCAGCTACGACAAGCTGATCGTGTCGACGGGCAGTTATCCGGTGATCCCGCCGATTCAGGGGGTCAGCGTGCCGCGCGTGCTGATGTGCAAGAATTACGATGACGCCCTGGCCATCAAGCAAACCGCTGAAGGCGCCGACCGCATCGCCATCATCGGCGGCGGCTACATCGGCGTTGAGTTGGCCGAGGCGTACAGCCGGACCGGCCATGACATCTTGTTCATCAACGGGGTGCATCACCTGCTCAGCCATTACGTCGACGCGCCGCTGGCTAAAGAGGTCGAGGCGGAGCTTGCCGCCCATGGCGTCGATTCCCACCTGCAAGAAGTCGCGCTGAAGTTTGATAGCGATGACCAGCACGTGTACATCACCACCGACAAGGGTGAGTGGCAGGCGGATCTCGCCGTCGTGTGTGTCGGTTTTCAGCCGATGACGGAGCTGGTTGATGGCCAGGTCAAAATGAACGCCGACGGGTCGATTCACGTCAATGACTACATGCAGACATCTTCACCGGACATCTATGCGGCAGGCGACACCGTGGCGGTGCATTACAATCCCACGCACAAGGACGCCTACGCGCCGCTGGCCACCAATGCGGTGCGTCAGGGCAAGCTCGCCGGGATCAATGTCTTTGGTAATAAGACTCGGTACATGGGCACGCAGGCGACCTCGGCGCTGCGGCTGTACGACAAGACGCTGGCCTGCACCGGACTGACGCTGTCGCGGGCGCAGAAAGCCGGGTTTGACGCCGCGGCCGTCGACCTCGTGGATAATTACCGGCCGGAGTTCATGCCGACCACCGCGCGGGTGTCCCTGAGACTGGTGTACGACCGCAGCAATCGCCGGATCCTCGGCGGCCAGCTGTTTTCGCAGTACGACATCGCCCAGTCAGCCAACCTGCTGTCAGTGATGATTCAAAACCGCAACACGATCGACGACCTGGCGTACGTGGATATGCTGTTCAACCCGTACTACGACCGGCCTTGGAACTACCTGAACCTGCTTGGGCAAAAGGCGGTTGAACAGGCAGACGCAACGCACTAACGGCTTGGAGGGACAATTATGTCGAATTGGATCGGGATCATTGCTTGGGTGCTGCTGGCAGCATACCTGGGCTTTATCATCTGGAACATCCGCTCGCGTCACTTGAAAATGGTGGTGAAGGGTCAAAAACCGGGCCCGACCTGGCTGGTCGACCTGCTCGAAGTCGTCATTTTGGCGGCGGCCACCTATGGCATGGCGTGGGTCTCTTGGCTGCGCCCAATCGATTACGCGGACAGTCGGGTCGTTTCCGTGCGTTACGCCTACCAGCCGCTGATCCTGCAAACCGGGGCGACTCGGTCATACTACGTGACGGTGGCGTCTGGCAACGGCAAGCAGCCCGTGCAGCACTACACGTACTGGACCGCTGGGGCGAAGAACCAGACCAACAGCCACGACGCGACATTTCACTGGGCAGCGATCCGCTCACCATGAAGGCCAGCATGTACCCGTGGCACCACAAGCAGCTGGTCAAGCTGGATACCACAACGGAGAAGGCGTACGTGGCGACGATGACGGCGCACTTCAAGCCGACCTTCCTCAACGCCTTGGGGATGCACGTGGGCCACTTGGCCGAGCGGTTTGATTTGATCCGCATTCCCAACGACACGTTAATGAAAATTGAGCCGAAACAAGCCGATTGACGTCAAAACGAGCCGCTCATCCATCAGGATGGGCGGCTCGTTTCGGTTTCATCAGATTTATTTGCCAGTCGGTTTGTGTTCCATGTAGTCGCGGAGGCTGGCCACAACGCTTGCTTCCGGCTGCTCACGCATCGCCTTGATGTTGTGGATGTGCTCCACCGACACGTGGCTGTTCAATGCCATTTCCGTATCCGTGAGGTCATTCTTGCGCTGGAACTCAATGATCTCGCGTGCAAAAGCGCTCAGTTGGTCTTTTTCATTCACTAGTGTGAACCTCCTTGATTCATGTTCTACGTCTAGTATACCGAATTTCAGGCAAAATGCGCAGCGAAGTTGTTTTGGTTGCAAAAACGAACGGGTGTTTGTATAATAAAAGTAAGGGAATCTGTCGGAGTTGCCTGCGAAAGGAGCTGGTATTCATGGATCGTCTTGCTTATCTGAACACGTTGGCCGAAGCCCAGCCCACGCCGATGCGCGTGCGAAGCTTCGAGAACAAGAACGTGATTATTCACCGCAACTTGGCCAACCACCAAGGCCTGACGACCGAGGTCTGGAACGCCTGGCTGCAAAAGGTGCTGCTGCGCTTTTCGGGTTTTGAACCAGTCATTGAGGTCGACCGGTTCGGCAACGACCCCGACATTCGCTTCTTCCGCGAAAGTGAGCTGCAGGATGCGATCCACTTCATCCTGACCGGCAGCAAGGCCCCGGAGGCCGCAGTAGAATAATTAACTAAGTATACGAAACCAGGCTTTGGGCCTGGTTTTTTATTTACTTGCAAAAAGTTAGCCATTTACTCTTTACTTGTAAAATGTAAGTGATATGATGAACCTCGTAATCAATTAACGCATTGGAGGCAATCATCATGACATTAACAAATGGGTACGAACAAAGCGATCGCGAACAGAAGCTGAATATCGTCAACCTGCCAAGTCTTGAGGCAGAGGCGAAGAAAATCATTCCGACTGGCGGCTTCGGCTACATCGCCGGCGGTTCTGAGGATGACTGGACTGCGGCAGAACACGGCGGCCTTTGGTCACCTGCAGATCGTTCCTAAGGCCTTGTCGAACATCGAGCAGCCTAGCTTGGCCACTCACGTTTTTGGCCTGGATCTAAAGACGCCGATCATGATGGCACCGACCGCGGCGCAGGGCTTAGCCCACAGCCAAGGCGAAAAGGACACCGCGCGCGGCGTGGCGGCCGTTGGTGGCCTGATGGCGCAAAGCACGTATTCTTCCACTTCGATTGCTGATACTGCGGCAGCCGGCAACGGGGCACCGCAGTTCTTCCAGCTGTATATGAGCAAGGACTGGACCTTCAACGAAAGCCTGCTGGACGAAGCCGTCAAGGCCGGTGTCAAGGCGATTCTTCTGACTGTTGACGCAACGGTTGATGGCTATCGCGAAGCCGACATCGTCAACAACTTCCAGTTCCCAATCCCGATGGCGAACTTGACCAAGTTCTCCGAAGGCGATGGCAAGGGGAAGGGCATCGGCGAGATTTATGCCAGTGCTGCCCAGAAGATTTCCGAAGACGATGTGCGTCGCATTGCGGATTACACGCATCTGCCGGTCATCGTTAAGGGCATTCAGTCCCCTGAAGACGCACTGCGAGCCATCGGTGCAGGCGCTGCCGGCATCTATGTCTCCAACCACGGCGGCGTCAGCTGAACGGTGGCCCGGCCTCGATCGATGTTTTGCCGGCCATTGCCAAGGCAGTCAACCACCAGGTGCCGATCATCTTCGACTCCGGCGTTCGCCGCGGCAGCCACGTCTTCAAGGCGCTGGCGGCTGGCGCGGACCTGGTTGCCATGGGGCGGCCTGTCATTTACGGCCTGGCTCTGGGTGGTGCGCAAGGCGTGCAGTCCGTTTTCGAGGAGCTCAACCATGAGCTTGAGATCACCATGCAGCTGGCCGGCACCAAGACCATTGAGGACGTGAAGCACGCGCCGCTGACTCACTTTAACTACGCAGAATAAGTTTAGATGAAAGGCCGCTGGGGTACTCGGCGGCTTTTTGCGTAGTTGCGCTCAGGTCGGCAACGGGTGAGCATCTAGCTACGCCACACGCCCCGCCGCCAGAGTGCAGCGGCGAAGCGTATGTCTAGGCTAGCTGTCACCCTAAGTTCGCCGACCTTCGCAGCCTGCAGTAGTTGCGCTCAGCCGAGCAACGCCCGAGCAGCTAGCTACGCTCAGTGACAGGCACCGCTGCGCGGCACCCGTCCCTGAGCTAGGCTATCTGTCGGACTAAAATCGCTCGGCTTCGCAGCCTGCTGTAGTTGCGCTCAGGTCGGCAACGGGTGAGCATCTAGCTACGCCACACGCCTCGCCGCCAAAGTGCAGCGGCGAAGCGTTACGCTAGGCTAGCTGTCACCCTAAGTTCGCCGACCTTCGCAGCCTGCAGCCTGAAAGCTTTTCCATCCCCCGGCCGACAGGGTATACTGGAAGCAGAGGTGAGCGGGATGAGGATTTTGATTTTGTACGAATCAGTGACGGGTAACGCCAAGGGCATGGCGCGGATCTTGCAGCTGTTCTTTGAACGCGAGGGCGCCACGGTCACCGTGGGCCAGATGCAGCAAACCGACGCCGCGGTGATGGCCAATTACGACGCCGTGATCATTTCCACCTACACGTGGCTGGGCGGCATCGTACCGCCGCCAGTCAATGATTTTTACGAAGACATTCCGCAGGTGGATCTGAGCAAGCCGGTTGTCGTCGGTGTGGCCGGCACTGGCGATCCCTGGTACGGTAAGGATTACAATACGGCACCCGACCTCTTTGACGCCGCGTTTGAAAAAGCCGGCGCCGTGGTTGGCGCGGAGCCGGTCAAGATCGAGCAGGGCGCGGAAAAATCTGACATGCCGGCGTTTGCGGCTTTTGTGAAAGCCATTATCGCGAAGGTCAAGGACGTGCAGGGACACGCAAAGGAGTGACACAACATGGCGGAAGAAACCATCTTCTTCAATCCAGGCGATGCCATCGCCAGCGACTACGATTTTCAGGCGGCACGGCGATCGGCCGAGATTTTTAAGGTCGATCACGCCTCGACCAAGGGCCTGATCGTGGCCAAGGACGGCAAGGGCCGCTTCGATGTGTTTTACGAAGGCACCAACTCAGATCCGAACGCCGGCAAGGAGAAGCCGACCCAGTACACGATCTTGGCGCGGCTGTGATGCGGCGCAGATTGTGGCTGTCGCTTGGCTTGGTGGTCGTCTTGGTGCTGGGGGCTGCCCTCGAATGGTGGCTGCTGCGGCCGCTGGAGCCGAATCCGTTTTTGGTCGGACTGGTGGGCCTGCTCATGGGCGGCGCGTTAGCACTGCTCGTCAGTCTTTGGTGGCCCAGGCGCCATTAATGCCGCAGTGTGGTATACTGATTTGGTAATAAAAAGTAAGCGAAAGGATCTGATTTCATGGCAACATTGACACAAGAAATGAAGGACATGATCGGCTCACAACTCAACTTTTTAGCCACGGCGGATGAAAATGGGAATCCGCAAGTCGGCCCGAAAGGCACCATGCGGGTCTTTGACGATCACCATCTGATCTACAACGAGGAAACCGGCCGGCATGCTTGGCACAACCTGCAGCAGAATGGCAAGGCTGCAGTGGCCTCGGTCGACCGCAGCAAGCTCAAGGGGTTCCGGTTTGAAGGAACGGTTGAGATCCACAAGGATGACCAGATTTTTGACGACGCACAGGCCTTTGCCCAGAGCAAGCACCTGCCGGCAGCGATTGCCGCAGTCGTGATCAAGGTCGATCGCATCATCAAGCTTGATGCGGGCCCCAAT
The DNA here is from genome assembly GCF_001311195.1 of Lacticaseibacillus camelliae DSM 22697 = JCM 13995. GTDB lineage: Bacteria > Bacillota > Bacilli > Lactobacillales > Lactobacillaceae > Lacticaseibacillus > Lacticaseibacillus camelliae. The sequence continues at coordinate 12,596 of NZ_BBAJ01000059.1, forward strand.
GCCGGCACCGTGATCGAAGAAGACTAGCTGAAGGCACAACAAAGCACCCCGGTAAGCGATTTGGCTTGCGGGGTGCTTTTGCGCTGCGGAGTTACGCGGTCGGCTGGGCGACGCGCGCCTCGTGGGCCTGCACGATCAGTTTGGTGATGGCCTTGGCGATGTTTTCGTTGCGCAGGATCGGACCGTGCGCGTAGCTGCCGAAGGTGTTCTTGTAGCGCATGCCTTCCACGCCGTCGTCGGGGTTGTTGCCGTAGCCCTGGATCATTTTGCCCAGCGGGTGCAGCTTGTTCTTGTCATCGAAGTAGGTCCGGCCGCTGTGGTTCTCAAACGCCTTGACCGTGCCGAACTCGGTTTCAAACTCGGTGTCGCCGATCATCCGCGCGTCTGCCTTGAACACGGTGTGCAGCGGCAGGATACCCAGGCCCTTGATGGTCGTGCCGTCGGCGGTCTTGTAGTAGGTGCCAAGCAGCTGGTAGCCGCCGCAAATCGCGAGCATGGGCTTGCCCGCCTCGATGTAGGCGGCCAGCGTGTCTTTGAAGCGCGGCAGGTCCTTGGCGACCACGGTTTGTTCGTAGTCCTGACCGCCACCGAAAAAGACGAAATCATAGTTAGCCGCGTTGAACGGCTTGCCCAGACTGACGTTGTCCACGATGACCGGATAGCCTTCAAGGCCCAGCCAGTAGCGCAGGATCTTGACGTCACCGCTGTCCCCGTAGGTGTTCATCAAGTCTTCATATAAGTACGCGATGCGAATTGGCTCTTTCATGGCGCGCTTCCTTTCGTTCTTACTTGCGCACAATTTTAGCACATGCGGTGGCAAAGCAAAAGCGGCCGCGCTGCGGCGAAAACGCGACCAGTCGCTGCGAGATGTGAGTTTCTTGGCCAGAGTCAGGTTGTGACTGGCGGTCGATTAAGTTAAACTAGAGGGTGTCGTGAAACCAGCAAAAAGTTTCACACTGCGCGGTTCAATCGCGCAGCCAACAAAGGAGGCAAACCGATGGATGAGGCGGAGTTTAGCGCTGCAGTGGCGGCCCTGGGAGTGACGCCCACGGCCGCGCAGCTGGCGAAGTTTGCGCGCTACTACCAGGACTTGGTGGCGGCCAACGAACATGTGAACCTAACGGCGATCACCGAGCAGTCCGCGGTTTACCTCAAGCACTTTTACGATTCGCTGACCTTACTGGAGGCCGTGCCGGCACTGAAAAGTGAACCCCTGACGCTGTGCGATGTCGGGGCCGGCGCCGGCTTTCCCTCGTTGCCGGTCAAGATCATGGCGCCGCAGCTGGACGTGACGATTGTTGATTCGTTGAACAAGCGTATTGCCTTTCTTGACGGCCTGGTCCAGGCGCTTGGCCTCAGCGGCGTGCACCTTTACCACGACCGTGCCGAGACCTTTGGCGGCAAGCGCAGCGCGCATCGCGAGGCGTACGACGTCGTGG
>NZ_BBAJ01000060.1 GCF_001311195.1 Lacticaseibacillus camelliae DSM 22697 = JCM 13995
GTGCGAGCTATCTATATATATTTCTGTATACCTTCTTGATTCGTGCTAGTGCTTGTCGTCGCCTCTTGTTCACCCCCTGGCTAGTTTTGCCGGTGCGGTTTCCGATTTCCACAGCGTTAAGTTCAGAATAGTAATACTGATACAACACCGTCTTATCAGCAGTTGAAAGGGTCGCAATGGCCGCTGCAAGATGCTCATTTTCGATGAAGGTTTCGAGATGTTCAACCTCGTCATCAGTTAAAAGAAAGTCTTCGGAATGTCCAGGATCGGCGATTTCTTCCAACAACCGTTCCTCAAGTGGCGTTTCTTTGAGGTCTTTAAAGTGTTTACGATAGAGGTTAATTCGTTCGTTACGAAGGACTTGTTGCATGTATCTGATGAACATTCGAGAGACCTCACGTTCGCGGCTCATGAATACAGCCTCCTTAGATTGACAGATAATTAGTTACACTTACGCAGGTCACAGGCCGAGGTTGAACATGGCGGTGAAACCAAAACGTTAAATTTAAATTAGGTAACTAATATCGTAGGAAGGCAAAAACCCATCAGCCAATATACATTGGCCAATGGGTTCAGGAGCGGTGTGAATCTGGTGAGAGTTCGCTAGATGTGTGCCGCAAATCGAATCGCTGTCAGCACAATGCCCGTTAATAAAGTGATCACGATTGCCAAGCCAATCAAGGCCGGGCTGATTGCGGCAATCCCCCAGCCAGTCAGTGCCAGAACCAGCGTCAATATACAGTTGCAGCCGATCGCTACTGCCACGGCACGACTGGGTCTGCTAGCCCAAAACGGCTTTTGAGTGCGGGTCATCAGGATCGTCTGCATCGCGCTAAAAATCAGATAGATGTAAAGGCCGGTGCTGACTTGTCCAGTCGTTAGACCAAGCCGTTGCAACCAAGTCAGCCAACCGTAGCCGACCGCTGACCAGCCTATGGCCAAGATGCCAGCAATCTTACTAAGTTTGGCCAGGTTCCAGCTTTCTGGCTGGTGGGTGATCGTCGTGCGGTCAGTGCCGAGCACAAGGGTCACACAATCATTCAGGATCGCGACCAGGATCATCGCGTTTAAGGTCAGCGGAATGAAGTGGAGAATCAGATAACCTAATGTCAGCAGGAGTGTCAGCTCCGCTGTGCGTGAAAGCTTGGTGATCGTCCAGGTCATCATGCGTTGATAGACGCGGTGGCCGGCATCTAGGATCTCGATGATCGGGGTCAGGCCGTCTGCTAGCAAGACCATGCGCGCCGAGCGCTTGGCGAGGTCAACGGCACTGTCAACGGCGATACCAACGTCGGCTTGTTTCAAGGCGGGGGCGTCGTTGACCCCGTCGCCGGTCATACCGACCACACAGCCTTCACCTTGTAAACGCTTGGCCATCGCCAATTTGTCTTCTGGGGTCACGTCGCGATGCCTGCGAGGTCTGCAATTTTGGTCCCGACATTAACCTCGGTGTACGAGCGCACCTCACCGTTTAGCCCAACTGCTTGGGCAATCGCGGCGGCAGTTTTTTTTGATTATCGCCAGTCAGCATGATCACTTTGACGCCGCGTGCCTGCAGAGCCTTGATGGCAGTTGCGGAATCTGCCCGAGGTTGGTCTTGGAGGACGAACAAGCCTATTAGTTGTGAATCAACGACCACGGCTGCCGTACGGCCTTCGGCGAAGTTGACCGCCGATAAGTCTGGGTGGTTGGTGGCCAGTGTCGCCAATTTTTTTCAATGCCCCGAGTTTCACGTTGACGGTAGCGCTATCGGTGACCACGGTGGCTTGGGAGTAGCCGATACCGGAGGTGAACGGCGTGAATTCATGCTGAGGCCAGGCCTTAATGTTGTGTGCTTGAGCATAGTTGAATAGCGCCGCGTCGATCACGCTGGCATTGCGCGTATCCGCTGCACTGATCGCTAGTTGGGTCACATCGGCGTCTGGGAGCGTTGACCAGTTGTAGAAGGCCACCACAGCGGGTTTGTTGGCAGTAATCGTGCCGGTTTTATCCACGAGTAGCACATTCATATTGGCAGCTTCCTGAATCCCGGTGAGGTCGGAAACTAAGACGTGCTTGGTGCTCAGGACCTTGGCTTCGACCGAGTTAGCAACGGCAAAACTCGATGGCATGGCGATTGGGATCGTTGCGATGAACAGCATTGCCAGAAACGGTAGCATGGCGACCAAGTCTTCATGGCGGACAATGGCCACGATGATCAATAGCACGGCCAACACCGCATCGAGTGCTGCCAGATAGCCGATGATTTTACCCAATAGCTTTTGCAAATGGCCCGGCGCCGAGCTTTGGTTGATCAGGCTGATTGTTTTGCCGCTGCGGCTATTAGCACCGGTGGCGGTGACGATTGCTAAGGCATTGCCGGAGAGGACTTCGGTGCCGGCATAGGCCGTATCACCAGGGGTGCGGTTGACGGCCTTGGCTTCGCCTGTGATACTGCTTTCGTTGACTTCCAGCGTGTCCGTCAGTAGACGCACGTCGGCGGGGATAATGTCCCCTTGGCGTAGGCTGATGAGGTCGTCAACGACCAAGTGCTTGGCTGACACCTGTTTCCACTTGCCGTCGCGGCTGACCGCGGTGGTCGGCGATAAGTCATGTGATAGGCTGCGTAAGACCGTGTTGGCGCGGCGAGATTGAATTGCACCATTGACCGCGGCAAAGAGCAACATTAGCACGATGAACCCGGCTTGGATGCCCTTGCCTAACACGATTTCAATGATCAGCGCCGCTTCGAGTATCCACGCGCTAGGCTCCCACAGCCGAGTGATAATGGCCGTGGCAAAGTTGAAGGGGGGTTCGGCCACTTCGTTGAAGCCATCACGGGCCAGTCGCCGGTCAGCTTCGGCTTGGGCGAGGCCGTTTAAATCGTTTTTTTCGGTCATAGTAGACACCAGCTTTCTGCAAGATAACAAACGGCCGCGCACATATTCGTGCTCGGCCGCTGGATCAATGCTAATTAGTCGAAGTCGACCGAATCTGGGAAGTGGGCTAGGCGCGTGCCGTCAGCGCCGAGTTCTTCTTCAATCCTCAACAGTTGGTTGTATTTCTCCACACGCTCGGAACGGGCCGGGGCGCCGGACTTGAGTTGCGCAGCGTTTGTGGCGACGGTAAAGTCAGCGACAAAGGTGTCGCCGGTTTCACCAGAACGGTGAGACATCATGGTAGTGTAGCCGTTCTTGCGTGCTAAGCGGATTGCTTCCAGCGTTTCGGTGACCGTGCCAATCTGGTTAAGCTTGATCAAGATACTGTTGGCCATGCCTTGTTTGATGGCGTCTTTGATCAAGGCGGGGTTAGTGCAGACTGGATCGTCTGCGACGAGTTGCACGCGGTCGCCGTACTTCTTGGTGAAGTCAGCGAAGTGGCCCCAGTCTTCTTCCCCATAAGGATCTTCGATGGAGATGATCTCTGGGAACTTGTCCAGCAGGTGAATGTAGTATTCGCCTAATTCGGCAGGCGTGTAGGTTTTGCCTTCAAAGTCATAGTTCTTGGTATCGCGGTTGTAGAAGTATGATGCCGCCGCGTCAAAGGCGATGGCGATTTCCTTGCCAGGCGTGTAGCCTGCCTTGATGATGGCGTCATGCAGCATCTGCAAGGCGTCTTCGGAGTTCTTGAGGTCAGGCGCAAAGCCCCCTTCATCGCCGAGGCCTGTGGTGTAGCCGGCTTCTTCGATCACCTTCTTCAAGGTGTGGTAGGTGTTGACGATTTTCTCGAAGCCATCACGGAAGCTGGAACGATCGACTGGAGTGATCATAAATTCCTGAATATCGATGCCGTTGTCGGCGTGCTCACCACCGTTGATCACGTTGTGGAACGTTTGTGGCAGCTCCAAGTCGGTGCCGCCGAGGTAGCGATACAGCGGTGTGTGCAAGGCGTTGGCTGCTGCACGGGCAGTGGCCATTGACACCCCTAAGATCGCGTTAGCCCCTAGGCGTGCTTTGTTAGGTGTGCCGTCTAAGTCGATCATCAGCTGGTCGATGTGGGCTTGGTTGAAGGGGTCGGCACCGTGCAAAGCCTTGTTGATCTCGGTATTGACGTTGGCCACGGCCTTTGAGACGCCTTTGCCTTGGAGCCGGTCGCCGCCGTCGCGCAACTCGACGGCTTCTTTTTCGCCGGTCGATGCACCAGATGGTACCTCCGCGCGGCCGAGCGTACCGTCCGACAGAATAACATCGGCCTCAACAGTTGGGGTGCCGCGGGAATCGAAGATCTCGCGCGCCTTCACAGATTCAATCACTACTGACATAATTGTGCTCCTTCCGGTAAAAAAAGATGGCGTCTACTGCACGCAAAATCTGTGCAGTAGACGTCATCAAATTGATTTACCAATTAGTTTTAGTGGCGAACGTCATCGCCGATTAACTTTTAACACCCAAAGCATACTCCCTTACGAAATTTTGCGCAAGCCAGACCGACAAATTTTCGTGCAAAAGGCGGACTTGTCTTACAGCTGTACGTTTTGCTATAATGCTAGGCGTTATATTAAATTTTAATGAGTGTAACCACACGGCTGCCAGTATTTTGGTAGCCGTGTTTTAGGGGGAAGTTCAATGCAGCGATTGCGATACCAAGATATTTTAGCGGTGTTCATCGGCGGCTGCTTCGGTGGGGTCGCCGTTGGGGAATCAGCTTGTGGCTCAATGATGCCGACACGATGTTCGGCACCACGGCGGTGAATCTGGTGGGCAGCTTCATACTGGCGTTTGTCACATACGGTCTAGCGGTGTACATCGACTTGCCGAGCTGGCTGATTTTGGCGTTAGGGACTGGTTTTGTCGGCGCGTTCACGACATTTTCGACGATGGTGCTGAACCTCTACAAACACGTTGGCGAATCGCCGGTGTATGCGATCGGGATCTTCTTGCTTGAGCTGCTTGTTGGTTTAGGCGCGGCGTTTGGCGGCTATTTATGCGCCGAGGCCTGGGGAAGGCGGCGACAGACATGGTGATGTTAGTAGCTTTAGGTGCCGGGGTCGGCGCGTGATGCGGTATGTGCTGACGCAGCTAGGCAAGAACTGGTGGCCTGGGGTGCCGCTGGCGACGCTTGTGATCAATGCTAGTGGTGCCTTCTTAGCGGGATTTTTGGCGATGTGCGCACTGCCGCAAGCGTGGTCACTGCTACTTTTGACCGGTGTGTGTGGTGGGTACACGACTTTTTCAACATTCATGACTGATGCGTTTATCTTATTGCGCAACCGGCGTTACCGTGCGTTTGTTTGGTATTATTTTGGCACGACGGGAGCCGGGATAGTCACCCTGACCATCGGTGTGTGGCTGGGTAGCCTGTGGTGAGATAAGGCAGTACTTACTTACTCGATAATGACACCTATAGACAATCATGGATAATGGTGTTATATTGGCATCGAACATGATAGGCGAAGGTGTTCGCCATAACCGTTATTCAACTAATGACACCTAGTTTCGGGCATTTAGTCCGGGCTAGGTGTCTTTTTTTTCGAGAAGGAGACGATAAAATGGAGATTTTAACAATCGGCCCGCGGCAATCAACTGTAGGAATTGACATTGCCGTCATCAACGCCGCGCGTCTGGCCTCCGCATTAGGAAAAGACGCTGCGCCAAGTGCTTATACGCGGCTGTCACCGGTCATGCGGGACATCGTGAAATTCTGGGGAGTGGCACCGCCAATAGTGGTCAAGGCAGTTGCTGGGGCCGCGGGCGGTGTGGTGATGGTCGGCCATAACGACTTGGCAGTGAGTGCTCCAGACATTAGTGAAGCCAACGTTGTAGCGGTCGTGGATAATCATCGGATGAGTGGTTTTCGTGCTAGTCATCCGGTATACATTCGTCTCGAACCTGTGGCCAGTGTCAACACGATACTCACCGAACTCTATCAAGAGCGTGGCGTGATGCTTTCGCCTTTGTCAGCAGGGCTTTTGCTGACGGGAATTTGGTGCGATACCAGTCAGCTCACAACTGATGCGACAACTGAAAAAGACCAGGTGGCTGCGGCTTATTTGGCTGATCGAATACAGCGTGATCGTCACTTATTAGCTGATCGGGTTAGTGCATGGGTAAGCGCTTGAACTCTGTCCGCAACGATGTTATATTGACGGTGAACAAGTGAAATGGTGATGACGTTCACCCTAATACAAGCTAATTGTTGATGACGTCTGTCTTAATACCCTGTGCTGTTGCAGGGTAATGAGGCAGACGTTTTTTTCTTTCTGACCCGGGAGGTGAGTAGATGCATAAGATCGCAGTGATCGCCGACGTACACGGTAATTACAGTGCCCTGCAAGCTGTGCTGCAAGACGCACACGAACAACACGCCACCGATTACATGGTGTTGGGCGACATTGGCAACCGTGGCCCAGAGCCAGCAGCGTGTGTGCAGGCACTTCAAGTACTCCAACCGCTGGCGTGGGTGATCGGCAACCACGAAGAAGTTTATGCTAGCCTGTTGCACCACCGGTTCGTGACGTTTGAGAAGAACCAAAAAGCAGTCGTGGCGATCATCACGTCGGCTTTTGACCGCGAGCATCTCACCGCGACACAGTTTCGTTGGTTGGCTAGTCGGCCGCTACATCAAGAATTAGTGATCGATGGCGTGAAGTTGAGCATATTTCACGCAACGCCGACCACCAGCCGTGGTCATCAAGCAGAACCTGTGGCTAAGCAACAGAACTTCGATGCGTTGCTGGCCGGCAGTGACGCAGACATTGCGCTGTATGGCCACACCCACCAGCCGCTGATGCGTCAAACTACTGATGGCCGCTACATCATGAACCCCGGTAGCGTCGGCTTAGCGACGTCACTGCAACCGCAGTTAGCCGCTGGGCGCGCCCAGTATGGCTTGTTGACTATTGATGCCGGCCGTTTCAGCAGCTGGACGCTCCGTGTGCTCCCGTACGACGTTGATCAGGAGCTAAGGTTAGTCACCCGTGAACAGCTTCCCTATGCGGCGCTGTATACGCGGACGTTGACCACCGGTGCATTCGGCTACAGTACCGTTGATGTGACCGCAGAAAATATGACCCATAATTACGGCGCCAAAGCCCAAGCTTGATTGCCGCTGACGCGTGGTAGGAGGAGAACGATGACAGAAGCAACTTTGATTCGGGTGGTGACTGATGAGGTCATGCAGACGCTGACCCATCAAGAACTGGTGAAGCAGATCTTCGCATATTTCTGGCAGCGTGGGATCGTCGACGGCACGATCCGCCGCACGATCATGGGCGTCAACAAGTATAACGAGATGCGCCAAAGCCTACGCAAGCCAAGACGCGGCAACGACTTGCCGGTGATCATCGAAACGGTGCAAAGCGGCGACAACTTGCAGGCAATTTTGGCTGAATTGACGCAGCTCGTTGACGATCGCGGTCAGATTACGACAGTTCAAGGACAGACAGGGAGTGACATTGAGATGGACGATACCGCAGCATACTATGACGTGAAGTTATTTACCCGAGAAGACAATAAGCACTTTGCCCCAGACCACTACACCAAGATCGTGGCGCATTTGCAAGCGATGCACGTGCGCTGGGTCAGTGTCACCCGCGGTATCGCAGGATATGACGACGGCCGCCATGTGCACGAAGAAACCGCAGCGCATAAGAGCTCACACTTGCCAATCGTCATTGAAACGGTGGTGGATCGTGCGAGCCTGCAGGCGGTGTTGGCGACGTTCAAACCTTTGTCGGAAGATGGCTTGTTGTTTACGGTGCCGGTGGCGTTAGTCAACGGGCCCTACTAGCGGACTACTTACCAAGGTTGCCATTTTAGGGTTTACCTTCGGTATCTACCTTATTTAGTCATTCAGAAGGTCTGCATTGCAATGTCGATACAAAGCCAAAACAATGCCAATACCCGGCACAGCCTACTACGCGAGTTTCAGCGTAAAGGTTGTGCCGGGTATTGTTTTAGATGTGAATTTATCAATTCAGATTTTGCTTATCATCCTTGTATGACTGGATAGCCTTTAACTCTTGGTACGTTTGATGGATTTCCTTAATTGGTAGATCCCGATACTTTGATTGCTTTGTAATTGTTCGCCCATTCTGATCGGTATCTGGCACACCGTCCTCATCAACTGGTGTGTAAGGGCGAAAGTAGTGCATAATCTCATTGAGTTGCTCAGCTAGTCCGTCTAACTGTCGTGGTGAGAAGTCCCCCATCATGTGCATCACTCTGCGAATCTCCGCGACCTTTGGCATATATTCATCGATTCGATCAAGAACGGCCGTGGTTTCTCCAACCGCGGCTTCTTTTTCTGTCCGCAACAACTCTGACGGCATGACGTTAAAGAACTTAGCGATACCAATCAAGTTCTCATAAGTAGGATGATTCATCTCGCGTTCCCAGTTTGAAATAGCCTGTCCATTGACTGGCGTGTCCAAAGCGGCGCCAAGTTCTGATTGTGACATACCACTTTGAAGGCGGAGCCGTTTTAAATTTGGGCCAAAATATTGTACTTCTGTCATGTTGATCACCTCACCATCAGGTTACCAGATAATCAATCATACGACAAGTTCAGCAGCTATAATTGAAAGTTTTGTAGCTATGAAAAAGCTAAGGAAATCGGTTAAAAGCCTTGGTATCATTGCAGTAACGTATAGATGGTTAATACGATTAGTGATGAAAGGAGAAGGCCACGCCGCCACGCGCGGCGTGCAGCGCGAAAGCCGCAAGCGTGAGCGGCGGCGGTCGGCGTAGCCGGCCGCCTAGACCCCCATGTACTAACAGGGGGGTCGTAAATGACACCTATCTACCTGATTTCCGGGTAGAAACGTTGATACGACACAGAACTTACCGACTGGACAATTCAAGCTGATGTCCAGTGGTAACAAGATTAGGAGGTAGACAATTTGGGTTACTGGAGTGATTCAGTACGGCGGCGCCGTAAAGAATTGAATCTGACACAGGTACAGCTATGTCACCGGCTTGGTATCACACAACGCCACCTTAGTCGCATCGAAAATGGCGAAGCGTGTAGTAGCGGCTTACAAATGTACATTGATAAAACGCTCAATAATTGGACCGATGAGCCGGAACTGCAACTGCTAATTGATTATGTACGGATTCGGTTTCCGACACAGGATATGGACAAAATCGTCGATGACCTCTTACGTTTGCAAACGGATTGTATTCTGTCGGAAGATCGCGCGGCGTTTGGTTATCAGTTCACCCGCTCGCTGGGTCAGATCAAAGTCTACGGCTCTGATCCAGGCCACAAGGAATTAGGCACGTTGCTAGAATTACGCGGTCAAGGCTGCCGCCAAATGGAAAGCGTTCTGTTAGGCCGAGGTGACACCTGGTATGACTTTCTTAATCAGTGTCTGGATATGAAAGGCGTGATGAAACGGCTGGATCTAGCAGTTAACGATATGGTCAATATGTTGGATATTCCAAACCTGATTCATAAAATTCAGGCCAACGAGTGTATCACCGTCATGCGTGAGTACCAAGGCACGGTATCTGGCCACATCTATCATGAAGACGACGAAGAATTCGACGATGAAACTGGCACTACGTTATACATTGGGTCCACCAAGAGTGAATTGTACTTCTGCCTTTACGAGAAAGGGCCAGAGCAGCATAAGAAAGGTCTGACAACCAACATCTATAACCGTTTTGAAATTCGTTTGAAGAACACCCGAGCGGAAAAGGCTGTTGATGATCTCCTTTGCTATCGTGATGAAGAACGCACGATATTTGGCATTATCAAACGTTACCTCCGCTTCGTCGATGCTCAAAAAGGCAAGCCGCGGTTGGATTGGCCGCTCAACAAGAATTGGCAACGATTTGTCGGTCATGATCGCCAGCCGCTGCGCTTGACGACTGCCCCAGAACCGTTCGATCTCAACCGTACGCGGGCATGGGTGGACACGCAGGTTGCGCCAATGCAACGAGTGCTCCATGAAATTGACGCATACTGGGGAAACCAGAAGACGATGCAGTCTATTCGTGAAGCACCCTTAAAAGACAAGCATCTGCGAATCATCGAACAGAACACAGTTGGCGCAGATCAACTTGAGAACGGATTGTTTGAAGCAATGACACCTGAAAGTGAGCAATCAAAAAAGGATGACCACGCCGACCAAAGCAAGTAGTCACCCTTCACAGATAAGATATGGGTCCTATCTGTGCTGATTATCTCACACAGATGCTAGACACAACAAGTGAGGTAATGAATGAAAATCAAATACAATCCAGTCTCGGACAGTGATGCTGAATGGGGCAATAAGGAAGCCGTTTTGAGCCGATACGACGGCTTAAACAAATACACGCTCAATCGTTGGCTATGTGAGATGCGTGACAACAATCTGTGGCGGGATGGCGTCTTGAACCCAACGCACAAGCTCGTCTTCATCAATTTCGAGGTATTCGACGACTTTTTGTACTGGAAGACACATGGCTATTCAAAATTGCGCAGAAAATAATGGGTTTGGATGTTAAAATAGAATCTGCTAATAGAGATTCAGTTTTGCCCTTTTCCTTACCCGGAAAGGATAAAACATGTATTTTGAAGAAAGAAAACGCAAGAACGGTAAGTCAACGTATTATGCAGTGGATCGCTATGTTGATCCGCTGACTGGCAAAGCAAAACGGGAAGTCGTCAAGTTCACCACGAACACGGCGCGCGCCCGTAAGCAGGCCGAACGCTACTTAGCTGCAAAGATTGAGGAGCTGATTGCGGAGAAACAAGGTGCCTTCAACGGCGCCGCGATGGTTACATTCGGTGAGCTGAAAGCAAAATGGTTGGAAACTTGGCAAACCACGGTCAAGCCGCCAACCGTCACGCGTGAGAAAATGGTGCTGAAACGAATAGCGGAGCTAATGGCAGATGACGTCTTACTAGAAGTGATTACACCACTGCTAATTCAGAACCTGTTGAATGACTACAAGAAGAAGTATCACTCGACCCATTCGACGATGCAGCATATCAAGTGCTCGCTCAACAAAATCTTCGACTATGGCGTTCTGCACAACGCGATTCCGTTCTCACCAACGCGTGTGATCAAACTCTCTGCCAGTTCAAAGGAGAAGCGCGAAAAGCGACTGCGCCGCGAAGCGAAGTTTCTTGACGAGCACGAAGTTCACGCCTTGTTGGCAGAATTGCGCAAGCGACGGCATCAGACCTACTACGATCTGGCGCTATTCATGATTGGGACGGGCTGTCGGATCGGTGAAGCGGCCGCATTGACGGAAGCTGACATTGATTTCGAGAACCGGCTGGTAACAATCGACAAGTCCTTGCAATATCACGACCTGCGCGTTGATGAGTATTACGAAGACACCACTAAGACCGAAGCTGGTGAACGTGTCGAAGAACTGCCGGGCTTTGCCATTGATGCCGTAAAGCGTGTCATTGCGCGTAACAAGGCATTCGACGAACACATGGCCGACTTTCCGGCGGACGCCTTTCATGCTTCCAAGTCGCTGTTTAGGACGGAGTACGGCTCACCAATCACCTCGCACAGCTTTCGTGAGATTCTAACGCGAATCAACAAGTCGTTGACGAAGCACTGCCAAGAATGGTATGGCTTTGAATGGACGAAGAACGCGATTCCTCACGGCTTCCGCCACATTCACATTTCCGTGCTGCGCGATGACCCGACGATTTCACTCAAAGAAGTGCAGAAGCGGGTCGGGCATGTTCGAGCCGAAACTACGGATGGCTACACGCATACTCTTGATGAAAATCAAGACAAGTCGGTGGAAGCCATCACGCGGTTCATTGAAAAAAAATCGGGTGAAGTTGAACGGTAGTGTTTGGGAATTTAACGATGCTGCCCACGTTTTGCCCACGTTTACGAAAAAAATGACAACCCAAGGGCCTCAAACCCTTGGTACTAAAGGAGTTACAAACAATGGCACAAATTCAATGGTTCCCTGGCCACATGGCCAAGGCCCGCAATCAGGTTCAAGAAAAATTAAAACTGGTCGATCTCGTGCTTGAGGTCGTCGACGCGCGGGTCCCAGAGGCCAGTCGAAACCCGATGATGAACCAAATCGTCGGGCAAAAGCCGCGCATTATGGTCCTGAACAAGAAGGACCTGGCGGACTCACAGAAAACGGCCGAGTGGCTGGCTTACTATCGGAAGCAGGGCTATGAGGCCATTGCCATCGACGCCCAGCACGCCAAGCGGTTGCAGCAGATTCCGCAGCTGGCACGGCAGATGATGAAGGCCAAGCTAGAAAAGCAGAAGTCCCGCGGCATTCGCAATCCGGGGCTGCGCGCGATGTGCATCGGCATCCCCAACGTTGGCAAGTCGACAGTGCTGAACCGTCTGGTGAAGAAGAACATCGCCGTGACGGGCAATCGGCCTGGCGTCACCAAGAACCAACAGTGGCTCACCGCGGACGACACATTCCAGGTTCTCGACACGCCGGGGATTCTTTGGCCGAAGTTTGAGGACGAGACTGTGGGCAACAAGCTCGCGCTGACCGGCGCCATTGCTGACACGGTTTATCAGTCCGACAGTGTCGGCCTGTACGGGCTGACCTTTTTCCAGCAGGCGTATCCGCAGGCGCTGCGCAAGGCGTACGCTGAATGACGACGACATGGCGCAAAAGCCCGCCGACCTAATGGTGACGCTTAGTCAGAAGTGGGGTTACGGCGAGGAGTACAACCGGGCCGCCGAGCGCGTGATTTTTGATGCGCGCCAAGGAAAATTTGGCGCGTTCACGCTGGAAGAGCCAGGTGATCTCGATGGCCACGCTGAGTGAGTTAAAAAAAAGCAGCTGATTGTGCATCCGACCGACGAGCTGCTGGAGACGCTGGCCGCCGACTCGCGTGTCGGGGCACAAAACCTGCTGGACTGGTACCAGCGCCGGCAGGCCACGGCCGAGGCTGAGGCGCTGGATTTGCAGTATCGCTCTCGCTACGAGCATGAGCTGTGGCCGAAGTTTCCGCATATCGCGGGAATCGACGAGGTCGGGCGCGGGCCGCTGGCCGGGCCGGTGGTCACCTGCGCCGTGATTTTGCGTCACGACTGTCAGCTGCCGGTGAACGATTCCAAGCAGCTGACGCGCCACGAGCGCGAGCACCTGTACCCGCTGATTGTCAGCCAGGCGTTGGCCGTCAGCATTGGTGTTGCCGACAACCACATGATCGACCGCGAAAACATTTATCACGCCACGGAACTGGCAATGGGCGACGCGGTGGCACACCTGCGCGTGACGCCGGATTTCCTGCTGGTCGACGCGATGCACGTGCCCAGCGCGGTGCCGCAGCGGAAGTTGATCCACGGGGATGCCAACAGCATTTCCATCGGCGCGGCCAGCATCGTCGCAAAGGTCGTGCGGGACCGCTGATGGTCATGTACGACGGCATTTACCCTGGCTACGATTTTAAGGACAACATGGGCTACGGCACCAAAAAGCACCTGGAAGGGCTCGACCGCTACGGCGTGACCGAGATTCACCGCATGAGCTTCAGCCCGGTGCGCGAAGCTGCCTCTCGCTAGTCTGCGGATTCCGCAGGCTTTTTTTTCGTAATCTACTCCTGAAAGGCGGGAATGCGAATGAAGCTGCGAGAACTGATGCTGCTGTGGCACTGGGCGCTGTACACGAAAAGCTGGCAAACGGAACAACGCCTGTGGGACGAAATCACCCGCCGCGGGCTGACCGCGGACAACCCGGTGACCGAACTGAGCAACTGGCGACCGCTTCAGGAGATACGGCCCTACGCCGAAGATGCGGCGTGGCTGGCCACGGTGCGCCAGTATTGCCGCACTGGCCTGTTTGTCACGCGCTTTGACCCGACTTACCCGGAGCGCCTAGCGGAAAGCAATCAGCCGCCGTTAGTGCTGTTTTACCGCGGCCGCATTGACCTGCTCGACAACATGACGCTGGCGGTGGTCGGGGGCGCGCCGGGCCACCAGCTACACGGAAACGGCGCTGCGCCGGCTGGGTGAGACGCTGCCGCCGCTGGTGATCCTGAG
>NZ_BBAJ01000061.1 GCF_001311195.1 Lacticaseibacillus camelliae DSM 22697 = JCM 13995
CTTGGTGGTCGCCCAGGTCAAGCTGGGCCTGACCTAGGGCGGTCCAAATCTGCCAGGTGCTGCGGTGGTCCTTGGCCAACTCGCTAGCACGCTGGACCAGCTGCTGCAGGTACCGGCGCTGCCGTCTTCATCCAACAAACCGGCGTCCAGCAGCGTCTGGTACGCGCTGATGATGCGGCAGGCGTTGTCAGCCGTCGGGCCCTCTGCGTAACTGAGCTCGGCCTCCTGCAGCCGGTCGACCAGCCGCTTGCGCTGATTCAGCTAGGTCGTGGCCGCGTAGTGAACCGTATCCACGTCGCCGCTGTTCATCGCGGTTTGCAAAATGGCACCGGCACCGTCAACGGCCTGGCGATGCAGCTGCACGACCACATTGGTGTGGCCGCCGGCGCGGGGGACGCCCAAGGCCGGCTTGAGCTCCTCGGCCGTCAGGTCTTCCTTGGCGGTTTGCCGCATCGCGGAATAATTCACGACCGGCTCAAACCGCTCGGCGAGGTGTGCCGCCGTCAGCGCGGTCGCGTCGACCGGCCGGTAACTGGCGCGCCACCAGATCGCCAGCGCCAGACCAATCCCCGGCAGCACCATCGCGATCACGGTGCACAAGGTGTCGAGCAGCGGCCACGCGGATCGCCACACCGCCTTGAACACCAGCAGGCAAAACGCGAGGTAACTCAGATAGACAATCGCCAACATTTGCCTCGCCTCACTTTCCGGTGTTCGCGCTTTGGCTCACGATTTGAGCGCCAGGCCGCGGGTACCCCGCCTGACGGATCATTTCCGCTTCCATCCGTTCACCTAAAATTTTCAGGAACCAGCTGAACAGGGTCATTTGCTGCGCGGTCAAGTCGCCCAGCGCCACGTCCAAGCCGATAATGTAAGCCAACTGCTGATCCACGTGCACGGCCCCGACCACGATCGCGCCGTGGGGCCATCGGCTTCTGTGCGGATGGTGGGTGCCTTGCTCAGCGTGGCGCGCTGCACGATTGGCTCCGCCAACGTCAACGACTGGCCGGCGTCACCGCTGCCCGCAATGCGCGTCAAGGCGCCGTTCTGAGGCTCGTACACGGCGACATTTTCGGCGGCTAGGAACTGCTGCAACAGCTTCACCATCGCGCCTGGCACCAGTTGCGGCGGGGCCTGGTCGAGCACTTTAAACAACTCGAACAGCTCGGTCGTTTGGTTGTCGGTTGCCAGCAGTTTGGCCTTGAGCGCCTCCTTGCTGGTGTTTACTGCCGTCAGGGTCTCGTTAAGCTCTTCGTTATTCTGCTCCAGCGTCTCGTTTTGAAACACCTGATCGTCGTAGCGCTCGCTGCGCGCCGAGCTGATCCCACCGATCACGGCGACCACCAGCAGCAGCCCGCTCCAGTAGAGCAGCGTGTTAAAGTGCCACAGTTCAAGCAGCACGTCCTGCTGGCGCACCACACCGGTCAGGTACAGACTGCCGAAAAAGGTCGCCGCCCAGGTGTACATGCCGATCCCCATGCCGTAGTAGCTGGCAAAGCCGGCAACATAGGCGAACCCGATCAGCGGCAAAAACGCCTCTGGCACCCAGTCAGTTTCAGCTAATAGGTAGCCGAGCAGCACCAACCCGATGAGCGGTTCGATCAGCCGCAGCCCCCAAGCTCTGTTGTTGCGTCTTGTCATTGCGTTGCTCCTTTCAAAAACCCCTAACATCACCTTCAACCCCGTCGCTAAAGGTGGTCGTACACGTCGTTTGCGTTGACCGTGGTGGTCATCCCCGCCGTTTCGGCCGCCCGCTGGCTGGCCGCATCCGGGCACACTGCGAGTAGCTGCACCGGTCTTCGCCGCAGCTCGCTTAACCAGCGCTGACTCCAACTGTCATTGGCCACCGTCTCCGCATTGAAATCCTCCACAGCACCATTGACACCACGCCTTCTGTGGCCGCCGTGTAGGTCTCGAACCCGCGATTCTGCCACCACTTCAGGTCCGGGTACGCCGCATGCATGCGCGTCAGCCAATCGGTCAAGGCCTGGCGCTGGGCGGTCTGAACGCGCGGCGCTTCGGTCAGGTAATCATCGATGTCACCGACCGTGTCGAGAAAAACGCCGGTGTACCCTGAAGCCGCGATCCGGGCCACCTTAGCAGAAAGGGCGGCCTGCACCTCTGAGCGGCGCAGGTCGAGCATATAAGTGTCCCATTTGGGAATCGGTACTTGCTTGCCATTGACTTGCAGGGCGGACTCGGCAGGCAAGTCATACGCCGGCTCCTGCTCCATCACGTTGACGTACCCAAACGTCTGCGTCCCGCGGTCTTCGAGCGCCTGCACCTGCGCGGCCTGCCACCCGTTGGGTTCAATGATCGCCAGCGCGCGGTCGCTTAACTGGTCAACGACCGCGTCACTGGCCGCCCCGTAATAAATCGTGAATGTCTGTTCCGGCATTCGCTCGCCTCCCGTCAGGCCGCACAGCGCAAGGAGTAGTGTCCCAACCAGCAACCATTTCGCCATGGCGTCCCTCCCTTTCGTAATTCCAACGTATCATGGTGATACTTGAGCAGGCTAATCAAACGGTCGTTATTTATGCTTTTGATTAATATTCGCTTATGCAGTTCTTTTTAAAAAAAAGGGCCCCGCACGTGGCGAGTCCCTCTGGCTGATGTGATTCACTGGGCTAACGGTACGGCGTTGTTTCGCTGAAACGCGCCTCGAAAGCGAAAACACGACGTCCCCTTTTTTTCACTTTCTGGATTCCATTAGCGTCACCGGCCCTGTCCGTTTCGAGTCAAAAGGGCTTCACCGCCTTTCGAGACCATGATATAATTAAGACAGCAAAAAGGGACGCCCTGCAAGACGTCCCGCGCAGAATTATTTTGAACGATGGCATTCTGAATGCAAACGTTACCCCGCATCTTCCTGCTCAGGGTTCAGCGGCGTATTTGTTTGCTATTTTTTTTCGGCCGCGGCCGAATTCTTTCATCAATAATCGCCATGTGATAAGCAACATCGTGATCACGAAGATCAATGATGTCAACTCGCTGATGAAAGTAATGATCCACGTCATGACGTCGATCAAAAGCAAACTCGTACCCCCTTTCTACCGGAAATCAAGGTTATGAGATTAAGCTCATAAGCCTCACCTTCTTTCGAATGCGAGATACCACCGCTCTAAACGCTTCTGCTCCAGACATTATACCGGGCAGCAGTGCCCACTGCCTACCCGTTCGGCCGCTTCCTCATCGAAATATCTGGAAAGCATCATTGCCGCGCCAGAATCGCTTTTGACCGCTAAAGACACCTGCTATAATCGGCGGCGCCACGCCTGCGTGGCAAAAAAAATGGCCGGCTTCATGCTGGCCTGCTTTGGGGGAATTGCATTGCTTAGGGACTTGATCTTGGAAATCGCCTTTCTGGTCACACTGATCTTCATCTACATTATCCTGTTGATTCTCACGGGCTACGCGCTGATTGCTTTTCTGATCACCGGTGACTGGCACACTTTTCTCGGCCGCAGCCTTATTGTTTGGGGAATTTCACTGGTCATTGACACCTTCCGCAAGGCTGCACTGCCCGACGACCTTTGACGACGCCACCACGCAAAAATGCCCTACTCACCACGCGTGTGAGCAGGGCATTGCTGTAGCCATTTTACTGCGGCTTGACGTCGCTGAGATTCTCGCCATTGGTTTGGATGACATGCTGGTACCAGTAGAAGGAATCCTTGCGGCTGCGGGCCAGCGTGCCTTCGCCTGCGTCATTTTTGTCGACGTAGATGAAGCCGTACCGCTTGTCCATCTGGCCGGTGCCGGCGGACACCAGGTCGATGCAGCCCCATGGCATGTAGCCGAGCAGGTCGACCCCGTCCTCGTTGACGGCCTTTTCCATTTCGGCGATGTGGGCACGCAGGTAGTCGATGCGGTACGGGTCGTGAATGCGGCCGTCCGCTTCGACCTTGTCGACCGCACCCAGGCCGTTTTCAACGATCATCAGCGGCTTTTCGTAGCGCTCGTACAGCCAGTTCAGGCTCCAGCGCAGGCCCTGCGGATCGATGGTCCAGCCCCATTCTGTCGTCTTCAGGTGGGGATTCGGCACGATTTCCTTGTCGCCGACAAAATCGTAAGCCGGGTTGTCCGCCTGGTGCGCCACGGTGCTGGACGAATAGTAGGAAAAACCGACGTAATCGACCGTGCCGGCCGCCAGCGCCGCGCGGTCCGCGTCCGTGATGTCCGGCCGGTAGCCGGTGCGCTTGAAGTAGGCCTCCATGAAGGCCGGGTAGTGGCCGCGCACATGCACGTCGCTCCACCAGGTGCGCTTTTGCATCGCCTTTTCCGCCATGAACAGGTCCTCAGGCTTGCTGGAAGCCGGGAACATCGGCGTGAAGTTGATCATGCAGCCGATCTGGTTGGTCGGGTCGATCTCGTGGCCGGCCTTGACGGCGAGCGCCGACGCCACCAGCTCGTAATGGGACGCCTGGTACATCGCACTGGCGCGGTCCTCATCCGTACTGCCCTTGGGGAACAGCAGGCCGGAGTTGGTTGCCATCGTGAACTCGCGGTTGTAGTCGCACTGGTTGTCGATTTCGTTGAACGTCATCCAGTACTTGACCACGCCCTTGTAGCGCTTGAAGCAGGTGGTCGCGAACCGCACGAAAAAGTCGATCAGCCGGCGGTCGCGCCAGCCGCCGTATTCGTTGACCAGGTGCAGCGGCATTTCAAAATGACTCAGCGTGATGACGGGCTCGATACCGTACTTGTGGCACTCGGCGAACACGTCGTCGTAGAACTTCAGGCCGGCCTCGTTCGGCTCGGTCTCGTCGCCGTTGGGAAAAATCCGCGTCCAGGCGATTGACGTGCGAAACGCCTTGAAGCCCATTTCCGCAAACAGCTTAATGTCTTCCTTGTAGTGGTGATAAAAATCGATGGCCTCGTGGTTCGGGTAGTTCAGCCCCGGCTGCACGCCGGCCGGGGTGATCTGGCGCTCCACGCCGTTGGCCCCGGCGGTCATCACATCGGCGATTGAGACGCCCTTGCCGCCTTCCTGCCAGCCGCCTTCGAGCTGGTGCGCCGCGACCGCACCGCCCCACAGAAATCCATCAGGTAATTTTGCCATGAGTTAATTCCTCCCTTTTTACCTGATTAGCGTAACCCACTAAGGAAAAATGGTAAACCGCTTTCGCAAATAAGTCGCAACACCAAAAAGGCCGCTTTCACCCGATAGGTAAAAGCGGTCCGCTGTGCCTTATTTCACCACCGGCGCGGCACTTTGCAGCCCCTGCTGGCGCTCTTCCTTGATCTTGTCGTCCGTGTAGTACTGAGCCTGCGCGTTGAACAGCTGGCGGTACAGCCCGTCCTGCTTCATGAGCGACTCATGATTGCCGTCCTGCACAATCTGGCCCTGATCAAACACCACGATGCGCTGCGAAAAGCGCGTTGAGCTCATGCGGTGCGAAATGTAGATGGCGGTTTTGTCGCCCACCAGCGCATCAAAGCGCTGATAGATCTCGTACTCGGAAATGGGATCCAAGGCGGCGGTCGGTTCATCCAGGATCATGATCGGCGCGTCTTTGTACCAGGCGGCGCGCGCGATGGCGATTTTCTGGGCTTCCCCGCCGGAAATGTCGATGCCATCATCGAACAGACTCTTGGTGATCGGCGTGGCCAGACCCTTCGGCATGGCCTTGACCCGGTCCGTGATGTCTGCCACGGCCAGCGCCTGCCAGACGCGGGCCTCGTCCACCTGCGTCGAGGCGGCGACGTTCTCCCCAATCGAGTAGCAAACAGCCGGAAGTCCTGGAACACGACGCCGAGCAGACTCTGATATTCGGCCAGGTCATATTTTTGAATGTCGATGTCGTTGAGCGTGATCTCACCTTCGGTCGGCGTGAACAGCCGGCACAGCAGCTTGACCAGCGTCGTTTTGCCCGAGCCGTTCTTGCCGACGATCGCGAGGCGCTCGCCGATGTGCAGCGTCAAATTAATGTGGCGCAGCGCCCACTCGTCGCTGTCCGGATACTTGAACGAGACGTCGTGAAACGCGATGGCAAAATCGTTGTCCGTGCGTTTTTCCACCGGCAACGTACCGCCGGTGTGCGAGGTTGGCATTTTTAAAAGCGTCACATAGTACTGCAGGTAATTGACCTCGTTCACCGCGTAGCCGAGCTCGCCGATGAAGCCGTCAAAGGCCAGCATGAACTGCTGCAGGTAACCCACCGCGATCAGCACTGTGCCGATGGCCAGGCCGCCGGCGTAGGCCTGAAGCCCCACCAGGACGAACAGGCCCCCGACCGCCAGCTGGATCACCCCACTGGGCACCGCCGTCGCGCCGAACATCCCCATCATGCCGTGCCAAGTCGCCTGATTGCCCGCATCCAAGGCCTTCTCCTCGGCGCGGGACATCATGCCGTCCGCATCGTAAAGCCGGGTCAGCTCGCCATTTTTAAAATTCTCGGCAAAATCGTTGTAGTACTGCCACGAGACGTTGTGGGCAACGATTTTCTGGATCATTTCCCGCTGCTTCACACTCCCACGCCGCATGCCCCAAACACTGAGCAGCAGCGGCAGCGCCAGCACGGCCAAAATCACAACGAGGTACCAGGGCGAATTAAACAGCCAGGCAAATTTGCTTTCGGTGACGTGTCCGCGCAGCAGCGTGACCAGGATGCCAATGGCGAACCCGGCGGCGATCAGCATGTTAAAGGCATGGTAAAACCCGCTTTGCACCAGCGCACCCAGATCACCGGAAAAACTGGCGCCGCGGCGGGCCGTGTCGTAGGCGGCGCGCAGGTCTTTGGATTCGAAGTCCTGATAATCCAGCCGCACCAGCTTCTCGGCCGTCAGCGCCTCCAGCCGCTGGCCCAGCAGTTGGTGATGATCGGCCTGGAGCTTCTCCACCACCCGCTGCAGTACCGTCAGCCCAAGCCGCACCGCCAAAAAGGCGAGGAGCAGCGCTACGATTTGGGCAGGGCGTGCGCGGTGCTGCAGCATGATCAGCAGCACCCCCAGAAACCCCGTGTTCAGATACGGCAGGATCCCAATCAGCAGTACATAGCAGAACTGCACCGGCAGCATCCCCGCGTCGACTTGGTGGATCAGCCACACGATTCCGCGCAACTTAGTCCAAAACGACTTGTCCTGATCCATCCTGCTTCACCTCCTTTTGGTAGTACTTGCTCTGGATCGCGTACATCTCGGCGTAAAGGCCGTGCGCGCTCAGCAGTTCCTCATGCGTGCCCTGCTCGACGATCCGCCCGTCTGCCAGAAAAATGATCTGGTCGCAGAACCGGGTCGATGCCAGGCGGTGCGAGATAAACAGCGAGGTCTTGCCGGCCGTCAGCGTCGCGTACATCTGATAAACCGCACTTTCGGCAATGGCATCAAGCGCCGCCGTGGGTTCGTCCAGGATCAGCACCGGCGCGTCTTTGTACAGGCTCGCGCCAGCATCAGTTTTTGCGCCTGCCCGCCGGACAGGTCCGCCCCGTCATCGTGCAGGTTCCGCGTCAACTGCGTGTGCACGCCTTGCTTCAGGCCAGCGACGGTTTGCGTCAAATCAGCCTGCTTCAGTGCGGCTTGGACCCGCTGCGCATCAGGTTCCGCCGTCATCGCCACGTTCTGCGCAACGTCCGCGGCAATCAGCGTCGATTCCTGGAACACCGGCGCAAACAACGCGTACCGCGTTTGCGGTGGCAGCTGGGCCGCATCGACCCCGTTGATCCGGATCGTACCGCTGGTCGGGTCAAGCAGGCCCATCATCAACTTGCTCAGGGTGCTTTTGCCGGCGCCATTGACACCCACTAACGCCAGGCGCTCACCACCGGCCAGCGTGAAGCTGACGTCCCGCAGTGTCGGTTTTTCCGCCTCCGGGTAAAGGTAGCTCACATGCTCGAATTGAATGGTCACCGGCCGCTTGGCCAGCTGGCTTGCATCTGCAGCCGCCAGCGGTTGGGTGGGCGCCGGGGTCTGGTGATCTGTGAACGCCCGCAGTTCCTGCAGGTCCAAGCTGGCTTTTTGCAACTGATGCCAGTCCATCAACAGACTGTTGGTCAAGGTGACGAACTGGTTGGTCACGCCAAAGAGCAGCGTGAATTGGGCGATGGAAAGCGTCTGGGCCGCCGCGGCCAGCACCAGCATGGTGTAAGCCGCGCCATCACGGACGAACCCGGCCACGTCCCCGATCAGCTCCGCCACCGCTGTCCGCGTTGAATCGGCGCGCTGCCAGTGCATCCGGACCTGAAGCAAGGCCTCATAGTGGCTTTGGTACCAGTCGCCAACATGGTAAAGCCGCATATCTTTGCCGTTTTCCAACGCGTAGGCGGTGCGGCTCAAGTAGCTGGTCTGCCGCCGCTGGGTGGCCCAGTTGGCCTTGTTGGTCTCGTACCACTGCCGGTAGCTTTGCAGCCCCCAGTAGCCGATGACGGCGGCCACCAGAACCAGGACAAACAGCCAAGGCGTGAACGCGGATAACGTAATCGTGAAGATCAGCAAGGTCACGCCGTCCGCCAAAAGCGCTTTAATGCTTCGAAAAATGGCTTCAGCACCGGCCAGCGTCCAGGACAAGGCGTTGCTAAACGACTGGTGAAACTGCTCCTGAACGTGCGGCGTCTGCAGCTGCTGGTAGGGCATCTGGTAGGTCAGCTGGTGCAGCGCCACGGCCAGTTTGGCGCGCAAGTTCGATCCCCACGCGTCCGCGTAAAACTTGAGAAAGGTGCTCGCCGCCCCTGCGGCCGCCAGCGCCACCGCCATACCCAGCGCGACTTCGACAAAGTAGCTGAAGTGTGCCCGACTGGCGAGCAGCCCCACCAGCCAAGCCGGCGCGATCACGCCGATCACCCCAGTCAGTGCCGTGACCACGACGGTCCCGAGAATATCCCATTTGAGACCGGGAAAATAACGCTGCACCTGCCTAAAGTACCAGCGCAGGTTGTTGACCAGTGAATACTGCGGCTTTTTTTCTCGCCATGACGCCATCTCCATTCTTACTGCCTTCACTGTACAAAAAAAGTGGCCGTCGCGGGTCACTTTTTCGTTAATGGTCTGAATTCTCGCGCGAATGGTCATGGCTGAGCGGGAGCGCGATCTCGGTCACGAACACCTCATCTTCGTACTGGCGGTTGATCATCCGCCGTACTTGGCCACCAGCTTGTTGATGCGGCGAATGCCCAGGCCACGCTTGTCATTCTTGGTCGAGGCGTAGTGGATGTCGATCTGCTGGTCGGCGGGCCGCGTGTTGGTAATTGAAATGTACAGCTGCTGCTTCAAGATCGCGATGTAAACCCGCAGCCGCCGCTTCTCCCCCGCGGGCTGGGCTTCGATGGCCTCCAGCGCATTGTCCATCAGGTTGCCGACGATGACGACCAGGTCAAGGTCCTGGATCAACGGCGTCGCGCCGACGAACGCCTTGACGTTGGTCGGAATATTTTCCCGCTCCGCCAACGTTAGCTTCCCATTCAAAATTGCGTCGAGCATCGGGTTGCCAGAGTGCACCAAGGTGTCGACGGTATCAAGCTTATCTTCCAGATCGTCCAGGTAGGCCCGAGCCGCCGCGGTGTCTTGGCTGTCGAGATGGGCCTTCAGCGCCTGCAAGTGGTCGTGGTAATCGTGGCGCCACCCGCGCATGCCCTCGTACAAGCCTTGCACCTCGCCGCTGTACTGGGCCATCATCTGGTCCAGGCCCTTGGCAAACACCGCGTCCTGCTGCGCGAAAAACTGCCGGACCAATAGGCTGAAACCAGCGGCCGCCAGCAGCGTTGCGGCGGCTACCACCACCTGCACCCAGCCGGTCGTGAGGACCAAAGCCCCGCCGCCGCACAGCACAAACCCCAGCGCGATCAGCCGCAGCCCCCAATGGTTCTGGGTCCGCCACAAACCTATGATGCAGCCAAAATCACGCCAAAGGCAAGACTGGCCGCGCCGACCCACATGGTCCCGGCCGCAGCCAAACAGAACAGCCCGGCCAACACCAGCGCGTTTTCTTTTTCACCCTTGCGCCACTGAAACGCCGCACTGACTGCCGCAAACAGAATGCCGGCGAGCCAAGCCAGGTGCCCCCAAGCAACGGCAAAGGCCCCGGCGGCTAAGCCGAGCCCGGTGATGCTTTCCCGCTTCGCCGACCCGCCCAGGATCAGTCCCAAGCTGCCGCCGGCCAGCGCGGCGATTAGCCCCTCAGTTATCATCAGCCAGCCTCCGATAGTGAGCGAAAAAGGCTTCGCGCGTGCGCTTGCGTTCCTGGCGGGCAATTGGGTAGTGGGTGCCGTCCGCCATTTCCACCTCGCCAGTCGTGACGCGACGCACGAAGTTCAGATTCACCAGGATCGACCGGTAGATGCGAATGAAGTCTTCCTGTTCAAGGCTCAAGTAGTCTTTCAACTGCCCGGCGGCCACCAGCGTTTGGTCTTGCAAGTGAAACGCCAGCGCGTGATCAGCCACTTCGATCGCGGTCAGCTCGTATAACGGAATGCGCTGCGCTCCTGCCGCCGTGGTCACCAGCAGCTGCTTGGCCGGCTTTTGGGCGCGGACTTTTGCAATAATGGTGGCCACTTTGGCGGCAGTCAGCGGCTTCATGATGTAGGCCAGCGCGTTAACATCATAGCCTTCAAACACGTATTCATCGTAGTTGGACACGAATACCAGCGGCACCGTTGGATCCACCTTGCGCACGGCTTTGGCTAACGTCATGCCATCGGCGCCGGGCAGCTTAATGTCCAAAACCAGCACATCTGCGGCCACTTGGGCAAATTCAAACGCCTCTGCGGACGCAAACGGCAGCACGTGAATGGGATCGGCAGCAGTCGAGGCAGCTTCAAACAGCTGCTCTGTGCGTGCTCTGGTTTGTTCGTCATCTTCAATTAACGCCACCTGCATGAAACCGTCTCCCCCTTAATTGGTACTGATTATAGCATAGGGTAGCGAACCAGAATTGCAGTACAGCATTCCCAGATGCGCCGGAATCCTCGTCAGCCACACTATTGCGCTAGATTCTTGCCCAAAACAGGTGACAGGTAAATCCGGGCCAGAATATAATGAAAACACAAAAACAGGCCTCACGAATGAGGCCTGCGCAGAGCCGTTGTTAACGGCCGGTGTTATATGAACAACGTTAGACCGTCAGACTTACCCAAAAGTCTACTGACGGTCTTTTTGTCGCCACACGATTCGATTAGCTGGACTATTGGCCGATGGTCACGCAGAAAATTGTTGCAACTAGATTGTTAAGCGCGTATATTATGGCCAAGATCCTCATGATACTATCATTGTAATTTAAGAACCGTGCTAATTAGTGTTTTTCACTCTTAGGGTGAGTGAGACCCAGTGTCTCACCGAGAGATGGAGATGATCAAATGACTGAGTCACAACGTTATCAGCGGCTCGCGCGCCTGCTGAAACACGGCGCATGGCTCTACGCCGTTTCGTATCTGATGGTGATGGGACTATTCCTCAAGTTTCATCTGTATACATTGCCTTACTCGACGAAAGCATCCTACCTCGAGAAACATAAGGTCGCTAAGTATGGCCTAACGCGGTTGCACGGCAACTTGGCGAGCATCAATGCCTGGTGGCTAGTCCTTTTTCTCGCAGCTGGATTCATCCTTGGCCTGCTGATTTTCTACGCCGGTCGCCAGATTCATCAGCCGGGCTTCCCCGGAATCATTCTGGCCGTCGGGGCATTGATGCCACTGCTGCCGCCGTACAGCGAAAACGTCCTGGCGCGAATTATGATTGCCACCGGCTTTATCCTGTTTGGGGCAGGGCTGCAGTGGTTTATCAACAAAACCCTGATCACCGGACCTTCGCCCTATAAGAGCAGTAAACCGTTCTTCCCTGAGCATCAGATGTAAAACAAAAACCGTGCAGCGCCCGATTTGAAGGCCTGCACGGTTTTTCGTTAGCTCAAAACCCCAATCACGCAAGCAGGACTGCGCGACCAGTGCAGCCGACTCACGACAGAACACTCACGACGCGTCAAGCGGGTGAACTGCGACCAAGCGCGACTGCAAGGTAATCCGCCACACGTGCTCAAAAAACCAGGCAATCAGTGCGACCTGCCACCCTGCGTTGAAAAGTGTGTCGGCCAGCCCGTTAGCCCAGAAATTTGCCCGACCAAACACGCGGTACTGAGTTACTGACAGGACGGTATAAACAATGATCGCCGCAACCATCCCGAACCACCAGCTCCAGTGGTGCACCCGCTTTTTAACGTTCGGCAGCGCTGCGTCCGAAACCCGCTCGCTGAGATTGCCTACCCGGCTTGCGCGAAGAAACCAAACCAGCGAAAGTGC
The DNA here is from genome assembly GCF_001311195.1 of Lacticaseibacillus camelliae DSM 22697 = JCM 13995. Lineage (GTDB taxonomy): Bacteria > Bacillota > Bacilli > Lactobacillales > Lactobacillaceae > Lacticaseibacillus > Lacticaseibacillus camelliae. The sequence goes on from NZ_BBAJ01000061.1 coordinate 12,225, forward strand.
GTAAAGGCCCAGCCACAAAATAAAGTCGGTGTCCGCATGCAGCAGCCGAAGCGGAATCACAAACAGCGAAACACAAAAAACAATCAAAATACCCAGGGGGAAAAGCATCGCAGGCCACCCTAACACACTGTCTGCGTGTGTCACCGCGTCGCCTTGCAGCACAGGCAGGCCGAAAATAAACCGATATCCCCATTTTTTTCACCGGGCATCCTCCTTCAAAATCAATCGCGGCACCTGATGCGCCGCTTTATTCCCTTCGCCGTGCCAGCGCGCCAGTCGCGATCACCAGAATCGTCGCGCCTTGGATCAAAAATAACGCGATGCCTTGATCGCCCACGATCATCGTCCAAATGGCCAAAAAGATAAGCAGCGCATCGATCACAATTAAGGTCCGAACAAGCCAAGAGTGGGTGCTAAGAGTTTTCATCGCTATCGACCTTTCACGGTGATTTGACACCGTTGCCTGACTGAAACCGCATCCAATATATTGCTACAATTAGAATACCCCGTTAACAATCCTTTGACAATCCGCCCCTATCATATGTAGGCGTGCGCCCTAGCGCTTCTTTTTAAACCTATTCCTGACCGCGATCAGCAGGAACGTCAGAACTGTAACACCGACTGCATTCAGCAGCCCGATCCAAATGCCGTACCGCGAACCAAACCAGAGCCAACTGGGAACCACGACCAACCCAGTGATCAGGCCGAGCTGAATCAGCCGGCGTTTGAGCTTCAGCATGCGCATTTCAACGCCTCCTTCACCTAGCAGCGTACGTGACTGATGACATCACCATACCCTCTTTGCCAGGTTTGAGAAGCAAAACGACTTGGCGCCGAATCTTGAGACGCACACTGGCTCATGTGACTGTCGTGATGTGTCTCCTTGAGCAGTGAGATTGGCACCGCTAATCTTGTGGCAGAAAACTTATGCGGATTCTGGTGATCCGCCGCCGCTCAAACCAACCAAGCCTTACAACTGCGATCTTGTAGCGCCACTTTGATGGCAGTGGCAAATCGGACCGTTCATTGCCAGCTAAAATATTCCAACACTATTTTTCCAATTTAAAGGTTTCCGTATTCGTTTTAAAACCCACATTGTCAACAGACTGTCCATGACGCCCACCTAACGTCTGAACAGAAGTAAACGTGCCATAGCAACTCCTCAGCGGAAAAAGCGTTGGACCAACAAATAGGGCCACTATCACTGCACAAAGCAATCCGACAATAGTGAGAAAGCGGGTGCTGGCATAATGGTCTGCGTTCATCACGCACCACATGGGTAGTGACCTCCGAATATAATATTTAAATCAAGCAGAGAAAGGCTCCCAGTCTGACCTAGCAAACTTAATCGTCGTCTCGCGCCAAAGCCCTACGCCTA
>NZ_BBAJ01000062.1 GCF_001311195.1 Lacticaseibacillus camelliae DSM 22697 = JCM 13995
AATTTTTTTAGCGAGAATATAACAATCTTTATGGTGCTTTTCAGTGTGGGTCTTATCTTGGATGCTTTAATTGCTCATGAGCACGTGGCGCCATGGCATTGGATGGTCCTTGCGACGAGTCTGATTGGTGCTCTGCTGATGTTCATTAATCCTGCATATATGAACGCCGCGGAAAATACGGATGGCTATAAGAAAATTTCGTTCAGTTTCACTTACTTGGTTCAAAAAAATTTACAGTGTCATGATTCCCAACATGTTTACGAATTATGCGTGGTTACTGCTACTTGTTGCATTTACCTTGGGTGCCCTTTTTCTGGGCAAGAAGGACACCAAATCATATAAGGATTGGATCAGTTGGTGGCTGGTCAGCGCATACCCCGTCTATGTTCTATTTTTCTACGGCAAGATGCAATTTGGATCTGCTGTTTTAACCGGCTATCTGTTGATTGCTTTCACGATCGTGTATTTTCTGGCCTTACTTGAACTCATCTTTAAGTGTCTAGAGGGGGTCAAGCTGCGGCTCGGTTTGATTGTTACGATTTCAATTGGTGCCGTTTCAGCGCCCTTGCTGATGGCTGATCCAATAGGACCGCGGTCGTTTTATGGGACCTTTATTTTTTGGGTACTGCTTGAGCTTTTGCTGCTGCTTGCAGTGGCCGAGCGCAAGCCCCATTGGCAGCCGATGCTTGGTACACTTGGTAATAGTGTTGCACTGACTGCAATGTTATTCTATCTTCTCACTTTTTCTTATTCATATTACGGGCAGATTAATCGACAACGGATGATTGATCGAGCAATTGAGACAAACCAAAAGGTTCTTAGATTGCCAGATTTACCGAATAAGCAGTTTGTGTGGAAAACTAGTACCAACGAACCAACTTGGAACGCGCGATTCAAGAATTTTTACCATATTCCGAAACGGATTAAGGTCATTTTTCCACAGACGCCAGATTATGCTGAATACCGTCAACAGATTGAGGAGAAAAAGTGAAAACACTGATATCAAGAGGCAAGGCGTGGCTTGAACGAAAAAAAGTTGTGGGACATCTTTACCTACGTCTTTTTTTTGGTGGGCTGACAACACTTGTTAATATTGTGACATTCGTGGTGGCGACTCACGCGGGAATGAGTTGGTGGATCGCCAATTTTGTTGCCTGGGTTCTTTCGGTACTTTTCGCATTTGTCACGAACAAACTCTGGGTTTTTAATTCTCATACGGGCACCATAAAGGCACTGTTATGGGAATTCTCAAAGTTTATTTTTGCGCGGGTGCTGAGTCTAGGGATAGACTATGGCTTCATGTTTCTTTTTATCACGATTCTTGGGATGGGAGAGGGACTGTCAAAGCTGCTGACACAGTTTGCGATTGTCGTCGCTAATTATGCTTTCAGTAAGTTTGTCATCTTTAAGAATAAGCCGACGGATAACTAGGCATACTGCTTTGCAAGATTCACAAGGCTATTCCAGCCGGCTGAAAGCTAAAAGGATCAAAAAAAAGGATGGAATTATTAGGTAGCTTTTATGGATAATGAAGTGTACGAACCTTTATGATGAATAGATCATTTCTTGTGCATGCTGAAGCTCGCTGATGAGAACCAAGGGCTTATGACTGGTTTTATGTTACCGTTTAATCACAATCGTGAATAATATAACACTTTACTTGAATACACGTGTATGATTTAAAATCTAGTCAGTTGTATTTTTACGTGCAATTCGAGGGAGAGAATAACTTTGAATAACGATCTCAAGCAGGTAAGACGGATGGACATGAAATTAGCCGGTCTTTTTTTTATTGGTAGCGGCTGGATTTCTTATTGGGCAGCCTGTTCAGGCTGACACCAGCACTATGACCACCGTCACAGACGCCGGTGCAGGTGTCGAGAAGACACTATCGGTGTTTGACTTGAATATGCACGCCAATAATCAGCAAAATGATAGTCAAAATCACACCATGGGTGGGGTGCTGACAGACGAAGCGTTAAAGGCCAGTATCGATTCGAGTGGGTCAACAAGCAGCCTCCACTATTTGCGGATGCCTGCTAGTATGCCTGAAGCAAGTGTGTCGGAATGGGTCAAAGTGGCTCAGCAGGTCGCAACAGCGGATCGCATGAAGACGGGCCGGACTCAGGAGATCATTTTGACTGATGCCACAGTTGCCACCGTTCAAATCGGCTCAAGCAGTATTCCCAGGGTTGATGCTGTTGACGTCTCGTCTTATCAGGACTGGATGACGCAGGCAGACTTTACCAAGCTAAAACGTCTTGGCGTTAGTACGGTGATCGTCAAGGTAACTGAGGGCAGTAGTTATACGAACTCAGCTGCTAAGACTCAAATTGCTTATGCGAAAGCCGCGGGACTGAAGGTCGATGTTTATGATTATATTCGGTTCACCTCAGCTAGCCAGGCGCAAGCGGAAGCGAGATATACTGCGTCTGCGATGGAAGGCTTGGGCCTGAGTAAGGCTACTTTGATTTTTGCGGATATCGAAGAAAATTCTGTGCCGGCAGCGGATTTGACGAACTATTGGTCAGCCCTGAACGCGGCGGGTTACAGGAATCATGGCGTCTACACCGGTGGTGGTTATGCCGAAAGCGCAACCGCCATTGCCAGTGTTGGAAGTGCCAAAACCTGGTACGCACAGTATCCAGACACGCCAAGCGCCAGTTCACTTTGGGACACCAGTTATGGGGCATGGCAGTTCTCCAGCAGCGCGCAGATCCCAGGTGGTTCGACCAGTGGAATGGTTGATGTCTCGCATGACTATCAAGGCTTGCTGAAAGGGTCAAGTACCGTGGCGGCACAAGGACCGTGGATCGCCGATAATCAGTATGTCACGGTCACTCACACTGGCTATCCGCTGTACAGCGATTTTAATTGGACTGTGAAGCAGCCAATCAGTAACGTTTATCACAAAACATACCACGCCACTGGCCAATACCATCACCAAAATGGAAGTACATACCTGTCTCTTTATGATAATGGCGGCCGTTGGCAGGGGTACATTAACGTAAAAGGCGTGGACGTTTCGGGGGGCCAGCAAGGCGTTCATTTCGCCGATGATCGGTATGTGACCTTTACCCACAGTGTACCCGCTTTACAGCAGTTTTGCTTGGGATGTGAGACATTCAGGCAGCAGCGTTTATCAGAACACCTATCATTCGACAGGCATCTATCATCATTTCAATGGGGCGACTTATCTGTCGCTTTACAATGGCATTGGTGCTTGGATGGGTTATGTCAATGCGAACGCTGTCTCGGTCGCCAGTGGCCAGCAAGGGCTTTGGCAAGCAAAATCAGGCTATTTGATGGCGAATTCTAGTGCTGACACGATTTGGTCCAGCTTCAATTTTACCAAAGGTGTTAAAACCACCAAGGGCAAGTATCTTCGCGTCAACGGCATGTACCACCACGCTAACGGTTCTGTCTACTACTCGGTTTACGATCCTAACACAGGCGCCTGGAAAGGTTACCTGAATGCGAAGGCAGGAAGCTTTCAAACCACGGCTGCAGGGCCGAAGCAGCCTGATAATCGATATGTCACGGTGACTCATACTGGCTATCCGCTGTATAGTTCTTGGAATTGGGCCATCATCCATACTGGCAGTTCGGTTTATCATCAAACGTTCCACTCCACGGGGATTTATCATCATATTAACGGCGGCACGTATCTGTCACTTTACGATGTCAATGGGATATGGGCCGGATGGATCAATGCCAACGCTGTCGAGGTCGGTAGTGGCCAGCAAGGACCATGGTTCGCAGATAATCGCCGCGTGAAGGTGACGCATGTTGGTTATCCTTTGTATTCTAATTGGAACTGGTCCGTGCGTCATACCGGTAGTTCTGTGTATGGTCGGACCTTCAAGTCGACGGGGAAATATTATCACTTCAATGGCAGCACCTACCTTTCGCTCTATGACAACAGCGGTGCTTGGTACGGCTACATGAATGCAAATGGGGTTGAAGTCGTTCGATAATAGTGACTATTAGAAGGCGCAAACGCTGCTTCTGTAGATCACTGTTCAACCTGTTCTCATCATTAAGATGGCAGGACGACTGGCCCGGATGTGCTATTTACAACCGAATAAGAACCATCTCACATCTGTAGGACAGTTTTGTTGGCTAAGGCTAACGGGGTTGTCTTTTTTTATCGATAATATTTCGAATGTGTGTCAATTCGGCGGTAGGGTTGATTCATGTTATTTAAGTGGATAGTATTACAATAAAGCTTTAAATTTATAGCAATTTTTAGGATTGGAAAATGGGGTGGGTTGGAATAATGAGTATATCAAGGTCCAAGGTGTTCTGGGGGAGTGTGTTTATTGCCTCTTCGGTTCTTACTGCAGAGGTGGCGATGCAGCAGCCGGTTGATGTCGCGGCGGCGCGAATCACCACGGGTCAGTTGCACGTGCAGTCGTCAATCAACACATACATTGCCCAGCAGGGATTTCAAACACCGGCCATCACGAAGGAACTACACAAGTTTGAGATTTTTCCTTACAAGACGTCGGATGGCTTACCAAACGGGATCGTTTTTCACCAAACTGACGATAAGGACAGTTATCTTGCTAGAGAAGGCGCCGACTACGAAATTAACTACGGTTGGCAGACGGCCTTTGTCCATACGTTCATTGATGACAAAACAATCTTGAACATTCATGATACTGACTATGGGTGCTGGGGCGCAGGCCCTAAGGCCAATGCGCGGTTTGTTCAGTTTGAACTGGTGACAGCCAAGAATCGCACGGCCTTTGCGAAATCTATCAATAACGCGGCGTGGTACACTGCATACCTTGCAAAGTATTACGGAATCCCGCTGACGTTGGCACGTTATAACTACGGACTGGGCGGTCTGTGGACACATGCCGATGTGTCTCATTATTTGGGTGGTACCGATCATACTGATCCGGATGGCTACTTGAAAAAGTGGCATTATTCACTGAACGAATTCCTGGATCTGGTCAAAATTTATGCCAATGATCCATCGATGCCTGCGCCGCGTGGACCGCTTCAGGGTAAGAAAGTGGCCGCGGATGAGTATGTAACCGTGACCCACACGGGCTATCCTGTTTACTCGAACTTTGGGTGGAAGATTAAGCAACCCATCAGTAATTTGTATCAAAATACCTATCACGTGACCGGGCTGTATCACCATAAGAACGGTAGTACCTATTTGTCGTTATATGATCAAAATGGTGCCTGGCAAGGTTACATCAATGCCAATGGCGTTGCTAAGGCCCCGGGGACGCAAGGCGCATGGATGAAGGCATCTGAGTATGCGACATTCACACAGGCCGACCAGCCGATTTACCGTGACTTTTCCGGTCAGGCGTCTGGCAGCACCACGGCCGAAGTGGGCCAGACCTTCAAGGTGGCAGGTCAGTACCACACCTTCGCAGGGGTGCGGTATCTGTCGGTTTATCGCCAAAATGGCCAATGGCTGGGTTACGTCAAGCCTGAAAGCGTCAGCGTTGCGAAAGGCGCTCAGGGGGCTTGGCAGAAGAAGAACGGTTACCTGAATTTGACCAGCAAGAATTACACTATTTGGTCATCGTTTGACTTCAAACGCGGCACCAGCACTGGCAAGTATGCAGCGTTGACAGTGACTGGAATGTACCATCATGCGAACGGTTCGGTATACTACTCAGTAACGGATGCCAAAGGCAAGTGGATTGGCTACGTAAATGCCAACGCTGGGACGGTTGTGACCTCCGCGCAGGGTGCGAAGATCTCGGCGGATCGCTATGTCACGGTCACGCATACCGGCTATTCGGTATACTCCGGTTTTGATTGGCACGTTAAGCAGCCAATCAGCAATCTTTATGACAAGACCTATCATGTGACCGGCGAGTACCATCACCTCAATGGCGGTACTTACCTGTCGCTGTACGATGCCACTGGCGCTTGGCAAGGCTATATCAATGCCAACGGGGTCTCCAACGCTGCCGGTCCACAAGGTGTCTGGTTGAAGGCAGACAAGTATGTCACCCTCACTCAGAACAATCAGCCGTTGTATCAGGGATGGACTGGTCAGCCTGCAACGACGACGAATTCCGAATACGGGAATACGTTTAAAGCTACTGGTGAGTATCACGCCTTTGATGGTAGCCTTTATCTGTCCCTGTACCGTCAAAATGGGCAGTGGCTCGGCTACGTTAAGCCGGATGCTGTGACCGTCTCTAACAACCCTCAGGCCCATGGCAAGCGCAAGGCGGCTTTCTTCAGGGAGTCAGTCCAAACTACACTATCTGGTCCTCCTTCAGCTTTGCTCATGGAATCAGTTCTAAAGGCCATGCTTCACTGAAAATCAATGGCATGTATCACCACGTGAACGGCGCGGTTTACTACTCGGTTTACACCACCAGCGGTAAGTGGCTGGGCTATCTGAACGCGAAAGCCGGCACCTTAACTGTCAGTGGTGGCCAGCTTCAGACCAGTCACTTGACGCCAGCTCAACAGTCATTTCTTTCTCAAGTAACGGCGGCGGTAGTCCCTGTGGCCGACAAAAATAACCTTTATGCCTCTGTAATGGCTGCGCAAGCTATTGAAGAGACAGGCTGGGGCACGAGTGCGTTGTCGCAGCAGGCGGACAATTATTTTGGCATCAAGGCCGGCAGTGGCTGGACAGGCGCCACGACAACCGTGACCTCGCCTGAGGTGGTTGACGGTCAAACCGTTCAACTGCCTGGTACGTTCAGGAAGTACAATTCTCTTACGGACTCCGCGACCGACTACGCAGCGAAGATCCGCACAGGTGATACCTATCAAGGCACATGGCGAGAAAATGCCCAAAATGGCTTAACCGCTGTGAACGGTTTAGGCTCGTGGGCAACGAATCCTGCTTACGGGACCGCTTTGAAAAACCTGATCACCAAATACAATTTAACGGCCTTGGACTACGAGTGATGATTGCAGTCACTCTGGCCTCTAATTGAGGAGAAGAATCGTCACGACGGTTCTTCTTTTTGTTTGAGCTGGATGGCTATAATAGAACCTAGGCGTATCGATAAAGAAAGTGAGTCATTTCATTTATGAATAAAAATACTCGGACATGGTTGGTTCCACTTCTGATTGCACTAGGAATAGCGGGTATGGGGGCGGCCAAACCACAGGCTCATATCACGCGGATGGTCATTACGTCACGGTGATCAGCAAGAATTACAACACATACAGCAGCTTTACTTGGCGCAAGAAACAGTCAACGCGGGCGCTGATCGACCAGACATTTCTTGCAAAGGGTCGATATGACCATAGTAACGGCAGCCATTATTATTCGCTCTATACTACCGCAGGCAAATGGTACGGCTATGTCAACTCGCGCGCGACCACTGTGGCGCCAGGGATGCAGGGCCTTTGGCACAGGACAAATAAATATGTGAGCCTGATCAAAAAAAAGGTTATCCCCTTTGGCTAAGCTTTTTCGGTAGCCAGAACAGCAGCAGTTCGGCGCACTATCAGCAGACTTACCATGCCACGGGATACTATCGTGCGGCCAATGGGGCCACTTATCTTTCCTTGTACACCAGCGATGGACAATGGCAAGGGTACATCAATCAGGTCGCCACCAAGGTGGTGGCTGGGCCCCAAGGCAACTGGCTTAAGACAAATTTTTACGCAACAGTGACTAATTCTGCGTATCCATTGATGAAAAATTTTGCTGGCTTACACACTGACGCGAAGAACTTATACCAACAAACCTTTCACGTAACAGGTGAATATAAGCCCACAGATGGCCAAACCTATTATTCTTTATACAATGAAAAAATTCAGTGGGTGGGCTATCTCGATGCACGCGCGGTGAAAACCGTCGGCAGTGCGCAAGGCGCATGGCTGGCCCACCACGAAACGATGATTGTGGCAAAGGTGGGGTACCCATTTTGGCCGCGGCTTTTTTCCGGGAATGTTAAGAATACCAGTGCTTATATCGGCCAAGCGGTCACCATCAATGGCATGTACCACCATTTGAACGGGGGGACCTATTACTCGGTATATCAGGCCGGGCATTGGCTTGGGTATGTCAACGCGGCCGCTTTATCTGCTAATGCTGTTCATGTGGCGCCTGGGTTTGCCATGTCTGCGCATCGCGGGGACCATGCGGTGGCGCCTGAAAATTCTCTTGCGGCGATCACTGCTGCAAAGGATGCCGGTTACGGCATAGTTGAGATGGACATTCGAGAAACCAAAGATCATCAGTATGTCCTGATGCACGATGACACGATTGATCGCACGACAAATGGAACGGGCAAAGTCGCGAGTCTGACATTAGCACAGGTTGAAGCAACTACACTGAATGTCTCAGGTTATCCAGCACTTGTGGGGCAAACACTCCGAGTCCCAACCTTTGATCAAGCCATCGATGCAGCGGCAGCAGACGGATTGTTTGTGAACTTAGATGGCTCTAAGGAAAACTGGGCAGATCAGGCTTTTACCGATCATGTGGTGGCTAAACTAAAGGCTGATAATATTTACGCCAGTTCATTCTTCGTCCTGTCGAATGCGACTCTTCGGAAGACTTTTATGACCAGATATCCAGATGCCAGGATAACTTGGCTATACTCTGCTCAAGCCGGCATTAGGCAGACTTTGGCTGAACTGCGCACATACCAGCACTCACTGCTGACAATTGCCGACACCCAAGTTACGCCGGCAATCATTGCAGAAGCCACAAAAGATGGTATTCCGGTGCATGTTTATGGGGTGAACAACGTTGATCGTGCTTCTGAACTTAAGGCCGAAGGGGTTACATACATTGAATCCGATTCTGTAACACCCAGCCAACTAAGTATTCAGTGACAGTGGGAGATAAACATTCATGCGGTTCCGCCGACTGAGCCATGAGGAGGTAAGGCATAATGAAACTGTTGATTACCGGTGGGGCAGGCTTTATTGGCGCCAACTTTGTTCGGTATGTCTATATAAACCATCCGGACGTTGCCATCACGATTCTTGATAAGCTGACCTACGCGGGCAATCGGGTGAACTTGACAGGCTTACTAAAAGCGCGTGTGAGGCTGGTCGTGGGGGATATTACCGACGAAAGCCTGGTCGATACCTTGATGAGTCAGACCGATGTTTGTGTCCATTTTGCCGCAGAAAGTCACAACGATAACGCCTTAGTTCACCCCAAGGAGTTTTTACAGAGTAACGTGATTGGGACATACACACTGCTTGAGGCGGCGCGAAAGTATCAAGTTCGGTTCCATCATGTTTCTACTGATGAAGTATACGGTCAGTTGCCGCTGGAGCCGAAGTCAGCCAAATTTACGACCAGCAGCCGTTATGCGCCTTCAAGTCCCTACTCGGCAACGAAGGCCGCCAGCGATATGTTGGTTCAGGGCTGGGTGCGCTCGTTTCACGTTCGGGCCACTATTTCCAATTGTTCGAATAACTATGGCCCGTACCAGCACATCGAGAAGTTCATTCCGCGGCAGATCACCAACATTTTGAGCGGACGCAGGCCAAAATTGTATGGCAGTGGCAAAAATGTTCGCGACTGGATCCATGTTGAGGACCATTCACGTGCAATTTGGGCAATCATCACCCGTGGCCACATTGGTGAAACCTACCTGATTGGCGCAGATGAGCAGCATTCCAACCTTGAGGTGGTCGAAACGTTGTTGCAGTTGATGGGGCAACCCAGTGATGCCTTTGACTACGTTGCTGATCGGCCTGGCCATGACGCACGCTACGCAATCGATGCGTCTAAAATTCGGCGTGAACTGGGATGGACACCTTTGCACACAGACTTTAAGGGTGGGTTAGCGCAGACGATTGACTGGTATCAACAGCATTGCGACTGGTGGCAGAATCAAAAGCGGGCAGTGGAGGCGCGGTACGCGCAGCATGATCAGTAGTACAGAAAAACGGCACCGGCCATTTGCTGACCGGTACCGTTGTTAGAAAACATGAGCCTACTTTGCGAGGATCTTCAATGTGTGAGCGATCCCAGTTGTCATGCCGAACTGAGCATGCCAGCCTAAAGCCTGTAGTTTTGCCGGGTCCAGTAAAGCCTTTGTGGCCTTGCTGAAGCCGGCTTTTTCGGTTGCGTCTGGCAAATCGAAAACGACCTTTGTCCCTGCTGCGTCGGCAATGGTTTGAGCGAGGTCACGAAGGGTGACGTTTGAGTCAAGATCCGCAATGTTATATGCCTCGCCGCTGAGACCTTGGAGCAGTACGGTAAGCAGACCAGAGACGGCATCGGAACATAGGTGAACGAATAAAGTTGCGTCCCTTTGCTCTTTAAGACGATATTCTGCTTGGTAAGGCCGTTTTCCAGAAACTGAGCAATGGCCTTTGAGTCTGAGCTGGCCATTGTTGGGCCATAAGTGCGGGTGAGGCGAGGGATGACGACATCCAGCCCTTTTTGCGTCTTGTAGGCTTGACATAGCGCTTCGCCGGCGCGCTTTGACTCAGGGTAACCCGCGCGTAAAGTATTGGAGTTCAGATAGCCACAATAGTCTTCATCAAACAGGTCGACATCGCCTCGGTTTTCGCCGTAGATCTCGTTAGACGAGGCAAAGGCGAAGCGTTCGCTGTGATGGGCAACGGCGAAATCAAGCAGGTTCTGGGTGCCAATGATGTTGGCGGTAATCGTCCCGATGGGATCAGTGGCATAGGCCCGTGGATGCGTGTTGCTTGCAAGGTGTAAAACGAAGTCCACTTGGCCAAGGGCTAAATCGGTCATGGGCTTGTTGACGTCGTGGCTGACAAACGTGAACCGGGGATCGGCCCAGTAGGCACCAAACTTAGCTTTGGCGTGTTCTTCGCTGCGTCCTAGTGCAAAGACTTGCAGATTGAGATTCTCATGCAAATTTTTCTGCATGAGTACATCAACCAGAAAACTGCCAATCAAACCGCTGGCGCCAGTGATGAGAATTGATTTATTTGCCAGCTTTTGCCAAGGCAGCGCTAGTCCCGTGACAGCGTCCACGTCCTCGCGGTAGAGTGAATGATCAAGCATTGCGCCCTCCTACTTTAACCAGGTGTCTTTGTCGAGGTTGAGGTAAGCTTTGAACATTTCCAGATTTTCTTTTGTTGTCAGTTTAATGTTCATATCAGAGCCCGCAGCGAAGTGGAGCTTTTCACCGAGCTGAACCATCATGGTGTTGGTGTAGTTTGAGCCCTCGATTCCAATGTTCTTCTCAAATGCCTCGTGATAGCGGTCGTCGAGCGTCTTGAACTTGTAGGCTGAGGCGTTGAAACCCGGCGCAGCGTCTCGCGGGGGATGTACTGCGTCGTAGTGGAAGGGTCATCCTTATCGATGACGAAGATCTGTTCGTTGTAAGGCATTGAGGTGACTGCATTGCCATACTGCTGGCACTTCACGATGACATCCGTGAGCACTTCATCGTCGACCAGTGGCCGCACCCCGTCATGGATGATAATGGTGTCGTCAGCTGAAGCCTTATCTTCGAGGTTATAAACGCCGTTGCGAATCGACTCCTGGCCACTATTGCCACCGGTGACGATCCACTTGAGTTTAGTGATATTGAACTGCTTGGCGTAAGCCTGAACCACGTTTTGCCAGCCGTCGATGCAAACCACTTCGATGGCATCGATCTGCGGGTGCTTCTGAAAGCTCTCTAGCGTGTAGATCAGTACTGGCTTGTCGTAGACGTTGATAAATTGCTTGGGGATTTCTTGGCCCATGCGGTGGCCGGAACCGCCGGCGATAATGACTGCAATATTCACGTGATGACCTCCTGAATTGGGTGATAACAATCAGTTTAACGTCTATTATTATACCCTATCCGCGGGTTTTTCTCAGGAGACAGACCAATCATGCAGCCAGTCGTAACCGAATGTTTGAAAAGCGTCAGTGCTCTGGTCACCAAATCACACGAGGTTGGTTTGATCCGATTCGCAGGTGATCGTGTCAGAAGTTAAACCTTCACCCTCTTATTGGCCTCGTACTCGAGCCATTCCGCCTGCTTGTCCCGCAGATCAGCTGGCACGCTGGTAGCCAGTCAACTGGCCGACCTGCTTTCAACCAGTTTTTGCGGAACCGCTCGAGTGGGACCAGCAATTCGGCTCGATTGTATTGGTCCTTGATCAGCTTGCGCTCGACCACCGGCTGGCGAGGGGTGGCCCGAAATACGGATCTTACCCCACCGCGGGCTGAGTGGTTTGGGGCCTCCAGCCACGCCACGCGCGCCCGACCGCTGACAGCGTGCGAGAGCAAAGAAGAATTTTTCAATAAATAGGCCGGGCGGCTGTTTGCCAGTAGCGTTGGTGCGGCTTGCCGGCGAATCGCGAGCTGCTTGTCGTGAACGATTGCCAGTTGCACTAACCAGACGTGGCGTTCGCGGCTGAAAATCCGATTTTCCTCATTTTGCAACCTGTTCAGGCCAATCTTCCCTGCGAGGTACTGGTTGCGGAAATTAGTGACGCGCGCGAGTTGGTCGTCACGTCTCAGCATCCCAGTCCAAAAATGTGCAAGTTCGTTACGGTCAAGGGTGACAATGCGCTGGCGCACCCGTTGCACTGCTTTTTGCTGTGAGGCCCGAGTGACGTTGATGGCCGCGACTTGACCGGAGACGCGGATCCTTTCACCCAGGGTCCAAACGTGTTTCTGGTGGGCCAGCGCCGCTGTGAATTCGACGCTGATCGGTTGGCTGCTGAGGGCCAAGGGCACGCCATTGCGATTCCAAAAGCGGTCAGCGTAAAGGACTAGCAGCGGTAGACGGACGGTGTCGCCTGCCGGGTCGATCATGTAACGGTTGAGCCCGTTCATGACCCAGCCCTCAACCTGCAAAAAGCCACTAGTTTCAGTCATGAAGAACACTTCCTTCACTTTGATGGCGTCAGTTTACACCCGGGTCAGACATAATGAAAAAAAATACGCTTGAGATGATCTTAACAAGCATTTGCAAAACTGCCTTAATTAAAGGTAATCTTCATTAACGCACCGAGAATATTGAACACGTAAAATAGTCATGTGAATTAATCTTAAAATAATTTACAAGATCGAGACAATCAATTTATTGACAGCGCTTTCTTTCTGTGAGAGAATGGTCTCGGATGATGGGAGGGCGAGGAAGGAACAACCTCGTCAGAACCACCCGGAAACTTCCTGGCGATCCGACCTGTTGTTTAGGGTTGACCAGGCATGCTGAGCCTTCCGATCGGTTTGGCGATGAAGACTGCGTGAGAAGCGCAGGGCCTT
>NZ_BBAJ01000063.1 GCF_001311195.1 Lacticaseibacillus camelliae DSM 22697 = JCM 13995
AAAATTGAGGTACAAAAAAAAGGTCGCCTCCCAGCGGAAGCGGCCTTTTCGGTAACATCAGTGGTGCATTCTAGTGCAGTTCGTCCCATGGGTCCAGCGGAATCGGCTCGGTCTGCGTTGCGGCCAGGATCTCTGGTGTCAGCAGGTCTTTGCGAATTGCAACTTCATAGGCGTACTGCTCGAACCAGCTTTGGTCGGCGACGTAATAGCCGTCGTTGCCGCGGTCCTTGCCCCAGGAGTTTTCGACCTTCCAGCGGGTCGGCTGGCCGTTGTCGTCCAGGTCCACACCGGTAAGGGTCATCGCGTGGGTGACCTCAGCCTGCCGAGTGGCGAAACGCTCGGCCACACCCAGCTTCATGTCAAAGCCGAACAGGGTGGAGTAGTCGTACAGGCCGCCGGTCAGGGTGCCGGTATCGCGGTCGACGTCTTGACCGACATCATTGCCGAACCAGACCGCCTCGCCGGCTTGCAGCTGCTTGATCGCCAGTTTTGCCAGCTGGTCTGCTGGCACGTTCACAAAGGTGATCGGCCGGCCGCCCACAACGGTGTTTTGACTCGGCAGACTGTAAGCTTGGAAGTACTGCTTGGTCTTGCGCGGATCGGCGACGAGGTTGACGTACTGGCCCAGGTCCCAGCCAACATACTTGGCGTAGAATTCCTTTGGGGTCAGGCCGCGGTCGGCGTGGAAGTTTTTCTTGTCGTCGCGGTACTCGAAGTCGAAGGTCGCTGGCGGGTTGCCGTACGCGTAGGCCACAATGCGGTAAATGGCGCTGAGGTTGTCGTCCTTGATCGCTTCGAGCGCGTCCTGATCCTTGCCGGCCTTGGCCGCCTGCTGGATCTCGCTGGCCGCTTTGCGCAGCTTGAGGTTCAGCACGGCATTAATTTGGCCGGTGGCGGAGCTGTTGAACGTTTCAGGCATGACCGACTTCGGCACAATGCCGTACTTTTCGATCAGCGCCGGGGCGTTGTCGAACTGACCGCCGTCACCGTTAGGCTGCTCGAGCAGGGTCGCCAGTTTGCGGTCCTCAGTCGGGGACGCGGTGGGGTTCGCGATGACCTGTTCGAGAAACAGGTTGGACTTTTCAATGCGGTCGTAAAAGGCAGGTAGGCCTGGGACAGCTCGAGGTCCTTGATGCCGAATTTTTCACCGGCAAAATGGCGCATGGTGTTCAGTTCTGAGAACATCCAGCAGCGCCCGGACTGCTTCTGGTTCGTGACCTTACCCGTGTCAAGCTCAATGGAAAAGGCGAGCTTAATGGCCTTGTCGTTCAGCGTGCCGCGGCTTGCTGCCTGCGGGCCGACGTTTTGGACGGCCTTGGCCAAGGCATTGGCGCCCGGCTGACTTTCCAGATCTTTTTTTTGTACTGGTCGATCTGATCAAACGAAATTGCTTTTGCCAAATTTTTCACTCCTCACTAAAACATATTACTCAGTCTACCGCTTTTCTGAGACGACGTGAACAACTTTATGAGAGAAAAATGAAACTCTCTTGCCTGATTTTAAACTTAGCCTGAAATTTTTCCGTAAGCTGAGGGCCTTGCCTTGGTGTGGCCGGCTCCAGGCCTGTGCAGCTATGATATAATAATGACAACTTTGTCGCGAAAGGGCGATCCCGTTGCTGAAAAAGCTACATTACCTCGACTATAAACTATTAGTGCCATACCTCGTCCTTTGCGCAACCGGGGTCGTGATGGTGTATTCGGCCAGCGCCTACTGGATTCAGACGCAGTATCGCTGGGCGGATAACGCCGTGATGATCAAACAGCTTGCGTTCGTCATCGCGGGGCTCGTGCTGGCGCTGTTTTTCTTCTACTTCAAACTCAGCTTGTTTCGCAAGCCCAAGTTTCAGGCGGCGCTCTGGTTGATCTTGTTTGCCTCGTTGTTCTACCTGTTGGTGGTGGGGCGCTCAGTCAATGGCGCGGCGGCCTGGATCCCGGTTGGGCCCATCAACGTGCAGCCGACCGAGTTTGCCAAGTTGATTGTCATTTTCTACTTGGCTTATATGTTCAGTCAGCGGCAGGACAATATGCGACGCCCCGATTTTTCACTGAAGGAACTCGTCAAGCCGCTGTTCCTGGTCGGGATGGGTATCTTCTTGGTCCTGATCGAACCGGATACCGGCGGCGCCATCATTATCACGGGCATCACGCTGATCATGCTTTGTGCCAGCGGCATCTCGCTGCGGTGGGGGACTGGTTTTTTTCGCCGGTCTGGTCGTCCTCGTCGGCGGTTTGTACTATGTGTTCGCCAACGTCAAGCTGCCGCACTGGCTGACCAAGCATTACCAAATCCAGCGGCTGACCGCGGCGATTCACCCGTTTCAGGAAAGCAAAACGGTCGGCAACCAGGTGGTCAACTCTCTGCTGGCAATCAACCACGGCGGCTTGTTCGGCGTCGGGCTGGGCAACGGCACCCAGAAGCTCGGCTACCTTCCCGAGCCATACACCGACTTCATTTTGGCGGTGATCGCCGAGGAGCTCGGGCTGGTCGGTGCGGCCATTGTGATTGGGCTGATTTATTACCTGATCGCGCACATTTACCTGATCGGTATTCGCTCGAAAAACGCGTACCGGTCACTGATCAGCTATGGCATCGGGACGCTGATGCTGATTCAAACCACGTTTAACGTCGGGGCGGTGACCGGGCTTTTGCCAGTCACCGGGGTCACGCTGCCGTTCATCTCGTACGGCGGCTCGTCGATGCTGGTCCTGAGCATCGCGATGGGTGTGATGCTCAACATTTCGGCGATGGAGAAGCAGGCGCTGGTCGGCAAACCGGCTGGCAAACGGGTCAAGTGAAAGGAAGCACGCACATGCGTAAAGTCTTAGTGGCTAACCGCGGCGAGATCGCGGTGCGGATCTTTCGGGCAAGCGAGGAATTGGGCTCAAGACTGTCGGCATTTACGCCAAGGAAGACGAGCTAACCATTCATCGGTTCAAGGCGCAGGAAAGCTACCAGGTCGGTGCCGGCAAGGGGCCCATTGAGGCCTACCTTGACATGGACGACATTATTCGCATTGCCAAAGAGTCTGGGGCGGACGCGATTCATCCCGGCTACGGTCTACTGTCGGAAAACGCCGAGTTTGCGCGGCGCGTCGAGGCGGCCGGGCTGACCTTTGTCGGCCCGCGCCCGGAGCTGCTGGACATGTTCGGCGATAAAGTCGCGGCCAAGCGGGCGGCGGTCAAGGCCGGTCTGCAAACCATCCCGGGCATGACCGAGCGACGTGCGATTTTAACGAAATCGTGGCCTTTACCGAAAAGCACGGCTTCCCGATCATGCTGAAGGCGGCCTCCGGTGGCGGCGGCAAGGGCATGCGCATTGTCCACTCCGAAAAGGAGCTCAAGGACGTCTACCAAAATGCGGTGTCTGAGGCGGTGGCCAGCTTCGGCGACGACCGGATGTATGTTGAGCGCTACCTCAAGGATGCCAAGCACATTGAGGTCCAGATCCTTGGCGACCACAACGGTAACCTGATCCACCTGTTCGAGCGCGACTGCTCCGTGCAGCGGCGCAACCAAAAGGTGATCGAAATTGCGCCGGCGGTCGGGCTGGCGCCAGCGCTGCGGGCCAAGATCTGCGATGCCGCCGTGGCACTGATGAAGAGTGTCAACTACGACAACGCGGCCACTGTCGAGTTTCTGGTCGAAGGCGACCAGTTCTACTTTATCGAGGTCAACCCGCGGGTTCAGGTCGAACACACCATCACCGAGCTGATCACCGATGTCGACATCGTCCAGGCCCAGCTGCGCATTGCGGCAGGGGAGGACCTGTTCAAGGATATTGGCATTCCGCACCAGCAGGACATCACGACGCGCGGCGCGGCGATTCAGTGCCGTATCACGACCGAAGACCCGAGCAATCACTTCATGCCGGACACCGGCACGATTACGACCTACCGCAGTCCCGGTGGCAACGGGGTGCGGCTGGATGTCGGCAACGCCTATGCCGGCGCGGTCGTCAGCCCGTACTACGATTCGCTGCTGGTCAAAACTTCCGTTCACTCCGGGTCGTTCCTTGGCGCCGTGGCGAAAATGACGCGCGCGCTGAAGGAATTTCGCATCAGCGGCGTCAAGACCAACTTGGCCTTTCTGCTGAACGTCCTGGAAACGCCGACGTTCCGTTCCGGCAGTGCCACAACGACCTTCATTGATGAGACACCGGCCTTATTCAAGCTGCGGCCAGTCGAAAGCCGCACTACTCAGCTGATGACCTACATCGGCCAAACTACGGTCAACGGCTTCCCAGGCGTGCACCAGCACACTGAAAAGCTGCTGGCGGATTTTGACTATCACCCGCGGTTCAAAAAGACCCAGCCGCAAACAGATCTGGTCGCCATGCTGCACGACCAAGGCGCCGATGCCGTGACCAAGTGGCTCACCGGGCAAAAACGGGTGTTGCTGACCGATACCACGTTGCGTGACGGGCACCAGAGCCTGTTTGCGACACGGATGCGCACGCGCGACATGCTGCGGGTGGCCCAGGACTTCAGCAACGCGCTGCCGAACCTGTTTTCTGCTGAAATGTGGGGCGGGGCGACGTTTGATGTCGCGTACCGCTTCCTGAACGAGTCGCCTTGGGTCCGGCTGGACCTGCTGCGCAAGCTGATGCCGCACACGCTGCTGCAAATGCTGTTCCGCGGCAGTAACGCGGTGGGCTATCAGAATTACCCGGATAACGTGATCAAGAAGTTTATTCAAGTCGCGGCAGACCGCGGCATCGATGTCTTCCGCATTTTTGACTCGCTGAACTGGGTGCCGCAGCTCACGCACTCGATCGATGCCGTGCGCGAAACCGGCAAGCTGGCCGAAGGGACGATGTGCTACACCGGCGATATTCTGGCCGACAGTCACCCGAAGTACTCTCTGGCCTATTACGTGGACTTGGGTAAACAGCTGGTCGATGCCGGCGCCAACATTTTGGCCATCAAGGACATGGCTGGGCTGTTAAAGCCTGAGGCGGCGTATGAACTCGTCTCCGCGCTGAAGGATGCGGTCGACGTGCCGATCCACTTGCACACGCACGACACCACCGGCAACGGCGTGGCGACTTACGTGCAGGCGGTCAACGCTGGGGTGGACGTGGTCGACGTGGCCCAGTCCGCGTTTTCCGGCACGACCAGCCAGCCGAGCATGGAAAGTCTGTACTACGCGCTGGCCAACAACGACCGGCAGCCGGACCTGAACGTGCAAGACGCCGAAAAGCTGAATCATTACTTCGAAAAGGTCCGCCCGTACTACCAGGATTTTGCCAACGGCGTGACCGGCCCCCTGACCGATATTTATACCGTGCAAATGCCAGGCGGCCAGTACAGCAACCTGAAACAGCAGGCCGAGTCGATGGACATCACCGACTTTGAGGCCGTCAAGCAAATGTACGCGCAGGTCAACGAGATGTTCGGCGACATTGTCAAGGTGACGCCGTCGTCCAAGGTGGTCGGCGACATGGCGCTGTTTATGTTGCAGAATCACCTGACCCCGCAGGACGTGCTGGATCACGGCGAGACGATCGACTTTCCGGCCAGCGTGGTCGACTTCTTCAAGGGTGACCTCGGCCAGCCGGTCGGCGGTTTTCCTAAAGTTCTGCAGGCCAAGATCCTCAAGGGTGAAAAGCCGTTGACGCAGCTCCCTGGCGCGCTGGCCAAACCCGTCGACTTTGAGGCCGTGCGTCAGCAGCTCGCCGCCCAAGGCCTGCCGCACCCAACCGACGCGCAAGTCCTGTCCGCCATTTTGTACCCTGAAGTCTACGCGACTTACCTAAAGAACCGGCTGAAGTTCGGTCCCATCACGGCGCTGGACAGTCAGACCTACTTCCAGGGCATGCGCATTGGCGAGCGCATCACTGTCGATGTGCGGCCAGGGCTGCAGGTCGTGATGCAGCTGGACGCGATTTCACCGGCTGATGCGGCCGGCAAGCGCACGCTGTACTTCACGGTCAACGGGCAAAAACGCGAGGTCCAGGTGCTGGACGAATCCGCGCAGCACACGGTCGCCACGAAGCGTCAGGCCGAGCCGACCGACCAGAACCAGATCGGGGCCCCAATGGGTGGCCGGCTGGTGGCCGTCGAAGTGAAGGAAGGCCAGCAGGTAGAAAAGGGCGATGCGCTCTTCGTCACCTCGGCCATGAAGATGGAAACAACGGTGCACGCGCCGTTTGCCGGCACGATCACGCACTTGTATGCCGGCGAAGGCGACCTAGTGGAAACCGGCGAGCTGCTGGCCAAAATGAAGCCGCTGGCGCAGAACTGATTTTGTGAGGAGGAATTGCATGCTTGAGGTCACCAAACGCCAGGGCCTAGTGGTCTGGGTGTATTCACTCAAACAGATGAAGGCCTTGCGTCATTACGGCACGATTCTTTACGCGTCGCGCCGCATGAAATATGTCTATTTATACCTGGATATGGACAAAATTGACGACACCATGGCCAAGCTCAAGAAACTCCGCTTCGTCAAGGGGGTCGAAAAGTCCCAGCGGCCGTTCATCGCCACCGAGTACTCCGGGGACACCAGCCTGTCCGCGCTTGAGGACGACCAGGACGACGATGCGCCCAAGAGGTACCGCGATGCGCGTCATTAGCGGGGAATTTCGCGGCCGGCGGCTTGCCGCCGTGCCTGGTGCCAGCACGCGCCCAACGGCAGATAAGGTCAAAGAGTCCATGTTCAACATGCTCGGCCCATACTTTGACGGGGGTGACGCCTTAGACCTATACGCAGGCACCGGCGCCCTTGGCATCGAGGCCGTGTCGCGCGGCATGGCCACCGCCACGCTGGTCGACAAGGCGTATCCCGCCATTAAGGTCATCAAGGAAAATGTTGGCCAGCTGCCGCACCCGGAGCGCTTCACCGTGGTGAAAAGTCCGGTGGACCGCGCGCTGAAAACCTTTGGTGAGGCGAACCGGCAGTTTGACCTGATCATGGCCGATCCGCCTTACGCCAAGCAGGAAGCGCTGGCGCAGCTGGCGCTGATTGCCGAGCTGCACCTGCTGGCACCGGCAGGCACGGTAATGTTTGAAACGGGCATGGACGTGGTTTACCCCGATGTGATCCCAGGCTATGACAAGGTGCGCCGTCAGACGTACGGTGTCGCCCAAGTATTGATCCTGAAGCAAAGCGAGGCAGAGTAAATGGTCAAAGCAATTTTTCCCGGGAGTTTCGATCCCTTCACCAATGGCCACCTGGACACCGTAACGCGCGCCGCCAAAATGTTCGACACGGTGGTGGTCGCCGTGATGACCAACACATCCAAGCACCCGCTTTTTCGGCAGCCGAAAGGTCGCGCTGATCCAGGAAGCGACGGCAGGGCTGGCCAATGTGGACGTGGTCGCCGCGCCTTCGATGCTGACGGTGCGGTTCGCCGAGCAGATCGGTGCCACTGTGCTGGTGCGCGGCGTGCGCTCCGGCAAGGACCTCGACTACGAGCAGGACATCGCGGAGATGAACCAGGTGCTGTCGCCGCAGCTGGAAACGGTGCTGCTGCTGGCAGACAAGCGCTACCGGTTCCTGTCGTCCAGTTTGATCAAGGAAGTCGCGACGTTTGGCGGCGATGTCAGTTCGCTGTTGCCGGCGAACGTGAACGCCGCAGTCATGGCAAAGTTAGGTGATGCGCATGAGCAAGCGAAAACAAACCAGTAGGAAACGGCGTTGGGGAATCATTGGGGGACTGGTGGCTGCATTTGTGGTGGTCGCCGGTCTCTTATTTTACCCGACGAATTGCTACGCCGAAGTGCCCGGCTCGGCCGAGTCGCTGAAGCCGTATGTGACCGTCGAAGGGAAGAAGGACACGGAAAAAGGGGCCTACATGCTGACGACGGTCGGCGTGGTGGGCCCGGCGTCCCCGGCGCTGCTGCTTTGGGCCAAGATGCAGCCGTACTCCGAAATCATGTCCAAGCAGGAGCTGATGGGCGACGATGATTCGAAGTCCTACGCCTTTCTGCAGGAGCAGTACATCAAAAGCGCGGCGAACAACGCCGTCCAAGCTGCGTTCAAAGCGGCAGGCAAGCCGGCCAGAATGCGGCACCTGGGGATTTACGTGATGTCGCTGGTCAAGGGCTCGCCGTTTAAGGACAAGCTGGAAGTCGGCGACACCATTACCGCACTGGACGGCAAGCGCTACACCACTGCCAACCAGTACATCAAGGAAATCCAGTCGCGCAAGATTGGCTCCAGCCTGACTTTGACCTTCACGCGCAAGGGCAAAGTGCACACGGCGACTGCCAAGCTGATGAAGCTGCCTGGGACCAATAAGGCCGGCATTGGCATTGAGTTGACCGAGCACACGACCATCAGCACGACGCCGAAGGTCAAAATCGATGCCGGCCAGATCGGCGGCCCGAGTGCCGGCCTCATGTTTGCGGTCCAGGTCTACACCGAACTGACCAATCAGCACTTCCGCCACGGTCAGAAGATTGCCGGCACCGGCACCATTGACGGTGATGGCAACGTTGGCCAAATCGGGGGCATTGACAAGAAGGTC
Source organism: Lacticaseibacillus camelliae DSM 22697 = JCM 13995 (assembly GCF_001311195.1). Taxonomy (GTDB): domain Bacteria; phylum Bacillota; class Bacilli; order Lactobacillales; family Lactobacillaceae; genus Lacticaseibacillus; species Lacticaseibacillus camelliae. The sequence continues at coordinate 8,470 of NZ_BBAJ01000063.1, forward strand.
TACATGGCCAACAAGGAAGGCGCGAAAGTCTTCTTTGCCCCGGACCAGCCGGCCACTAAGCAGATCCGCAAGCTCGACCCTGGCTACGAAAATAATTACGCCGTGGCCAAGCGCACCGCCAAGCAGATCAAGACCAAGATGAAAATCGTCCCGGTCAAGACACTGAAGGATGCGCTGGACTACTTACGGACCATTAACCATCGAGTCGTCGCGGTTTGCGGCGGCTTTTTTTTATGGTGCGAAGGGCTGGCGGTTTTAGCGGGCTAGGCTAGCCACTCCCGCGTTGCCAGTCCGTAGCCCGTGTATGGTGCGAAGGGCTGGCGGTTTTAGCGGGATGGGTAGCCGCTACGCATGTCAGAGGTATTGCCGCGGGTTTTTGGCGGCGAGGCCTCTGGCGCAGCTGGATGCTCCCGCGTTGCCAAGTCGCAGCCCGTTTGTTGCAGTTGTTTCTCCCGCAGCAGTTGGCTATGATTAAAGCAATGCGAGAAAACAGTGAAATCACGAGGAGGAAACATGACAGATAAACCACGGATTCAAGATGATCTTTACATGGCCGTCAACGGCGACTGGCAGGAAAAAACGGTGATCCCGCCTGACAAGGCGATGGTCAGTGCTGACTCCGACCTGACCGATAACATTCGCGCCAAGCTGGTCAAAGATCTGACCGCGTTGGCCAACGGCGAGCAGACGACCAATGACCCGGCGCTGCAGTACGCCGCCAAGCTGTACGTGAAAGCCAGCGACAAGGCGGCCCGCGACGCACTGGGCATTGCGCCGATTGTGCCGCGGCTAAAGCACTTGGAGAGTCTTAAGACGCTGGCCGATTACAAGGCCGCGCTGCCGGAGTTGGTCCAAGACGACTACCCAGTGCCGTACGACTGGATGGTCATGGCCGACATGCACGACGCGACCACCAACCAGCTGCATCTGGCCGGCTTCAGCACCATTTTGCCGGACGCGGCTCAGTACGCGGAGGATACGCCGGAAAACCAGGAGAAGTTTGATGCCTGGCGCAAAATGGCCCTGGGCCTGCTCGAGGCAGCCGGCTACGATGCTGACACGGCTGAAACTTACGTGACCGACGCACTGGCCTTTGACCAGCGACTCGGCAAGCTGACCCCAACCAACGAATTTCTGGCGGTCGACACCAACTGGGACCACCCGACCAGCTGGGCCGACCTGGCCGACGAGACCAGCAACATCGGTCTGACCGATGCCTTGGCCAGTGCGCTGCCCGCGACGCCGGCAACGGTGAATGTCCTGATGCCGGATGTGTTTGCGCAGATGAACACCCTGATCTCAGAAGCCAACTACCAGCAGTGGCAGCACCGCGCCATCATCAACGAACTGCTCAATGACGCGGACCTGCTCAGTGATGACCTGCGCACCCAGGCCGGTGCCTACGCACGCTTTTTGACCGGTCAGGAGGCGGCGACGGAATGGGTCAAGGCGGCCTTCCAGCTGACCAACGCGTTCTTTGCCGATTCAGTTGGTCTGTATTACGGCCGCACGTACTTCGGTGAAAAAGCCAAGGCTAACATTACGGCGATGGTCGAAGAGCTGATTGCCCAGTACCAGGTCCAGCTCAACCACAACACCTGGCTGAGCGCCGAGACTCGCGACAAGGCCATCCGCAAGCTCAAGACGATGAAAATCAAGATGGGCTATCCGGACGCGGAGCCCAAGCTGGCGCTGCAGCTGCATTTTGACGACAGCGATAACTTAGTTGAAGCCGTCGCCAAGCTGACCAGCCAGGTTCAGGCCTTTCGCTTCGGCCAAGTTGGCCAACCGGTCGACCGCAGTGAGTGGCGATGCCGGGCTACCTGGTCAACGCGTGCTACGATCCGTCCAAAAACGACATTACGTTCCCCGCGGGCATTTTGCAGCCGCCATTCTACAGCCTTGACTGGTCGCGGGCCGCTAACCTTGGCGGCACCGGGGCGACGATTGGCCACGAGATCTCGCACTCCTTTGACAATAACGGCGCCGAGTACGATGAGAACGGGTCGATGAACAACTGGTGGCAGCCGGCAGACAAGGCTGCCTTCAGCAAAATCGTCGATGCGGTCGCGGCGCAGTTCGATGGTCGTGATTCGTACGGCGCCAAGATCAACGGCCGGCTGACCGTGTCGGAAAATATTGCCGACAACGCCGGCATGGCGGTTGCCTTGGCCGTGCTGGGCAAGGATGCGTCGCAGGAAGACCTGCAGACCTTCTTCAAGGCTTACACCAAGTCCTGGGCGACCAAGATGCGGCCCGCCATGGCGCAGAACCGGGCGACGACCGACGTGCACGCGCCGGCGCAGCTGCGCGTCAATGTGCCAGTGCTGAACTTTGACGCCTGGTACCGCGCCTTTGACGTGAAGCCGACGGATAAGATGTACCTGGCACCGGAAAAGCGCATCAACATTTGGGATAAGTAAGCGGCCAGTTTGGCCCGAGCCGTCGCAGTCAGCTGCGGCGGTTTTTTTCGTGCCCTCGCGTAATCTAACTGCGAGGTGATCGAAATGGCAACAGTGAAAGAGTGGGTGCGTGAGTACTGGTACCTGGGCCTAGTGGCGGCTGTGGTGGGCGTCTTCTTATTGTGGCAGGCGCGCCAGCCACTCCTGCACCAGTGGCGGAGCCGCTGGGGTCAAGCGTCAGCAGCCTGAGCAGTCCCGCCAGCAGCGCGGTGGCAAGTCCCAGTGTCCCGCCGAAAAATGGGTACGTGCACATCAAGGGCGCCGTGAAGAAGCCCGGCGTCTATCCGGTCGAGGCCACGACACGCTGGGTCGATGTCGTGGCGCTGGCCGGTGGGTTGGCTGGAAATGCCGATGTGAGTCAGGTCAACCTGGCACAGCTGGCCGTCGATCAGGACAGTCTGTACATTCCCAAGGCCGGTGAGGAAGTGCCAGCGGCCGCCTTGCCTGCGTCTGGCGGGGGTGCAGCGGCCACGGCCAGCAGCGCTTCCGGCGCGCTGGTCAATTTGAACACAGCTACGGAAACGGAGCTTCAGACCTTGTCCGGTATCGGGCCGAAAAAGGCGGCCGACATCATCGCCTACCGTGACCAAAATGGGGGGTTCAAAGCGGTCGAGGATCTGAAAAACGTGAGCGGCATCGGGGATAAAACCTTCGAGCGCCTGGCCCCGCTCGTCACGGTTGGGCCATGAACCGGCGTGGCATTTTTCTGCTGGCGGCGGGGATGGGTGGCATGCTGGTGTTCATGCAGCCGTGGTGGCTCGGGTTGCTACTGATTGGGTGGGCGCTTTTTAAGGCAGCCCGGATTGCGAGAATCGGCTTGCTGCTGGCGCTGGTGATTGGGCTGGCTTGGGGCTATCACACCGCGCAGCTCACGGCTGACCCGCCTCAGCCAAGCGGTGCGGTGACCGTGATGCCCACGGCTTGGCAGGTGACCGGGGAGCTAGTCCGGTACACCGGCACAGCGGCCAACGGCGTGCCAATCAGCGGCAGCGCCAAGGTGACCGGAGAGCTTGCGACCGCGCTGCGCCAGATGACGATCATCACCACCGTTGAGTGGGCAGGGGATTTGACGCGCTTGGGCGGCGCGCGCAATCCCTACGAGTTCGACTACGCGATCTACGCGTGGCGCCAGAATCAGTTGGCGTGGCAAAGCCAGCAACAGACCCTTCAACTGACCGCCCGGCCGGCGCGCGGCATTATCGAGCAGCTGCACGTGCTGCGGGCTAAGGTGTTACTTCACCTGCGCCAGCTTGCGCCGCGGACTCAGGCGTATGCAAAAGGGCTGCTGCTGGGGCAGGTGGACAGTGATTTTGCCGAGCAGCGCGAAGCGTTCGTGACGCTGGGCATTTTTCACCTGTTCTCAGTTTCGGGTTTGCACCTCTACGCGTTGATCGGCGCGCTGTACTGGTTGACCGACCGGCTGCGGCTGCCAAAAGAGGCGGTCGACTGGAGTTTGCTGGGGCTTTTGCCTACGCTGCTGGTGCTGATCCCGCCGGCGGCCGGCATCATGCGCGCGGTGTGGCTGCGGATCATTGCCATGCTCAATGACCGGTTTGTCTGGCAGTGGACGCCGCTGGATTGTTTTTCTGCCGCCGTCGCACTGAACCTCGGCATGCAGCCGTACGTGCTGCACACCATGGGCGGACAGTTGACTTATCTGCTGTGCTTCGTGCTGCTGGTGATCACCACGGGCCGCTGGGGGATGAGCTGGCGGCTTGCGCTGGTGAGCACACCGGTGGTCCTGTTTCACACGTTTCGCGTGCACCTGCTCGCGTCGGTGTTCAGCTGGCTCCTGATGCCGGTCTTTGAGCTGGCCTTGATGCCAGTGCTGGTGGTCGTCAGCATCTGGCCGCACCTGCCAGGCAGCGCGGCGCTTGAGACGGTCTTAGTGCACGCCGAAAAAGGGTTGACGGCGCTGGCCGCG
>NZ_BBAJ01000064.1 GCF_001311195.1 Lacticaseibacillus camelliae DSM 22697 = JCM 13995
CTGGTGCGGCCAGGCGGTCAGTTTGTGGCGCTGAAGGGCAGTAAGGGCGAAGAAGAAATCAGCCATGCGAAAACGGCGTTCGGGGAGCTGGGGGGCCAGCTAAAGCAAGTGCAGACGCTCAGCCTGCCGGAAACCGGCGACCCGCGGACGCTGATCGTGGTGGATAAAATTAGCAAAACACCGGGCCGCTTTCCGCGCAAGCCGGGAACGCCCAGTAAGCAACCGTTAGGAGGTTAGCCTTTGGCACTCTTTTTTTTGGGAAGAAAAAAAACCGCAAAGTAACGAGACAGTGGTCCAAGAGCTGCCGCTGACGGCCATCGTGCCGAACCGGTTCCAGCCGCGGAAGGTGTTCAGCCCGGAAGCGATTCAGGAGCTGGCCGCCACCATTTCTGAGCACGGGCTGCTGCAGCCAATCGTGGTGCGTGAGTACAAGCCGGCTCACTATGAGATTATCGCCGGTGAACGCCGCTTCCGGGCCATGCAGTCGCTGCATTTTGAAAAAGCCCCGGCCATCGTTCAGAAGATGAGCGACGAGGAGTCGGCTGCCATGGCCTTGATCGAGAACCTGCAGCGTGAAGGCCTGTCCCCAATTGAGGAGGCCGAGGCCTACACCGACTTGATGAAGCTGAACGCGATGACGCAGCAGGACTTGGCCAAGCAGCTGGGTAAAAGCCAGTCGTTTGTTGCCAACAAACTGCGGCTTTTAAAGCTGTCCGACTCGGTCCAGGCGGCGATCATGAACGGCGAAATTTCGGAGCGTCACGGCCGCGAGCTGTTGAAGGTGGATGACTATCACCAGCAGCTGCTGCTGCACGAGATCTTGGCCAATCACCTGACTGTCAAGGAAACTGCGCAGCTGGTCGATGACACGCTGGGCGTCAAGCGCCGGCGCCATCTTCGGTGGCCAAGCCGGTCGCCACTAAGTCCAAGGACAAGGCCAAAAAGCCACGCCGCCGTCGCACGCTTGTCACTAAAGATGCGCGCATGGCGGTCAACACACTGAAGCAGTCGGTGAAACTGATTCAAGACGCGGGGCTGGCCCCGCAGGTGAAGGAAGAGGAGACCGCTTCGGCTTACCGCTTCATCATCGAGATTCCAAAGGAAAAGAAGTAGGAGGGCAAGATGGCAGCACATGTGATTGCGGTCGCAAACCAAAAGGGCGGCGTGGGCAAAACCACGACGACGATCAACTTAGGTGCGTGCCTGGCCAGTGCCGGCAAGCGGGTCCTGATCGTCGACGCCGACGCCCAAGGCAACGCGACCTCCGGGGTCGGCGTTTCGAAGGCCGACGTCGCAAAGGACATCTACGACGTGTTGGTGTCGGAGGAGCCGATTCAGTCAGCCATCATGAAAACCAAGCACCAGAACCTGTCGATCGTGCCGGCCACGATTCAGCTGGCCGGCGCGGAAATCGAGCTGACCAACCAAATGGCGCGGGAAATGCGCCTGAAGCTGGGGCTCCAGCCGGTGCTTGACCAGTACGATTACGTGCTGGTCGACTGCCCGCCGTCTTTGGGTCAGCTGTCGATCAACGCGTTCACTGCGGCGAACTCGATTTTGATCCCGGTTCAAAGTGAGTACTACGCGCTGGAAGGTTTGAGTCAGTTGCTCAACACCGTCCGGCTGGTGCAAAAGCACTTCAACCCGACGCTGAGCATCGAAGGCGTTTTGCTCACCATGTACGACGCCCGGACCAATCTGGGTGCCCAGGTCATCGCGGAGGTGCGCAAGTACTTCGGCGATAAGGTGTACGATGTGGTAATTCCGCGCATCACGCGGCTGGCCGAGGCGCCAAGCTACGGGCTGCCGATCATCGATTACGACCCGAAGAGCAAGGGCGCAGAAGTGTACGAAGCTTTGACCAAGGAGGTGCTAGCGGCCCATGGCGAATAAAAACAGCAAGGGCTTAGGGCGAGGCATCGATGCCATTTTCAAGGACTTCGAAAGTCCCGACCTGACGGTAAACAATGTGGACGAACTGCCCCTCAAGGACATTCGGCCCAATCCTTACCAGCCGCGCAAGTCGTTTGACCAGGCGGCGCTGAATGAGCTCGCAGATTCCATCAAGCAAACCGGGGTCTTCCAACCCATCATTGTGCGACAAAGTGTGTCCGGTTATGAGATCATCACGGGCGAACGGCGCTTCCGGGCGTCTAAGCTCGCAGGCAAGAAAACCATTCCGGCGATCATCCGCACGTTTGATGATCCGGAGATGATGGAGATCGCGGTGCTCGAAAACTTGCAGCGTGAAGACCTGACCCCGCTTGATGAGGCGCAGGCGTATGATACACTGATCAAGAAATTAAACCTGACGCAGGCGGAAGTCTCAAAGCGGCTGGGCAAGAGCCGGCCGTACATCGCCAACTACCTGCGGCTATTGACCCTGCCGGATGCGGTCAAGAAACTGTTGAACGAAAAAAAGCTGTCGATGGGTCAGGCCCGGACGCTGCTGTCTCTGAAGGACAAGAAGCGCCTGGTGCCCCTGGCCAAACGGACGGTGCAGGATAATTTGACGGTGCGTCAGCTCGAACGCCTGATCAATCAGCTGAACGAGGGCGCTAAGCCGAGTAAGAAGGTTGCCCCCAAGTCGCCGTTCCTGCGCGAAAGCGAGCACCAGCTGCAGGATAAGTTCGGCACGAAGGTCAACATTGCCCAAAGCAAGCAGGGCAAGGGTAAAATTGAGATCGATTTTGAGACGCAGGACGACCTTAGCCGCCTGCTGGATTTGTTCAACGTCGATCTGGATTAACTGCGCGCGAACTAGACAGCCGTTAAAGGAGGCATCAGGATGTACGAATTGCACGATCGCGTGCTGATGAAGAAGCCGCACGCATGCGGCACCAACGACTGGGAAATCATTCGCGTCGGCATGGACATCAAAATCAAATGCACAGGCTGCGGCCACATTGTAATGATGAGCCGCCACGATTTTGATCATAAAATGAAGAAGATCCTGGTAAAAGCAGACAAAAAGGAAAGTGAGTAACGTAATGGCACTAACAGCAGGTATCGTCGGCTTGCCCAACGTCGGGAAGTCCACATTGTTTAACGCGATCACCAAGGCAGGCGCCGAAATGGCGAACTACCCGTTTGCCACAATTGACCCGAACGTCGGCATGGTCGAGGTGCCAGACAGTCGCCTGGCCCGCATCGACGAGCTGATCCCGGCCAAGAAGATCATCCACACGACGTTTGAGTTCACGGACATCGCCGGGATCGTCAAAGGCGCATCCAAGGGCGAAGGCCTGGGCAACAAGTTCCTGGAAAACATTCGGCAGGTGGACGCCATTGTTCACGTGGTCCGCGCGTTTGATGACGATGAGATCACCAGCGTCACCGGCAAGGTCGACCCGCTGGACGACATGGAGACCATCAACCTCGAGCTGGCCATCGCCGACTTGGATTCCGTCGACAAGCGCTACACCAAGGTTGAAAAAATCGCCAAAAGCGGCGACAAGGAAGGCAAGGCCGAGTTCGCCGTGCTGCAAAGGATCAAGCCGGTGCTCGAAGCCGGCAAGCCGGTCCGGTCTTTGACCTTTAACGAGGATGAGCAAAAGATCGTCCACGGCCTGTTCCTGCTCACCGATAAGCCGGTCCTGTACGTGGCGAACATCGCCGAGGCCGACATGGCCGATCCGGACGCGTCGCCTTACGTTCAGCAAATCAAGCGGAGGCCGCCAAGGAGAACGCGGAAGTAATCGCCGTGTCCGCCCGCACCGAAGAGGAAATCGCCGAGCTGGACGACTCGGACAAGGCCGATTTTCTGGAGGCCGAAGGGGTCTCCGAATCTGGGCTGGACAAGCTGATCAAGGCCAGCTATCATTTGCTGGGCCTGGCGACCTTCTTCACCGCCGGCGGGCCGGAAACGCGTGCCTGGACCTTTAAGAAGGGGATGAAGGCCCCGCAAGTCGCCGGGATCATTCACTCCGACTTCGAGCGTGGGTTCATTCGCGCCGAGACGATGAGTTTCGCCGATTTGGACAAGTACGGGTCTGTCCAGGCGGTCAAGGAAGCCGGCCGCTACCGTTCTGAAGGCAAGGAATATGAAGTGCAGGACGGGGACATCATCGAGTTCCGGTTCAACGTTTAGGGGGAACAATTGTGACGGAAAAACCAGTCAAAGAAGCCGAAGCAGTGGAGGAAGTCGTTGACGTCGACGCCTTGCTGGGCAAGCTGTCGAAGAAAAATGACGAGTACGTGTTCAAGCTGCGTCGGATCCTGACCGATCACCAGTGGTCGGAAGAACGCCAAAAGGCCGTGCTGCAGGAACTGCTGCCGGAGATCATCACGGCGCAGCACCAAGGTAAGCCGGCCACGCAGCTGTACGGGCCAGTCACGGAAAAGGCGAATAGCCTGATCCACCGGCCCAAGAAGCGTAAGAAAGTGCCATTTTGGCTGAACGGCCTGGATCTCACCTTCCTGTTTTCCAGCATGTTTGGTCTCGTTTACGGGGTGATGGGCTACTTTAACCGCAACAAGCCGCAAACCGCCAGTGGCAACGGCCTGATGTCGTTGCTGCTGATGGCGGCGGTCGCCGGGTTTGCCTTTGCCTACTACAACGAGTGGAGCACCAAGAAAAAGACCGATCGGCGCAAGACCTGGCAGGTCATGGTCATGATGGTGATGGTGATCCTGGTCGGGTCTTGGGCCGCCGGGGCGGTCGGCATGATCAAGTCGCCGATCACGTCACCGATGCAGTGGCCGGTCTACCTGGTCGTGGCCGTGGTCACCTACGGCATTCACTACCTGCTTAAGCGGCGCTACCACTTGCGGGGCCTGATGGCTCAGTAATCCGAACTTTTCTATTCGGCAAGCCGTTAAAATCCCGAATATAGCGAACAATTCATTTTCCTTTTGTCTGCTTGGCTCTGATCATTCGGAGCTAGCTCACTGAAAATGAGACAATTATCATTTACAAACCGCGTTGGGTCAGGGCTCAGCGCGGCTTTTTGCGTATCCATTGACGCTTCAGGGCCCTCAGTGCTATGCTGGTCAACAACAAAAAAACGAAAGAGGGCTCTCACTTGAGTAATTGGGACACGAAGTTCGCGCGAAAAGGGTTCACGTTTGACGATGTGCTGTTGATCCCTGCAGAAAGTCACGTTTTGCCGCAAGATGTCGAGTTGAAAGTGCAGCTCGCACCAAACCTGAAGTTGAACATTCCAATCCTGTCCGCTGGCATGGACACGGTCACCACCTCTGCGATGGCCATCGCCATGGCGCGCCAGGGCGGCCTCGGCGTCATTCACAAGAACATGAGTATCGCTCAGCAGGCCGATGAGGTCCTGACCGTGAAGCGGTCCGAAAACGGCGTCATCATCAACCCGTTCTTCCTGACCGCCAATGACCCGGTTTCCGCAGCCAACGCGCTGATGAAAAAGTACCGGATCTCCGGCGTGCCGATTGTCGATTCCAAGGATTCCCGTAAGCTGACCGGCATCATCACCAACCGCGATCTGCGCTACGTCAAGGATCACAGCGTGGCGATTGGCTCAGTCATGACCAAGGAGGGCTTGGTCACTGCGCCGACTGGCACGTCCCTGCAAGAGGCTGAGGAAATTCTCCAGGCCCACAAGATCGAAAAGTTGCCCCTGGTTGACGAAGACGGCCGCCTGTCCGGCTTGATCACCATCAAGGACATCGAAAAGGTCGTTGAGTTCCCGGACGCCGCTAAGGATGCCCACGGTCGCCTGCTGGTTGCCGCTGCTGTCGGTGTTACCTCTGACACTTTCGAACGCGCACAGGCACTGCTGGATGCCGGTGCCGATGCCATCGTCATCGACACCGCGCATGGCCACTCCGCTGGGGTGCTGCGCAAGGTCAAGGAGATCCGCGCCCACTTCCCGGACGCGACCCTGATCGCCGGCAATGTGGCGACCGCTGAAGGTACCGCGGCCCTGTACGACGCCGGCGTTGACGTGGTCAAAGTCGGGATAGGCCCGGGGTCCATTTGCACGACGCGGATCGTTGCCGGTGTCGGCGTGCCGCAGTTGACGGCGGTTTACGATGCCGCGACTGAGGCCCGCAAGCGCGGTAAGGCCATCATTGCCGATGGCGGGATCAAGTACTCCGGCGACATTGTGAAGGCACTGGCCGCTGGCGGTACAGCCGTCATGCTGGGTTCCATGCTGGCGGGCACGGATGAGGCGCCTGGCGACATGGAAATCTACCAAGGCCGGCGGTTCAAGACTTATCGCGGCATGGGGTCGCTGGGTGCGATGGAGCAGGCCCACGGCAGCAAGGACCGCTACTTCCAAAGCGGCGTGAACGAAGCCAAGAAGCTGGTTCCGGAAGGCATCGAAGGTCGCGTCGCTTACAAGGGCAGCCTCGCCGACGTCATTTACCAAATGGACGGCGGACTGCGTTCAGGCATGGGTTACGTCGGCGCCAAGACCGTCACTGACCTACAGGACAACGCCCAGTTCATCCAGATCTCCGGCGCGGGCCTGCGTGAAAGCCACCCGCACGATGTTCAAATCACCAAAGAAGCACCTAATTACTCGGTCGAATAATTCAGTCAATCACTTTCGGCCCCGATGCAAGCAGTCTGCTTGCGTCGGGGCTTTTTGGTGACCACTTCCTTAAGAATTTTCAGCCCATTCCCAAAGGCTTAAGCAAGCTGGCAATCCTTTTGGTACAATGAAGGCGGACTGAGGACTTTTCTGCAAATGGGGGAGTCGGTCAGTCAATGCTTTTACTCGAGGTGAAAGTGCAGACCCTTCGCAGGCTTATTCCTAGTCGTCGGGCTAAAACCGCCCGCCTTCGCAGCCTTATCGTAGTTGCGCTCAGCGGGGCAACGCCCGAGCGCCTAGCTACGTCCAAGCCCTCGCCGGCAAAAAGCGGCGGCAATGTACCAGGCTAGGCTAGTCATCGGGCTAAAATCGCCCCGCTTCGCAGCCTTATCCTAGTTGCGCTCCGGGTCTGCAACGCCCGAGTGTCTAACTACGCCCGGTGCCTCGCCGCCCAAAAGCGGCGGCAATGCACCAGGCTAGGTTAGCCATCGGGCTAAGTGCGCAGACCCTTCGCAGCCTTTTATAAAGGAGCACTCTTATGAAAATTCTCATTGTAGATGACGACAAGGAAATCGTCGAACTGCTCAGTATTTACGTCAAAAATGAACATTACGAACCAATTGAAGCATACAGCGGCAAAGAGGCCATCACGAAATTGGCCACGAATCCCGACATTGCCCTCATGATCCTCGATATCATGATGCCGAACATGTCTGGCATTGACGTGGTCAAGCAGGTGCGCAAGGATTCGCAGATCCCGATTATTATTGTTTCCGCCAAGACGGGCGACATGGACAAAATTCAAGGCCTGATCACCGGCGCCGACGATTACGTCACCAAACCCTTCAACCCGCTGGAAGTCATGGCGCGGGTCAAGAGTCTGCTCCGCCGCTTCACGAACAACGTCACCAATACCGAGCCGGATAAGCTTGAAGTCGGGCCGCTCACCATCATGAAGGACAGCCACGAAGTCACCACGCTGACCGGTAAGCAGATCCAGCTGACCGCGCTTGAGTTTGGGATCTTGTACTTGCTGGCCAGCCACCCCAACCGCGTCTTTTCCGCCGACGAGATTTTCGAGCGCGTCTGGCAGCAGGAGTCGATTGTGTCGGCCAAAACCGTCATGGTCCACGTCTCACACCTGCGCGACAAGATCGAAGAGGCCACTGGCGGTGAAAAGGTGATCGAAACCGTCTGGGGTGTCGGCTACAAAGTCGAGGCCTAACCATGGCAGAAAAAGTCCGCCTGGCTGGCAAGGAGAAATCCGAGCTGTGGTTTGAAGGCGCCGTCACTGTTGTCCTGCTTTTGATGCTCAACTTTGCGCTGTTCGTGCTGCTTAAGGAGCTGGTGGATATCAGCCAGCAGCTGCAGGATTCGATTTGGAGTGTGAAAAACGTCCTGACCTTTGGCCAAGACAAGCAGCACCTGTGGTCATGGCGCAGCGTCTTCATGGGCGTCATGGCGATTGTTGATGTGATCGTCGTCTACTGGCGCCTGATCCGCCGCTACCGGCAGATCCAGATGCGCCACGTGATCCGCGAGCTGCATTACATCGCTGACGGCCACCTGGATCACCGCATCCAGTTCAAGGTCAACACCGACCTGCAAAAGGTGATCAACTCTATTAACGCGCTGGTCGATTCCACCGTTAACTCCATGCAAGAGGAGCGGCGGATCGAAAGCAGCAAGGATGAGCTGATCACCAACGTGTCCCACGACATTCGCACGCCGTTGACCTCGATCATTGGGTACCTCGGCCTGATTGAGGACAAGCAGTATAAAAACGATGAGGAGCTGGTCAAGTACACGCACACCGCGTACCTGAAGGCTAAGCAAATGAAAGTGCTGGTAGAGGACCTGTTTGAGTACACGAAGGTCCGCCAAACGACGACCCCGCTGAATCCGGTGAAGTTTGACATGATCGCGATGATGGAGCAGCTCGCCGCCAGCTTTGAGTTGGAGGGGCAAAAACACCACCTGCGCTTCGTCGTGTCTGGGCGGCCGAACCCGCTGATGATGGAAGCCGACACCGAAAAGCTTGGCCGCGTCTTCAATAATCTGATTGCTAACGCGTTGAAGTACGGCAAAGGCGCCCACCACATTTTTCTCAACGCCGAGGAAGTGGGCTCCGAGGTCGTCATCAAGGTGCAAAACGACGGCGAACAGATCCCCAACGATTCGCTGAGCAAGCTGTTTGATCGCTTTTACCGGGTCGAAGGCTCGCGCAACCAGGAAACCGGCGGGACCGGCCTGGGGCTGGCAATCGCCCAGAGCATTGTCACGCTGCATGGCGGCTACATTTACGCCGATTCGACGCCGACCATGACCAGCTTTGTCATTCACCTGCCGCGGACTTTGGGGCAAACCCTAAAGCCGGCGCAAAAAGTCAAAAATCAATGAGGAGTTTAACCATGAAAAAAAATTTTGGCGCGGCCTGATCGTTCTGGTCGCAAGTCTCTCCGTGTGGGCCGCTGCGGCCCCGACCAGCGTGGCGGCGGCCACCAACGTTGACGTCAACGCAAAAGCGGCGGTCGCGGTGGATGCCAAGTCCGGCCAGATCTTGTACCAGAAGAACGCGGATCAGCCGCTGCCGATCGCGTCGATGACCAAGATGATCTCGCTGTACCTGGTGCTGCAGGCGATCCATGACGGCAAGCTCAAGTGGACTGACACGATCTCACCGGACAACGCCATTTACACGCTGGCCAAGGACACGTCCCTGTCAGGGGTGCCGCTGGAGCCGGAGAATAAGTACACGATCAAGGAGCTTTACCAGGCTAGCGTGATCTATTCTGCCAACGATGCGATGATGCTGCTGGCCAACGCGGTTGCCGGCTCGCAGCCCAAGTTTGTCACCCAGATGGATGACCTGCTGAAGGGCTGGGGCATCAGCGACGCGAAAATCGTGAACGTGACTGGCCTAAACAATTCTGAGCTGAAAACTGACCGGGTCCCGGGCACGCCGGCGAACGCAGAAAATGAAATGTCGGCCAAAGACATGGCCATTGTCGCCAAGCACCTGCTGAACGACTACCCGGAGATCCTGGACACCACCAAGATCTCGAGCATGATGTTCCGCCGTGGCACCAGTGACCAGACCAAGATGGATAATTATGACTGGATGCTGCCAGGCCGCGTCTCTGCGCAAAAGGATCTGCCCGTTGATGGCCTGAAGACTGGCACCACGGATCTGGCCGGCAACTGCTTCACCGGCACGGCCAAAAAGAACGGCTACCGGCTCATTACGGTCGTTCTGAACGCCGGTGGGACCGCGGTCACTCGGCGCTTTGACCAAACCGCTAAACTCATGCGGGCGGTGTTTGCCGACTGGAAGCCGCTCACGGCCACGACTAAGAATCAGGCAGTCGCCGGCCACCAGGCGCTGAAGGTGGATAAGGGCAAGCAAAGCAGCGTGGCTTTGCGCGCGGCGGACACCGTTTCCGTGTTGGTGCCGACTAGCGCGACCACCAAAGACTTGAGGTACACCTACGTGCCGGCGAAGGGCATGGCCAAGCAGGCTGCCGCGCCGGTTAAAAAAAGGCGCTACGGCTGGCGCGCTCACGGTCGATGCCAAGGGCGAGAAGCTGACGTACCTGGGCAATGCAGCCGGCAACCAGACCAAGCTGACCGCGGCCAAGACGGTCGAGAAGGCCGGGTTCTTCACGTTATTGTTTCGGGGCATTGGGGAATTTTTCGGTAATTTGTTTTAAATGACGCCAATCAACGTCTGTTGGGAGGCACTTTAATGGTTGAGTATCATAAAATTACAGAAGACGGGATGAAGACGCTGAAGGCGGAAAAAGTTCTGCTGGAGGCCGAGCGCCCGCACAAAATCAAGGCGTTGGCAGCGGCTCGCGCTTTGGGTGATCTGTCGGAAAACGCCGAGTACAGCACGGCGAAGTACGAGTTGCACCATTTGGAAGGCCGGCTGCGTTACCTGGACAAGGTGATCCGCTACGGCCAGGTCGTGTCCGAAGATCCTAAGCCCATCGCCGATCTGGGGAAAACCGTAACGGTCCGCTTCGATGACGACGAGGACGTCACGACCTTCCGGTTGGTCGGGCCGCACGAGGCCTCGATGAAGCCGGGCAACTTGGCCCTCAACTCGCCGCTGGGTCGCGCCTTAAACGGCCGCAAAGTGGGGGAAACGGTGACTGTCCAGGCGCCCAGCGGTGCTTACCAGGTCACTGTTGTCAAGCTCGCGTGAGCCTATGATATAATTGCTCGTGAACAAACACAGAGGAGTCTAAACATGGCACTTTCATTGCACGCATGCATTTTGCTTTTAAAGGAGCACCACTTGCTGAAAAGCAGCGCGGTCCAAAGCGACCTGGACACCGATATGTCCGGGATCGCCTACGATTCCCGCAAGGTCTCGGGGCCCACGCTGTTTTTCTGCAAGGGCACGCACTTCCGGCCGGTGTACCTGTCGATGGCCAAGGATAACGGCGCGACCACTTATGTTGCCGAAAAGCCGTACGTCGAAGGCAACGGCATGAACGCGCTGATCGTGGTCAACATCACCAAGGCGATGGCAATCCTGGCCGCGGCGTTTTATGATTTTCCGCAGGATGACCTGTTCGTGATCGCCTTCACCGGGACCAAGGGCAAAACGACCTCCGCGTACTTTGCGCGCGGTATTCTGGAGCAGGCGCACCCCAAGCACGTGGCGCTGTTTTCCACCATTGACACGATCGTCGGGCCAAATCCGGATCAGCGCTTCAAGTCCGATCTGACCACACCGGAGTCGGTGGACCTGTTCCGCAACATGCGCGCGGCGGTCGATAACGGCATGACGCACCTGGTGATGGAAGTGTCCAGTCAGGCTTACCTGCGCAATCGCGTGTTCGGGCTGACTTACGATGTCGGCTTTTTCCTGAACATCACGCCGGATCACATCGGCCCAAACGAACACCCGACGTTTGCCAACTACCTGCACAACAAGTTGCAGCTGCTGGTCAACTCGCGCAAGGTCGTGATCAATGCGGAAACCGAGCATTTCGACGAGGTGTACGCCGCGGCGATGACCACGACCTATCCGGACTCGATTTACCTGTTTGCCAGCACGGACTTCAAGCCCAAGCGCGATGACATCCGTATCGATTGTCGCTTCGAAAGCAAAACCCTGAGCACGACGCGCAGCCAGTTCCAGCTGGTGCCGGTAACCGACAAGGCCGCCGCGCTCAACGTGTCCGGTCAGTACAACTTGAGGCTGATCGGCGACTTCAACGAAAGCAACGCCACCGCGGCCATCATCGGTGCCGGGCTGGCCGGCGTGGACGGCGCCAAGGCGATTCCTGCATTGCCAACGTCACGATCCCCGGTCGCATGGAGCACATTGAGGTGCCGGGGCACGGCGTCGTCTACGTCGATTACGCCCACAACTACGGGGGCATGAAGGCGCTGCTTCACTTTCTGAAGGCGGAGTACCACGATCCGCGGATGCACGTGGTCGTCGGCTCGCCTGGCGACAAAGGCGTGTCGCGCCGGCCAGGGTTTGCCAAGGTGCTCAGCGAGTACGCGACCACGGCCTACCTGACCACGGACGATCCCGGCTTTGAGGACCCGGCGAAGATTTGCGCCGAGATCGATGCCGGCATCGATCACGACAAGGTCACGGTCCACACGGTGCTTGACCGGCGTGAGGCCATCACGGCGGCCATCACCAGCAGCGGTCCCGATGACGTGGTGATCGTGGCGGCCAAGGGCGCCGATCCCTACCAGAAAGTCCGCGGCGTCAACACGCCGTGGCCGACCGACATGGCCGTGGTCAAGGAAGTCGCGAGCCAGCTCGCGGCAAAGTAATTTTCAATCAGGTCATGGCGATTCTCTCGGTCCGCCGAGGGGGTCGCTTTTTTTCTGGCGCCAGATGGGGTGGCAGTGCCAGCCGCTTATGGTACGCTAAAAGCAGCACAGATGAGGAGAGACCAATTGTGAGCCATTTAACCAATAAAAATGATGCGGCGGTCTTGGCGACCGGGGCGACGGTGCCGCTGATGGGCGTGATCATGGATGATGCGGCGACGCTGGCGGCGACCACACTGGCCGCGGGGTACCGGCACTTGATCTGCCCGCCGGCCGCTTTACCGGCCGTCCGCGCAGCCGTGGCGCAAAGCGAGACGAAAG
>NZ_BBAJ01000065.1 GCF_001311195.1 Lacticaseibacillus camelliae DSM 22697 = JCM 13995
CCACCGCCGGAGCCGCCACCAAATCCGCCTCCGCCGCCGAAGCCACTACCACCGCCCCAGCGATCGTTACGACCGGAGCTAGATAGCAAATCACTCAACAGCCACCACAGCCAGAACCCGGAGCCGCCGCCCCGGCCGCCGCGGTGATTGTTGCCGCCGCTGAAGAACAGCGCAATGATGGCCACGACGATAAACACTGTGATGACCGTGGCCAGGATACCACCACCACTGTTCTCGTCCCTGTCTTGCCGCTGCTGATACTGCGCCATTTGACTGTCCGAGACCGTGTTGCCATCGGTTTTGAACTTATACTTCTTGTCGATCACCGTCGCGACCGCGTTGAAGACGTTGCGCAGGCCCTTGTTGACCTGCGCGTCGTTCTTGGACTTAATCAGCGCCTTATTGTCCTGCAGGATGCGGCCGGCCATCGCGTCGGGCAGATCACCCTCCAGGCCGTAGCCCACTTCAATAAACAGGTTCTGCGCGCCGTGGTTATCGGCGTACACCAGCAGGACCCCGTTGTCGCTGTTTTTCTGGCCCACGCCCCACTTACTAAACAGATCGGGCGCATACTCGCCGAGGTCCTCGCCGCCGGAGGACTTGATCACAGCGACGGCGACTGCCGGTTTTTGCTTGGTCTGCTCCCACGAGCGGTTCTTGTCGTTGATCAGCGTTTGCGTCTGCGGCTCCAGCAGATCCAGCTCGTCGGCGTAATAGGAATCACCTGTGGGCTTGGCCGGATAACTAACGGCCTGGACCGGCGTGGCCCGCAGAAACAAAAACGCCAGCGGCAGCAGCAATAAAACGCTAAGCCAGCGCTTCTTCATGAGTGCCCTCCTAATCGCCGAGGTTGACCTTTGGCACTTGATCAGCCCCAGGGTTGGCCTTGAAAGTCGGCTTTTGCCCGAGCCCCATCATTGACGCAAACAGGTTCTTCGGGAACGTCACCACGCTTTGGTTGTAATCGCGCACATCTTCGATGTACCGCTTGCGCTCGACTGAGATGCGGTTTTCCGAGCCTTCCAGCTGCGTCATCAGGGTCTGCACGTTTTCATTCGAGGCCAGGGTCGGGTACTGTTCCTGAATGACCGAAACCAGGGTACCAACGCTGCTGTTCAACTGGTCGTCGGCCTTGGCCTTGGCCGTAGTCGTGTCTGCCTTGTTGTAATTCTCACGCGCTTTGGCAATGGTGCCGAAAATCTTATCCTCGTGCTTCATCGAGCCCTTGACGGCACTGACCAGGTTGGGCACGAGGTCTGCACGCCGCTGCATGACGTTTTCGACCTGACTCCACTGCGCCTCGACTGCCTGATTCTGCTTCTGCAGGGAATTGTAGGTGCTGATACTGTAAATGCCAACGATGACTGCGACCGCCGCGATCACGATCCACGTGATGGCCAGCGGACTGAGCTTCTTTTTTTGCATTGCGGTCTCCTTCGCTTTACCTAATAAAAAACGGTTGATACGCCTAGTTTAACATGTTTCGACTAGGCAGCATCAGCCTAAGAATGAGACAATTTATTTGAAGTAATTAAAACCAATGGCGTCGCGGACCTCATCCAGCGTCTGGTTAGCGACTTCGTTTGCGTGCTTAGTGCCGTCGATCAGCATCTGCTGGACTTGACCCATGTCTTCAGCGTACTGGGCGCGGCGCGTACGGATCGGCTCCAGGATCTGTTCCATCACGTCGTTGAGATAACGCTTGAGCTTCACGTCGCCCAAGCCGCCGTGTTGGTACTGCTCCTTGAGGGCCGCGACCTGCTTCTTATCCGGATCAAAAATATCCAGGTAGGTGAACACCACGTTGCCCTCGACCTTGCCCGGGTCCTGCACGTGAATGTGGTCGGGATCGGTGTACATGGACATGATTTTCTTTTGCACGGTATCGGCATCGTCGGCAAGGTAAATCCCGTTGTTTAGGGACTTGCTCATTTTAGCGTTGCCGTCAATCCCTGGCAGGCGGCCAAGGCCCTTGGCTGGGAAGTACCCTTCCGGTTCGACCAGCACGTCCTTGTTGTACGTCCGGTTGAACGTGCGGACAATTTCGCGGGCCTGTTCCAGCATCGGCTCCTGATCGTCGCCCACTGGGACCGTGTCGGCCTTGAACGCCGTAATGTCGGCAGCCTGGCTGACCGGGTAGATGAAGAAGCCAGCGGGAACGGACGCGCCGAATTCCTTCTGCTTGATTTCGGTCTTCACCGTAGGGTTGCGGTCCAAGCGCGACACAGTGACGAGGTCCAGGTAGTACATCGTAAGCTCGGTCAACGCCGGGACTCCGCTTTGAATCAAAATAGTCGACTTGGCCGGGTCGATGCCGACGGCCAGGTAATCCAGCGCAACCTCCATCAGTGAATGACGAATTTTCTCCGGGTCGCGGGCATTATCCGTCAACGCCTGCGTGTCAGCGATCATGATAAACGTGTCGTAGTCGCCGGAATTTTGCAGCTCCACCCGGTTCTTCAGTGAGCCGATGTAGTGCCCAATGTGCAACCGACCGGTGGGGCGATCGCCAGTTAAAATTACTTTTTTTGCCATAGTTAATATCCTCCTATAATTGGGTAATCAGGCTGCGAGCTGAGAACGCAGGAGTGGGTAGCGACGCTCGGCGCCTCGAAGCCAAAGTACGGCTTCAATACACTGAGCTAGGCTATCCATCCTGCTAAGACCGCCGGCTCTCCGCACCTTATCACTATAATCGGGCTACAGGCTCGCAACGGGGGAGCAGCTAGCTACGCCAGAGGCCTCGCCGCCAAAGACCAGCGGCAATGCCTCTGGCTAGGCTATCTGTCCCCCTAGGTGCGCGAGCCTTCCGCACCTTTAAAAAAAAAGCCATCCCATGCTTTCACATAGGACGGCTTTGCGCGGTACCACCTAACTTCACCAGTTTGTTTGAACCGGTACTCTCAAATGGCTTAAGGCGCACCACACCGAACGCCTTGGGTGAGCCAATTCACTGAAGAATGCGGTCGGTTTTCCAGTATTGCCGACTTCCTGCACGCGTTGCCTTCAGCTACTCATCACCCGCACTGACGCGAATATACATTAATCATAGCACGGGCGAGGCCAAAATCAAACTGCCACTACACCAGGTAGTCCAGGTCGCTGGCCTCGCTTGGGTAGGCAAAAATCATCTTCAGTACCTGATCCGCCGGCGTTTTGGTGTTGATGGCCAGCGTCAGCAGATTCACCAGGGACTCAGCGCTGCTAGACACCACAATCGCCCCGACGATCAGCTTAGTCGCCCTTTCCTCGACCACGGTGACTGACGCAAAAGATTCCTGAGTGCGGTTGTAGGTGTACCAGTGGGTCGTATTTTCAGTCTTGACGATGTATCGCGCATCCCCAGCGACCTCAGCGGGAGAAAGTCCCACCTTTGAAATCTCCAAGGTGCCATAAACGGTTGTCGGGATCGCCGGATAGCGAATGGAGCCTTGGCGCCCAGTAAGTGCTCGGCCACATACCGGCCTTCAAACCCCGCCACCGGCGTCAGCTTTGGTGCCTTTTTGTCCACCACGTCGCCGATCGCGTAGACGTGCGGTGCGCTGGTTTGGAGGAATTCGTTCACCACGATGCCGTGCGCGTTGGTTTTGATGTGTGCTCGGTTAAGGTGCAGCTGATCATCAGGCCGCCGCCCCATCGCCGCAAAGACTTGTTGGACATCCAAGGTGAAACCCTTGGCGGCAAGGCGCAGCCCGTGGGTCACCTGCTCCACGCTGGTCAGTTCAATGTTTTCGTGAAAGTGAATGTGCGCGTTCTTCATCGCCTTTTGCAGGGCCGTCACGGCGTCTTCGGGAAACGCCCGCAGCGCCCGGTCGCCGTGCATGATGACATGTACCTCTGCGCCAGCTTCGGCCGCGATGTTGGCCAGCTCCATGCTGACGTACCCGGCCCCGATGAAGCCACGCGCTGCGGCAGCTGGTCCATGTCGAGAAAATCCCGGCTGGTTTTGATCAGCTCTTGGCCCCGAATGTTGGGCAGGACCGGCTGAACGCCAGTGGCGATAATGATATCCTGGCCCTCGTACTGATCTTGGCCAACCGCGATCGTCCGCTCGTCAATGAAGCGTGCCTCGCCGTCAACGGCAATCATGCCGGCCCCGGTCACCCCGCTGCGCGTCCCGTTTGGTACGGTGCGCGTGTACGCGCGCTTAAACGCCATCAGCTTGGGCCAATTAATGTCGGGAATTCCGTTCAGCCCAGCAGAGGTCATGCGCGCGGCATAGCTTTTGGCCTGGACCGCACTGTACAACATTTTCTTGGGATCACAGCCATAGTTCGGACAGGTCCCGCCCCACAAATCGCGCTCGACGACCAGCACCTTCTTGCCGGCCTGCGCCAGCGGATACGCCGCCGCCAGGCCCCCCGGTCCGCCGCCGATTACGATCACATCATACTGCTGCATGCGCTCTCCCCCTTTAATTCTTGGCGATGTCCGCCAAAAAGGCCATCACCTGCGTTGCATTCACTTTAAAGTTACCTTTCTGGCACGCCACTGTCACGGATTTACCCTTGCCCAAGGGGGTTAAAATTGTTCGCAAAGCATCGCCTTCCTGCGCCTCCCCGGCCGCCGTCGTAGCCTCAGCAAACCGCCGCAGCTCGATCAGCGGAGTGTCCAAGACCTCCGGCGCAGCGCTGGCGAAGAAGTCTGAAACAAAATCGCTGGCGGGATTAGACGCGATTTCTTCCGGCGTCGCCACCTGCTGCAGCACACCGTCGCGCATGACCGCGATGCGATCGCCAAGTTTCATCGCCTCGTTCATATCATGAGTCACAAACACAAAGGTGGCTTTCATTCGTTTGTGCAACCGCAGCACCATGTCCTGAAGACTGGTGCGTGAAATTGGGTCCAGCGCAGAAAACGGCTCGTCCATCAGGACCATCGGCGGTTTGGTGGCCAGCGCGCGGCAAATCCCCACCCGCTGCTGCTCACCACCAGATAGTTCCGCTGGCATTCGGTCGCGATACTGCTTGGGGTCTAGGTCCACCGCCGCCAGCATCTCGTCAACCGTTTGCCGGATCCGGTCCTTTTGCCAGTGCTTCATCTGCGGGATCAGCGCAATGTTCTGGGCCACGGTCATGTTGGGGAACAGCGCGATCTGCTGAAGGACGTAGCCGATGTTCCACCTCAAGTCGCGAAGATTCGTGTCGATGAGCCGCTTGTCATTGAAGTAAATGTTGCCGTCGGTCGGCTCGATCAACCGATTGATCATTTTCAGCGTGGTGGTCTTGCCGGAACCAGAAGCACCAACCAGCACAAACAGCTCACCATCGCCAATCGTCAGGTTCAGGTCTTTGACCGCCGTAGTCCCTTCAAACTGCTTGACCACGTGTTCAAAGCGTAAGACGTCTTTGCTCATCAGCGCGCCTCCTTCAGCAAACCGTGCTTAATCAGGTAGGCCTTGGCGACTGCGCTTGCCGACTTGCCCTGCACGTTGACTTCGTAATTCATTTCCTGCATGTCCGCCTCTGAGATCTTACCGCCCAGCTTGTTCAAAGCGGCGGTGAGCTTGGGGTGCGTCTTCGCAAACTGGGTCCGCATCAGCGGAGCCCCTTGATAAACCGGGAACAGCTGGCGGTCATCCTGCAGCGCAAGCAAGTGATACTGGCGGATCTGCGAGTCGGTTGAGTACCCATCGGTCACCTGCACCTGACCGCGGTTGAGTGCCTGGTAACGCATCGATGAATCCAGGGTGTTCACGGTGAAGTTGACCCCGTATTTACTCTGGATGCCCTTGTAGCCGTCATCGCGCGCGTTGAACTCGACGTCAAACCCGGCCTTCAGCGGTTTGCTCAACTTGGTCAGATCAGAAATTTTAGTGATCCCGTTTTGCTGGGCCCAAGCCTTTTTGACGACGACCGCATAAGTATTGTTGTAGGCCATTGGTTTGCCAAGCCGCAGCCCCTGCTTACTCAACAGCGATTCGGCGATCGGGTAAGGGTCCCTCCCTGCCGCAATCTGCGCGCTTTGCTTGGCAGATGGCTTCAACAGGCTGCTGACCACCGTTCCCGTGAATTCGGGATAAATGTCGATCTTGTCGCTTTTCAATGCGCTATAAAGAAAGCTGGTTTGGCCAAAGTTCGGCTTCAGTTCAACCTTGACGTTCGCGTCAGCCTGCTCGATCAGGTCCTTGTACATGTTGATCAAAATCTCTGGCTCCGAGCCCAGCTTGCCGGCCACCGTGATGGTCTCCGGCTTTGGCGCCACCGCCTGATAGGTCGCGTACCCGCCGAAGCCCAAAACCAAGGCGCCGATGACAGTCACGGAAACCTGCCAGCGCCACTTCGAAATCATCGAAATGAACCAGGAAAACAGGATTGCCAGCAGTGCTGACGCGAGCGCGCCAAGCAGCGTCAGGGTCGGATCATTCAGGTTGATCCCGCGCATGATGATGTCGCCGAGCCCGCCGCCGCCCACTAAAGCAGCCAGCGTCGCCGTGCCGATGATCAAGACGGCCGCCGTACGGACCCCGCCAAGGATCACCGGCATCGCCAGCGGCAGCTCGACCTTGACCAGGCGCTGCGGCTTGCTCATGCCAAAGGCTTCTTCGGCTTCTTTGTACGCCGGATCAATTTCGTGCAGCCCGGTGTAAGTGTTTTGAAAAATGGGCAGCAGCGCATAAACCACCAGCGCGATGATCGATGGCGTAGTGCCGATCCCCACAATCGGAATCAAAAGCCCCAACAGGGCCAGGCTGGGGATCGTCTGCAAAATACCCGTCACCTGCAGCAAAAAGCCGGCAAACCGGTCATGATTTTGAGCCCAAATACCAAGCGGAATCGCGATCAGCAGCGCCAAAAGCAGTGCGACCAGTGACAACTGGAGGTGTTCCACCAGTTTGGTCAGTAACGTCTCACGTTGGTTCAAGAAAGTCTCCCACAGTGCCTGCATAACGTCCTCCGTATCTGGTTAACTGATAGGACAAATATAACACTTTGACCTTTTTCCCAGCAAACGTCTGTACGGTTTGCTTTACAACGGCTGTTAAAAGGCCTACACTGATTGCACTATTTTTAAGTGAGGAGGGCCGGCCATGTTGAATCAAACCAAGGAAGAAGAACAGGCACGCGTCGATTTCGTGCGGGCCAAGCTCAAAGAACGTCTGACCATTGTCCACCAGCAGTTGGACCGGGCCCACCGCGAAACCAACCGCATCGAGCGCGCTTATGGGGATGCCACCCGCGTCAACATCACCGAAATTGACGACCGCATGGAAACCAACGCCGCCGTTCAGCAGCAGAAGACCATGGTCGCCCGGGCCGTCGAAAACGAGCAGATTCTGGAAAAAGAGGCGCGGCGCCTGGGCCTGCTTCAGGACAACCCCTATTTTGGCCGCATCGACATCATCCAGGACGGCGAGCCCGACACGCTGTACATCGGCCTAGGCACCTTTATCGACCAGGACGATGAATTTCTCGTTTACGACTGGCGCGCACCGATCGCCTCGATCTACTACAACGGCACGCTCGGCAAGGTCACTTACACCACCCCGTTCGGCCCGGAAACCGTGGAACTGGTCAACAAGCGCCAGTTCACCATTGAAAACGGTCAAATCACCAACATGTTCGACACTGACGAAACCGTCGGCGACGAGATCCTGCAATCTGTGCTGGGCGCACAAAGCGACGTGTATATGAAGAACATCGTCGCCACCATCCAGCAGGAGCAAAACGACATCATCCGCGACACCAAGCATGACCTGCTGGTCGTGCAAGGTGTGGCGGGCTCCGGGAAAACCTCCGCGGTGCTGCAGCGCGTGGCCTACCTGCTGTACCACAGTCAAAAGGACCTGGACGCCGACCAAATGGTGATGTTCTCGCCCAACCAGTTGTTTGCCAACTACATCTCTGAAGTGCTCCCGTCGCTGGGGGAAAAGAACATGCGCCAGGCCACACTCGCCGAATTTTTGGCCAAGCGTTTCTCCGGTTTGCATGTGGAGACCTTGTTTGAACGCTACGAGCGCGACCACGCCAGCCTGCCGGAAGCCGCCAAGGCGATTCGCCGCTACAAGGAGCGCGCCGGCTACCTGGACGAACTAAAAGCCTACGCCAACACGCCGGGTCGCATCCCCTATTTCATCGACATTACGCTGAACGGCGAGGTCTTCTTTTCGGCCAAAACCATCACGAAGATTTTTGCCAGCCAGCCGAGGCAGGCCACCGCGGCCAACAAGTTTCTGGACACCAAAAACGCCCTGATCCGCCGGCTGAAGACGCGCATCAAGCTGGCCATTTATGACGACTGGGTCCAGGAGCGCCTAGGCAGCCTCTCGTCGGACGAAGCCCGCGACATTTTAGGTGATGCGCGCTTCGAAAACGGCGAGGATGAGCAGCGCTACATCGCCACCCAGCTGGTCAAGGACGCCTTCTCGCCGGTTTACGATGCGATTTACAACGATTACTTCCTCGACCCATACCAGGATTACGCTCAGTTTCTCGCCCAGTGCCAGCCGCCGGTCGCGCCTAAGGTCTGGGCGGAGATGAGTCACGCCTACCAGAGCGACCTGGAGGCACACATTCTGCGCCTCGCCGATGCCGCACCGGTGCTGTACCTACGCGACCTGGTCGCGGGCTCCGGCCAAAATCACGCGATTCAGTACGTCTTCGTCGATGAGATGCAAGATTACTCGATGGCCCAACTGCGCTACCTGCACTTCGCCTTTCCCAAGGCCAAGCTCACGCTGCTCGGCGACGCCCGCCAGGATGTCTTCACCAGCGACTACCAGCCCAGCGATTTCATCCACGAGATCTCGGCCGTGTTTGCCACCAGCTCGGTGCGCCTGATCAACCTGAACCGCAGCTACCGCTCGACCCTGCCGATCACCAACTTTGCCAAGCGCTGCTGCCGGTCAATGAACACATTCAGGCCTTCACCCGCGACGGCGCCAAGCCCCAGCTGGTGATTGTACCCAGGAATACGTACCGGACCGGCCTGATCCGCACCCTCAACCAGCTGCTGGAGACCAATAAAACCGTGGCAGTGCTGATGCGCGACGCAGCCCAGGCCGCCCAGCTCTTCACCACGCTGCAGCTTGACGTGGCGGTCTCGCTGCTGACCGAACACGATCACCAGCTGCACGCCGGTTGCGTGATCCTGCCGGTTTACCTGGCCAAGGGCCTGGAGTTCGACGCGGTGGTCGGCTTTGACATCTCCGCCGGCACTTACGACCAACCAAGCGACGCCGACGTGCTTTACACGCTGGCCTCCCGCGCCTTGCACACCCTGATCCTCATCGCGCTGGACCGGCCGAGCCCGCTGATTGAGGCACTCCCGCAGAACTTGTACAACACCATCACAACAGCAAATCAGTCGACTGCTTCACACGCAGCACACTAACCCAAAACAAGGCGATGACCTTTTCAGTCATCGCCTTGTTTTGCTCTGTCGCTGAGCTTTGTCGTCACCGGCTCAGCGCTTTACCTTAATTCAATCACCTGAGTGGCACTTATCACAGTATTAGTGCGGCCAAGTTATTTACAAAATGGAGAAACATTGAGTACCGGATATCACCAGTGGTGGCATAGGTCAGTCCAAACACCGCGCCCAGGGCACTGTAAATGGCCCAGTTGAGCGGATCCGTGAAAGAAGTGTGCGCGAGACCAAAAATCATCGAGGAGAGGATAACCGCCACCACGCGCCAACCGATTTTTTCCTGGTGCGGGAAGCTGTGCATCAGCAGGCCGCGGAACAAGAGCTCCTCAACCGCTGGCCCGCCCACGCAGGCAATCAGCGTCATGGCCAGCGGCGCCTGCTGCATGATCGCCATCAAGCTGCTTTGATTGGCCGGTTCGCCGGTCGCGCCGCGCATCTGCAATAACCCGCCGGCCAGCTGGACCGC
Organism: Lacticaseibacillus camelliae DSM 22697 = JCM 13995; assembly: GCF_001311195.1. Classification (GTDB taxonomy): domain Bacteria; phylum Bacillota; class Bacilli; order Lactobacillales; family Lactobacillaceae; genus Lacticaseibacillus; species Lacticaseibacillus camelliae. The sequence continues at coordinate 9,836 of NZ_BBAJ01000065.1, forward strand.
GTACATCAGGATCACCATCAACGCGGTGAAGCCGGCCGTTTTCAGGGTCAACGGCTGCCGGTGCCAGTGGTCTGCCTTTTCCTTACTCAAAAACCACTGGTAGGTCCCCCACAGCAGGAGGAGCAAGATCCCGAAGACCACGGTGAACAAACCGGCCACTTCAAGCGTCCCTGCCCGGCCGTGCGAGCGCAGCGTGGGGACTAGGACCATGTACTCGGCATAGCTGTAGCCGATAAACAAAAGCAGCACAATGCCCAGCCGTTTCAGTGTGGTTTTGATCATGAAGTGCCTCCTTGTCCGGTCACGCGTCAACAATGTCGACGCCGAGGCTGCCGGCAATCACTGCCGCCTGCCACTGGTTGATCTTCAAGCCCGACAGCAGCGCCGGGGTGAAAATCAGCCGGTCAAAGCGGGCCTTGGCCAAGTTGACCTGCGCCAACTTAGTGTCACTGAAGTCCGCCCCTGTCATCTCCCCGCCGGCAACCACCAGCCGGGCTTAACGATGCTGGCAGCCTGAAAACTACTTTCGGTCAGTTTTGTGTCCTCGAACCGAGCGTTTTTCAGCTTGGCCTCGGCGAGAATCAGGTACGTGGCCTGACAACCTGCCACCGTCACGTCCTGCCAAGTGCTGCGGGTGAAATCGGCGCCCATCAGCTGGCAGCCTTCAAAGCGGCAGCGGTACATCACGCTGCCGGTGAAGTCGGCGGTGAGGAACCGACTGCCCCGAATCGTACAGTCAAGCCATTCCCCGCCCCGAAAATCGGTCTGCGCGAAGGTGCAGTTCAGAAACGTCACGCCGGACACCTGGATGTCCTGATTGGACACCGTGATCGTGCAGCCGCTGTACGTCTGGTCTTCTTGCACCTCGTCTAGGCTCAGGATCTGCCGCTCAATCATCACTGCCACCGCCTCGTCAATTATGGTTTCAATCCTAGCATACTTTTCAAAAAGGCGAAAAAAAGGCCCGACATCTCTGTCGGGCCACCGCAGCCGTTTACCGGATTTGAACCGGTGACCTCGTCCTTACCATGGACGCGCTCTACCTGCTGAGCTAAAACGGCATGGGGTTGTTTACCTAAAAACAACTGCCTAAACAATATACTATACAACCCGGTCTCCTTGCAACCCTCCACGCCTAAAAAAAAGGTTCATTTTTCACCACGCCACTCTGCCGCAAATTCTTCCAGAAAGTCTTGCATCACCTGCTGGCGGTGTGCGGCCAGTTTCCGCGCAGCCGGCGTGTTCATTTGGGCCGCCAAGTGCAGCAGCTTTTCGTGGAAATGATTGATGATGGTGCTTTCGCCTTGGCGATAACTTGATGCGTCCAGCTGATGGCGTGGGGCCAGGGCCGGATCGTAAAGCCGACTGCCATGCGCGCCGCCGTACATCATGCTCGCGCGATGCCGATGGCGCCAATGGCATCCAAGCGGTCCGCGTCTTGGACCAACTGGCCCTCCAGGCTCAGCGGCTGCTTGCCGGCCAGGCTCGCCTTAAAACTCATGTGGTCAATGATGGCGATCACGGCGCTTTGCTGGGCAGCCGTCAAGCCGGCGTGTGTCATTGCGGCAACCGTCTGCGCCTTGGCCGCGGCCACATCAGTCACCAGCTTATCGTCGTAAGTATCGTGCAAAGTCGCCGCGGCCACTGCAATCGTCGCGTCGGCAACCGGCGTGCGCGCCAACAGCGTCTTGGTCGTTGCGACTACCCGGCGGATGTGATCCATGTTGTGACCACTGGCGTCTTGACCCAACACTTTTTCCGCGTACGCCATCAGTTGTTCTTCCTGGGTCATTTGCCGCTCCTTTTCCTTTGCGTTTCACGCCTTCATCTCGGTATGCTTAAGTTAGTGACCGGAAGCCCGCCGCGAAAGGACGTGGTACTGTGAAATTGCGCCACTTACAAATCAATCAGACCCTGAATCAGTTTAGCCGCCTGACGCCCAGTGACGGCGCCGAGGGCCGCCCTGTTGCCCAGCAAAACCTGCTTTTTTGGGTTGCCGCGGAACCGGTGCCGCCGACGCCGACTGAACTCGCCGAGGCGATGGGCTTGTCCAAGGCGGCGATCACGAAAATGATGGGACCCCTGATTGACGACCAGCTACTCGCCAAAACCATCGATCCCGACGACAACCGCAGCTTCACCTTAAGCCTCACCGAGGCGGGCAAGCAGGCGGTCCTCGAGATGAGCGACGATTACTTCAAGCCGATGAACGCGCTGCGCGATGGCCTCGGCAAGAAGAAATTCAACAAGCTGATCGATTTGCTCGACCAGGCCAATGAGGTCCTGGTCGGCGCCGACGACTGATCACTGCGGCAGGTGAAAGCCCTGCTCGCGCAAGATCTGACCGATCTCCAGGCGATGATGGAGGTCGGTTTTTGTGTACCCCAAAAGGCTATCGGTAAACGTCTCCTCGCGCGCGTTCCACTGGCGCGTCCGGTAATAATTGTTCAGGGTGGTATCATAATCCTGAAGGTCCTGCGCCGCCGGGTAGGTATTTTCGCCCACCACTGCCGCATGCGGCAGGCGCGGCTTGTGCTGCGGCGCTTCCGCCGGCACGCCCACCATCAGGCCCAGCACCGGAAACGTGAAGCGCGGCAGGTTCAGCAAGGCGATCATCTGCCGCGGGTCGT
>NZ_BBAJ01000066.1 GCF_001311195.1 Lacticaseibacillus camelliae DSM 22697 = JCM 13995
AATGAGTTTTTGTTTTCTTATCGTCAGGGTGGTTTTTCCGCGATTTTCACAACACTGCGCCGGTCCGGATCACGCCTCAAGATAACGCGTGCACAACAGTTGTTCACCCAGGCAAAGATAGCGGGTGAAGCTTAGACACCAAAGGTTACAGCGGCCATCACATTATTATAAAAATTGTTAGATATTCATTGTCTTTATACCCTAATCTGTTAAAATAACGAGGTAAGTGTAAGCATTTTGTGTAGGGGGTTTATGTTTCAATAGAATATCCGGCAAATAGGGGGAACTATTATGGCACGGAAAAAAACAATTACGCATGATCAAATTCTTAATGCGGCGTATGCGTTGGTGGTCGAAGAGGGCTTTAAACACTTTACTGCGCGCAACATCGCCAAGCGAATGGGGTGCTCGACGCAGCCGATTTACCTCGAGTTCACCAACATGGCGGATCTGAAGCAGGCGGTGCTGGACGAAATCAAGCAGACGCTGGAAGTCAAAATGAGCCGCCGCTTCACCACCGATCCCATCGTGGATCTGGGACTGGCGTACATCAATTTTGCGCTCGATAACCCGGCACTTTACCGGGCGGTGTTCATCGAGGATCACTTCGGGGTCGAGGACATGCGGGAGTTTGCCTTCCACACTGCCATTGAGCGGCTTGACGACTACGCGCCGGCGGAACAAATCAGTGAGGAGCAGCGGCGCAACACCATCTCTGGGCTGTGGATCGTTGCGACCGGCATCGCCAACCTGATGGCCCCGGACTTCATTGAGATCTCGCGGGAGCAGATGATCGAGATCCTGCAGGCCGTGATTCACGACTTCATCGTGAACAAGCGCTTCGCCAAGGATTCCGTCAAAATGGATCTGCGCGCCGCACTGAAAAAAAGCAGAATAAATAATGTCAGCACCATGAGAGAGTCGCTCCGGCTTTCTTTTTTTATGCGCTTGCACAAGTTTATTGCTTGCGCTAAGTTGAAAGCGGAAAGCGGGTGATTTTATGCGAGCGGAAATGATCGAAGAACTCAAGAAGCTTCAGCGGCAGACCAACATCACCAACATCGCCGCCTTACATGATCTGGGCAAGGCGCAGCGGGAGACTGTGCCGCTGTCTTCGCTGGGCGATCGGCCCATCATTCAGCGAGACCCGGTGGCGTTTATTGACGCGATTGAGGCCAACCTGATCCAGGAGTTGTTGCCGCAGCGGCACCAGAAAATGGGGGCCAACCCAGCGGCCTTTTTCCGCGGAACCGCGGAGCTAATGGCCTATGACCTCAGCCACGAGCCGCAGTCGCACCTGCGCGTGCTGACGGACGGGGATGCCCACCTGCAGAACTTCGGCTTCTACGCGTCGCCTGAGCGCAATATGCTGTTTGACCTCAACGATTTCGATGAGGCTGCGCCAAACTCCTTTGAATTCGATGTCAAGCGGCTGACCACGTCGATTTATCTTTTCGGCGGCCAGGAGCACTTCGGCGAGGCGGCGGTCGATCAGCTGGTGAAAGACGTCGCGCGCACCTACCGCAAGACGTTGAAAAAGGCCTTCAAGACCGGGGCGTTGGAACGGTTTTACGCCAGCACAGCGGTCGACAACTTGGTGGCCGAGCTGCCGGCCGAAGAGGATGCACAGTTTGTCCGCGACGTGGTCAAAAAGGCGGCCAATCGCGATAACGAGTCGGTCGTCAAGAAGTTCACCGTGATGCACGGCACCCACCTGCGCTTTAAGGACGATCCGCCAAGGTCGGTTCACCTTGAGCAAGGGCAAGAAATTGCGATGATGCACGGGTTCTTGCAGTACCAGCAAACCACCCGCGCGGATGTGGCGCTGCTGCTTGGTCAGTACCACATTACCGACATCATTCGCCACTCGGTTGGGATTGGCAGTTTTGGCACCAGCAGTTATTTGATGCTGCTGACAGGGCTGGGCGGCTCGCACCTGGTTCTGCAGGTCAAAGAGGCGCTGCCAAGCGCCGGGACCTGCTGCCGTCGCGCTTGGAAGTCACGCTGAACCAGGAAGTCAGCGAAGGCCAGCGCATCATTTCGTCCACGCAGATTCTGCAAAAGGCCTCGGATCCGTTCCTGGGCTGGTTCAACGCCTTCGGCAAAAGCTTTTACGTTCGCCAGTTCCGCGACATGAAAGGGTCGATCGACGTTTCGGCGTTGTCGTGGACCCAGTACCAGGCCTACTGCCGGGTGTGCGGGTACCTGCTGGCGATGGCGCACGCGCAAAGTCCCATGGCCGCCGTGGCCGCCGGCTACATGAACAAGGACTTTGACGCCGCGATCCAGCACTGGGCCAAGGATTACCTGCACCAGGTGACGGCCGACTACGCGGCGTTCATTGAGAAGTATGACAGTTGAGCGCTTCAAGGCGCCGGTCGATGCGGCGCCTTTTTGCTGGAGTCGAATTCGTTGACTCACTGGCCAAAACTCCCTACGCTGGGCTCAAAAAGGAAAAGCGGGGGCTTGGCGATGGCGACGACACTCAGTGCGCTGGTGGTGGAAATGGCTGCTGAACGGCCGGTGATCACGGTCACCGACCAGGGGCTGATCAGCTTATTGTTCAGTTTTTCAGATGCATGGCAGCCGTTGCCCAGTGCGGTGGCGCCAGACGACACGCTTCAAAGGGGCATCTTCGCGGCCCAGGCCGCGCAGTTGGTCGCGCACGCGAGTCTTGGGCTCGCATTGCACATGCAGCCGCGGCGGTTTGTCTACGCGGCCTATTTCGACGCGCCGGTACCAGCAGTGCAGCAGTTTTTCCTGCATGCTGGCCAGTACGAGTTCATCCTCGTGCGGCCTAACCAGTTGACGCTGACCCTGGTTGACTTCCTATAAGGGCCTGCTCAGCCGATTTTAACGTTTGTGTAAGACGTCTCCGGAATCACTGCTCGTGGCCGTGAATTCGGTTACAATAGACTTGCAAGCAATTTACCTTGGAGGCGAACAATCATGAAACAAAGCATTCTGATTATTCCACTGGCGCTCTTGGTCTTGGGAACCGCGGCCTGCGGCAATTCGTCCAGCACAAACGATTCATCCAGCAGCAAGGCCAGTTCCAGCAAGGTCGTCAAAAAGGCGACTAAAAAGCATAAGAGTCAGAAAACGGCGCAGTCGGCCACCACGTCTAAGGCGGCTGCGTCTTCCAGCAGTACCAGCAGCAGTCCTGCAACGGCCAGCAGCAAGCCGGTCGACCGGCTGACCCAGGTGAAGCAGGCCGTGCAAGCAAAACTACCTGGGGCTAAGTTCCCGAGCAGCTACACGGCGGCGGCCGGCAAGAGTTTGAACGTGCAAGCCATTGGCAACAGCCAAAACTACGGCTTGTACCTGAGCGAGGGCCGCGCGCTGCCATTCAACGATGCCAGTTTGGACGGGTTGATCGCACCGGTCGCCATTAAGAAGACAACGTACACGACCCCCGCCGCTGCCGAGGCGCAGATCAACTATCGGGCGGTCCAGGCGGGTCTGCCGACCGTCAGTGTGGGCGATCATCTGACCGCCACCGAGGAAGGTGCGGCTGGTTCAACTTACCTGACTTGGGCGGAAGGGCGCTGGTCGCTGTCGCTGCAGTCCTCAACCATCAACGGCGAAAAACCGCTGCCGCTGGCGAACCAAGTCACCAGTCTGCTGAGCAAAGAGATGCTGCCGGTGCCGGCTGGGCACGGCGCCATCAGCCTGACCACCACGACCACTAACACCCGGAATAATTCGGTGTCCTGGCGTGAGGGCAATGCCCTTTACACGGTGTCCAGCACGGATCCGCTGAAGGCGCTGCAGACGGCGATTGATTTGAAATAGCCGCCAGGTTCAGCCACGAGGCCGGTTGGCCGTGGTCAGCATTCAACAGCCCGACTGCCACTGCGGCGGTCGGGCTGCTTTTATGCGCAGAAACTCGTGGCCGCCTACTTTTCGGCGACCTATACACTTTCCTGACGTGGGCGATTGTTAGTTTGGTATAATCAAAGAAGATGGCGGTGGTGAAGGGAGGGAACAGTGATGAGCAGCAGTGGGCCAAAAGCGGTGATCAAGCACAGCAGTAGGCGAAAAGTGAAACTTACTGAGGCCCAGAAGCAGGCCGTGCATTCAGGGCAGATTCCCTTGGCCAGCATCCGCGTCTCTCGCGGCATCAAGCTACGTGAGGCAATTAAGCTCATGTACGACCGCGTGATGGATGCGCAGATCGGGGTCATGTCAGCTGCACTGGCTTACTATACTTTGCTTTCACTGTTTCCAATATTCATTGTGGTCGGGAACCTGTTGCCATTTTTTTTGGGTTCAGCTACGCTCAGATCCAAGGATACCTGACCCAAGTGATTCCGACCGACGTGATGAACTTTATCAATCCCATTATCAAAAACCTGATTGCTACCTCGTCCGGTTCAGTACTTTCCGCCGCTGGGCTGGTCACCTTATGGACTGCAGGCCTCGCGGTGAATGGGCTGAAAACCGGATTTAACCGCGCGTATGACGTCAAGCCGCGGCAGAATTATCTGGTGCAGCGGCTGCTTTCGATGCTGATGCTGTTTATCTTGGTGCTGATGCTGGGTGGGGTCATGGTGATGTACACGTTTGGTCGCCAGTTTCTTGAGTGGCTTGTTCCGTTGCTGCACTTGTCGACGGCGTGGCTCGACACGTTTAACACCTGGCGCTGGCCGGTAACGTTGTCGTCACTGTTCCTGATCATCTTCGTCATCGACTTCTTTCTCCCCAACGCTCGAATCAAATTTTGGACGATCCTGCCTGGGGGGACATTCACCGTGGTCGGCTGGTTGGTGCTCGGCCAAGTCTTTTCCTGGTACATGCGCCACTTCGGCACCCGAATCTCCACCTATGGCACCTTGTCCACGGTGATTGCCTTGCTGCTGTGGCTGGACGTGATGGCGATGCTGTGGTTGATCGGGGTTGTCGTCAACGCCATCATTGCTGAGTACTACGGCGGGCACCCTAAGAGTAGTAAGGGGAAAGTCCACGATTTCATGCGGAAAAACCGAGATGACTGGTGGCACGGCGGACGGATGACTTGTTTAAGTAAAAATTGAGCAGTGGGATTCACCCACGGGCCAACGCAAAAAGGACTTGCTCGACTGCAACTGACAGTTGGGTGAGTCCTTTCGTGATTTATAGCAGCTTTTTAATGGCTGGAAGCATGTCATTGGGTTTCGTCTTTGGGGCGAATCGTTCAATCACGTTGCCTTCGCGGTCGACTAGGAACTTGGTGAAGTTCCACTTAATTTTCTTTGAGCCTAAAGCGCCTGGTGCCTGTTCGGTCAAAAATTTGAACAGCGGCTGGGCGTCTTCGCCGTTAACCGGTCCGACTTCATGCATTGGGAAGGTGACGCCATACGTGGTGCGACAGGCCTGCGCGGCTGCCTTACCATCGCCAATTTCCTGGTGGAACTGATCAGAAGGAAAGCCCAGAATGATGAGTCCCTGATCTTGAAACTGCTTGTAAATTTCTTCCAGTTGGCCGAATTGTGGGGCAAAGCCGCATTTCGTGGCGGTGTTAACAATGACCATGGGCTGACCGCGATACTTGCTTAGTGGGTACTTGGTGCCGTCTTCCAGAGTGACAGTGTAATCATAAATGCTCATATTACCGTGCCTCCTTTAATGTGGTCATTGTACCGCGAAGAATCAGCAGCGCACAAGCTAATTGTCTTCTAGCAAAGATTGATTCAATCTGCGAATCAGACATTCAGTTCTTTGGCTTTATCGACTAGTTGCTTGGTGAACTTTTCGAGTGCTTTGATGTCGTCGGCCTCAGGGGAGAGGTCGATTTTGACGTTGTCAGCGCACTTAGTCGCCCCAGATTGGGCGAAGGCCTTGTCAAAGTCATCGACGGCGGTCGCAAAATCGTCGTAGAAGTGATCACCGCTGCCGCAGCAGCCGTAAACCTTGCCTTTAAGATCGGTTTCCTTTAAGTCATCATAAAAGTCTAGTGATTCGTCTGGCAGGATACCTTCATCCCCGTCAGAGTATGTATAAGTTGCGGTGACACAGATTTCTGCGTCTTTGAAATCCTCAGCCATGGCCTGGCTGACTTCGGTAGCATCAACGGTGTAGCCGTACTTCTCAAGCTCTTCCGCCACGATATCGGCGATTTCTTCATTATTGCCAGTTAGGCTGGCGTAAACAATTTTTGCAGTTGGCATTATTTATTGTCCCTTCATTGTTTTGCTTGTCTTGATATGCTCATTCTAACCGAATGATTATAGCAGATATGCTTCTTCTAAAGGAACAGTAGTCGTCTGTCTGAGCACATTCTGTGTGCGGGTCAGTACTGAAGAATGATCTAGCAGATTTAATGTGTTTTTGAAAGATTTCTTGCTCGACTTTCATAGGTTAGTCTACCGGAGTACTGCTTATAAAGGTTCTGTACAGGGCAGTAATCACCTATTTCTCTATAGCTGAGAGACATTTTGCGGATTCTTAAAGTGAAGATTTTTCCTTCCTGATCGTCTGCTAAAATATTGCTTTGTGGCCAGACCGTTGAGGGATGGCCGTTTGTGTTAAAATTACTAATGGAGTATTTACTAACTGATGGAGGCGTCGTATGGCTAGTTATCTAATCACAGGTGGAGCCGGATTTATTGGTTCAAACCTGGTTGAGCTTTTGCTTCAGGCACCAGACACGACAGTCACAGTGGTCGATGATTTATCCATGGGCAGTGTGAACAACATTCCGCAGTCGGATCGTGTCACTTTTATTCAGCACACGATTACGGATCATGAGTTCATGAGTCAGTTGGTGATTGAAAACAAGTTTGATTACTATGTTTTACTTGCTGCAATTGCCAGTGTGGCCGATTCGGTTGAGCGGCCCTACGAAACACATCAGGTCAATCAAGAAGCCAATCTGAACATCATTGAGACGCTTCGCCGAGAGAAGCTGCCATTCAAAAAGCTCTTCTTTTCAAGCAGTGCGGCGGTCTATGGTCAGCTACCAGAGATGCCGAAGCGCGAGGATCAGGCGGTTCAGCCGCTCACGCAATACGCAGTTGATAAGTATGCGACTGAGCGGGCTATCATTAACTATGGTCGGCTGTATGATATGCCGATGGTTTGTGCGCGTTTCTTCAACGTTTATGGGCCTAAGCAGAACCCAGCCTCACCTTACAGTGGGGTGCTGTCGATTATGCTGGACTGCCTAACAAATGATAAACCATTTTCCTTCTTTGGGGACGGGTCACAAACCCGGGACTTCGTTTATGTTGGTGATGTCGTCAATGCCATTCGTGGTTTATTACAGACGCCAGCGGCCCGAAATGATGTTTTCAACATTGCCAATGGTAAGCAAACCAGTCTAATGACGGTTGCCAAGCAGCTGGAAAGTTTGACGGGCAAGAAATTAAATGCTAGTTTCAAGCCAGGGCGCTCCGGTGACATTCACGATTCGTTTGCGGATGCTTCGAAGATTAACGCACTAGGTTTCATGACGCACACGCCGCTTGAAGATGGTTTGGCCAAGTACGTCGCATCAGTAAAATAATTAGGGAGATGCAAGTTTTTGATCACATTAAAGTCTGATCGTGAAATTGAAGGTATGGCCAAGTCTGGGGAGATTCTTGCGGGCATGCATCATGCCGTGAAGAAAATCATCAAGCCCGGGGTGTCAAGCTGGGAAATTGAAAAAGTTGGCCGCGAGTACATTGAATCTCACGGAGCCATTCCTGCTGAGCTGGGGTTTGAGGGGTATAAGTACGCCACTTGTGTCGCCATCAACGATGAGGTTGCGCATTCGGTTCCTCGTAAGGTCTTTACCTCAAGGATGGTGACATTGTCACCGTTGATACGGTAGTTAACTGGCAAGGCTATATGTCCGACTCCGCTTGGACATACGCAGTTGGTAAGATTTCACCGAAACGTCAAAAGTTGATGGAAGTCACTAAGAAAGCCTTGTATCTCGGCATTGACCAAGCAGTCGTTGGTAATCGGCTTGGCGATATCGGTTATGCGATTCAGCATTACACCGAAGACGAGATGGGCTATGGCGATGTTCGTGAGCTGATTGGTCATGGTATTCAGCCGACCATGCATGAAGCGCCAAACGTTCCTCACTACGGTGAACCGGGCCATGGTCTTCGCCTTAAGGCGGGGATGACCATCACGATTGAGCCGATGATCACCACTGGGACCTGGAAGATCAAGCTAAGCAGGTGCCCAACGATGACTGGGAATATTACGTCACTGCTGATGGCTCTGACTGCGCCCAGTATGAGCACACCTTGGTTATTACGAATGACGGACCAAAGATTCTTACAAGTGAGGATCATGAGGCCGACGCGAAGTATATGCTGTGATTCACTGACCAGGTTGACGCGAGTCGGCTTGGTCTTTTTACATCCCGGTGTAGAGGCCAAATGCGATAAAGTGTAGTGCCATGTTGTAACAAGCAACAGACTGGACCTCCGGCCGCCAGAGCGGTGGAAGTCCGGTTGAAAACTGTTGCGCATCAAGAGCAGGAGAAACGTTGGTTCAGAAGATAAGACCCTGATAGGTCTCCGGACATTGATGTATATTTACGAACATACTAGCGATATTTTTTTAGTCGTTCTCGGCTCTCTATCCCGGAATCAAAGCAGCCAGAAGTGGTCTGGTTGGTGATAGGCGATACCAGATCCACTCGAGCGTTTATTCAGACGATTAAATAATTCGAATTTCGAATATTGGCCTGCTTGTGGTCTGCTTGGAAACGCTCTGGGCATTCTAGCAACGTTTTTTTGCCTTGTTTAAAAGCTTCGTTGGATGCTATTTTTCTCGTTGCGGGTTGCTTGCTTGGGTGCAGTGTTCGTGCGGATATTTGTCATAGTCTGTTTTTCCATCTGGGAGTGCCATTTGCCAGATGGACTTCAATGGTCGCAATTACTCTTTTCCTAGGTGGGGTTCAATTGCTATCTCTTGGAATCATTGGGTTCTATGTTGGTAAGATTTTTCCTGAAGCAAAAATTTCATATCTATTATAAAAAGGAACGAGAGATGGATTCAAAAATCAGCCATGATATCAGCAAATGATTGTAATGATTTTTTTCTTCAAGAGCTTAGATCGTTATTGTAGTAGATTAACGAGTCAATTATTCAAGGGTGCGAAATGAGTCAACGAGTTGCTAAATGGGATAATGTGAAGTTCATTTTAATTTGTTTTGTTGTGCTGGGACATGTCATAGATCGATTTGGAAGTAGTGGCGGCTTTATCGGGGCGGTCGGCTTTTTTTTATTTACGTCTTTCATATGCCTGCTTTTATCTTTGTTAGCGGTCTTTTTTTCTAAGCGAAACATCAAAGAACACCGTTATTCGAGAATATTTCTTTATTTTGAATATTATCTGATGCTCAAAGTTCTTCTGATTGTCACTCAGTTCTCAGCCCTGGCGCAGGCCTGGAAATCATTTTCTTTATTAATGGAAAGTGGAGTTCTTGGTATCTTCTAACGCTCTTTTTGGCTCAGATAGTATCTATTTTTCTTCAGCGATTTAGTGGGAGAAACGTCCTACTCGGTTCAATAGTGATTGCTTGTATTGCAGGCTATATCGCACAAATTGGCGATTTTATGGCCTTATCTAGAACCATTGCGTTCTTTCCCTTTTTTTATGCTGGGGTGTTGACTAATCCCCGTGATCTTGCTGAAAAGTTTAAGAACAAGCGGCTGTTACTGGTTGGGTTAGTTATTCTTACGCTGGCTTTTGCGGCCATTTGGGTTCTTCTACCTCATCTTGGTTCTTTATGGCTGTTCCTGACAAACCGGATGTCTTTTAAATATGGGACCTCTGTCGTACCTGTCTGGGGTGGCTTGATTCGACTGGGTTATTATCTTGTTGTTACTGTGATGATGTTGGCGTTCTTTTCGCTTGTTCCGTACGGGCATACCTTTTATACCTTGCTTGGAGCAAAAACAATGCAAATATATGCTTTTCACATCGTCATTGTGCGTTTGTTAGAGGATCTGCTGAACGTTGACGGGCTGTTGAAGCAAGTAATTCCAAGCTCATTCTGCGTCATAATGATTATCACAATTTTAGCAATCGCGATTTGCTTGACGCCACCAGTTAGTTGGTTCAACCGTTGCCTTTTCCCTACGGTATCTGATTTGAAGAAGTTCTGGCGACGCTGAGCCGAAACTGAAGTGAAGGGGGGTCTTGATTGTTATTAAGCATACTCCGGTGCGGAAAGTGGATTAGCTGAGCCTTACTTATTACGGTAGTTCATTTGCAGTACAAATGAACTACGTACCTTATTTTGAGGCTTATGGTTTTGATTGGTTGACTATTTTGCCAGCAAAATCATGGTCAAGTCGGTAAAGTTTTAGTCTGCATCTAGCAGCCCATCTTAGCCTCTGATTGAGGAAAAATTTTGAGCAGCGAAGAACGATTAGCTTTCACCGACTCTGACATAACACTGGATAAAGTGTTATGTGATTTACAGTCCTGCTTTTGTCGGAGTTAATTCTTAAATATTTGGAGACTCTGTTATAATTACTTTTAGTTTGCAAAATTTGTTTAATTATCAGGTGACGTTTATGAGTAGCAATTCATCGAAAAGTGATAGGCCTTTAAAAATGAGGTTGGCCATTACAGTACTCGGAATCGTTTTTGCGACCGCTGTAATTTTTTTCACAGATAGCCTTTGGGGACAACGGCGTTTGGCTTTACACTATCTCTACAAAGGGTATGGACATTAAGTGGGCATTAGGTGTCCTCTCTGCGTACGGACTCCGGATATTGGCGATGACAGCTGATTTGGGCCATGGGGTTAGTTGTACGACGTCGACAAACAGTAGCAGCTGCAATGAAAGTCTGGCTGACCACTGTTTGGATTGGTATTGTTCTGCTAACCGGGCTATTGGTTTTAAATAGTCAGATGTGGCATGCTTCTCTGTATAATACGGTTTTTCTGATCAGTCGAAACGCTTTTCCGATGGTTTCTGGGTTAATTGTGTTTATTCTTCTAGAGCCCTATATTGAGAAACGAGCTTCAGACCAACGCTTTAGTCTTTTAGTTTGGATTTTATTAACACTCGATATCATCTTTAACTTGGATATTTTACATTTTGGTAATGGTGCCACGTTTACTGGTATTTTCATCGCCGGGTGCATTGCTCTAATTCATACCAGACGGCCGGAGTGGCTTTCGAATAAATCTCTGTGGTTGCTGGCCATAGCTGTTTTCTCCTTGTTGTTCATGGGTTGGGCATTATCGAGTCGCCAGATGGCAATGGTGAACTCCATTCGCTTCGTTACAATGTTCTCGCCGCTCACGGTCGGTCCGGCTATTTGGTTGCTTCAAGTCCTCGAAAAGTTACCAGGGCTCCGTCCGCAACATGGTGAGAAGTCAAAGTTACTATCATTTAGCCAAGGCGCTGTGTTAGTTGCACTTTTTACAGCTTCTTATAGTCCTTTTTCTAACTATCTTGGTGGAACCTTGAATCGTGTGAAACGATTCTTGCCTGGGGGCCTTCGGGTGGTTGCAGCTCCTGTGGCGTCTTTAATTGTGGCGGTCTTTCTTGTCATAGTGACAGTTGTTGTCGTGAGTCTGATTCGTCATTTTCAGCTTTGGAAGAGGTTCGACAGATATTGGCATACCGATTTTTGGGATGCCTTAGGGCTACTACGCAATCATGCTGGAGATATATTCTCACGGATATGGTCTGAGTATTATCGCCCTATTGTGGCTTTCGGAACGTTTTACGTCACCCAGGCAATTGCAACGCTGCTAATGAGTACCTCATTGCAGATGACTGAGTTGATGACTCACAAGACAGACAGTATTTTTTTCAACCGTTGTCTTAAGTTATCCTTTCAAGATTCTTGGTACGGTCCTGATTATGGGTGCTGCATACTGGATTCTCGAGGCGTTCACGAACCGTTACTGGCTTTCCGTGATTACGATTAATGCATTTTGCCTCGTGTATGCGATTGCCAACCGACTTAAAATCATTAGTCGTGCCACACCGGTTGTTCCGTCTGATATGGCCGAGTTAGGGTCGTTTAAGGAAATTCTTAGTTTGGTTAATCCACTTGTTGTTTGGGGTGTTTTGATCGGACTAGTTCTTGTGGTGGTCGCGATTGTTTTGGTTGAGCGTCGTGCAAGTAAGGTGATTCAATCTTGGCCGAGCCGGATCACAAAGGTTCTTGTCAGCCTTGTTTTTCTTCTGGGATTAGGAAAGATGGGTGGAAGCTATTCTTTCTCTCGAAATGTTCTGGAAGTGTTTGGTATCTATAATAACGGCAGCGCAATATGCTCCTATATGCCCAGGAAAATGGGCCAATAATGGCATTCTTAAGTCAGCTAGACGTCAAAATAATGGACCAGCCTAAGGGATACTCGAAGCAAGCAATCAATAATATTGTTAAGAAATACCAAGTTCGAGCTAGGACAATCAACAAAACTCGGACAGTTGAGCCAAAGAACTTAACCTCAATTTT
>NZ_BBAJ01000067.1 GCF_001311195.1 Lacticaseibacillus camelliae DSM 22697 = JCM 13995
CTGCCGGCTCCTAAGCTGCTGGCGATCACGCAGCTGACGTCAACGTCTGCGACCATGATGCACCAAGAGCTGCAAATCGAAGGCCCAGTCGTGGATTCGGTCCAGCACCTCGCCGCTGTGGCGCAGGCGGCTGGGGCCGACGGGGTGGTCGCCAGTGCCCAGGAAGCACCCCTGATTCGGGCCATCACGCGGCCAGACTTTTTGATCGTCACGCCTGGCATTCGGCCAGCGGGCAGTCAAAAAGGGGACCAGGTCAGGATCACGACGCCGGGTCAAGCGGCACAGCTGGGCAGTTCGGCGATCGTGGTCGGCAGACCGATCACCCAAGCGGCTGACCCAGTCTTGGCTTATCAGCACATTACTGAGGAATGGAGGCACGCAAATGTCTGAAATTGAAACCACCATTGCAACCGACTTGTTGACGATCGGCGCGGTCACCCTGCGGCCAAAAGAACCGTTTACCTGGGCCAGCGGCATTCATAGTCCCATTTACACGGACAACCGCCTGACCATCTCGTATCCGGCGGTGCGCACGCGCATTGCGACGGGCTGGCCGCACTGATCAAAACGCAGTACCGAGACGTGCAAGTGATCGGCGGCGTGGCCACGGCGGGGATCCCGCACGCGGCGCTGGTCGCCGAGCGGTTGAACCTGCCGCTGGTCTATGTCCGCAGCAAGCCCAAGGACCACGGCCAAGGGCGGCAAATCGAAGGAAAGCTGGACCCCGGCGCTAAGCTGGTGTTGATCGATGATTTGCTGAGCACCGGCGGCTCGGTCCTTAAGGCGGCAGCCGCGGCCCGGCAGGAAGGGGCGGATGTCGTCGGCGTAGCGGCGATTTTCAGCTACCAGCTGCCGGCGCTCACCGCTAATTTTGAAGCAGCCAAGACCAAGTTCGTCACCCTGACCAATTACACCACGCTGATCCAAACGGCGCAGGCGCACGGGCAGATCGATGCGGATGAACTGGCGCTGCTGCACGCCTGGCGCAAGGATCCTGCGCACTGGCAGGCCTGACTTGTTGTCCTTGATGCAACCAAAGAAGAGGAGCGTATCGTATGCTGAGCCTTGAAACCACGATTGCCGGTCGCCACTTTGACCGCTGCTTGATGAATGCGGCAGGTGTCCGCTGCCAGTCCAGCCGCGATTTAGACGCGCTGGTGCAGTCACATGCCGGCGCCTATGTCACGAAAAGTGCTACCCCAGCGCCGCGCCCGGGGAATCCATCGCCGCGCATGGCCACCATGCCACACGGCAGCTTCAACTCCATGGGTCTACCCAATAACGGCCTGGCGTATTACCTTAACTACGTGCTGGCGGACGAGCAAAAACGCCCAGGGAAAACAAATTTCCTGTCGCTGGCTGGTACCAGTCTTGATGACAATCTGGCGATGCTTCACCAGATTAACGACTCGGCCTACCAAGGCTTTGTGGAACTGAATCTGTCTTGTCCCAACGTGCCGGGGCACCCGCAAACGGGCTACGATTTTGAGGCCACCCGGCAAACCCTGGAAGCCGTGTTCGAATTTTACCAGAAGCCGCTGGGCGTCAAGCTGCCGCCGTACTTCGACATGGCGCACTTTGATACGATTGCTGACATTCTCAATCAATTTCCACTGAGTTTCGTCACGACCATCAACAGCGTCGGCAACGGCCTGATTGTCAATTTCGAGACCGAAACGGCGGCGATTAAGCCCAAGGGCGGCTTTGGCGGGATCGGCGGCGCTAGTATCAACCAACCGCACTGGCCAACGTGCGTGCCTTGGCCCAGCGTCTGAACCCCGACATCGCCGTGATTGGTGTCGGCGGCATTATGAGCGGCCGCGACGCTTTTGAACACATTTTGTGCGGCGCCTCGATGCTGCAGATCGGCACGCAGTTTGGGTACGAAGGGCCGGCAGTCTTTACCCGGATCGAAAAAGAGCTTGGCGACATCATGCTGCTAAAGGGCTACACTAGCATTGACGACTTCCGCGGCAAACTTAAGACCCTCGATTAACCACCAGCAACGCCAAAGCGGCACCTCAGATTTGCTCTGGGGTGCCGCTTTTTGTAACTGCTTTTACATCGTGGGCTGGCGCCGGAGCCGCTCGACAACGGCCTCGTCCGGGGTCACCACGACGGTGCGCTGGCTTCATAGACCACAAACCCCGGCTTGGCCCCGTTAGGCTTGCGGATCTTCTTGACCTCGATCCAGTCGACCTGGACATTCGCCGAAGCGCGACTCTTGGAAAAGTAGGCGGCGAGCATCGCGGCCTCCATGAGGGTCTTGTCACTGGGTTTGGCGGCATCGATGATGACGTGGGAACGGGACGTCCTTGGCGTGCAGCCAAATATCCGTTTTGGCCGCCTTGTGCAGGGTGAGCTGGTCGTTTTGCAGGTTGTTCTTGCCGACCCAGATCTTGGTGCCATCCGAGGCGTAGAACTCCTCGGGCTTGGCAATCTTGTGCTTTGGCGCCTTCTTGCCTTGCTTGTGGACTTTGAGGTAGCCGCCGTCCTGCAGCTCGGTGCGAATATCATCGAGGTCTTTAGGGCTGGCGATTTCGATCTGCGCCATGATCCCGGTCAGGTAATCCAGCTCGCTTTGGTTCTGCTTCATTTGCTCGTTGACGTAGGCCACGGCGTTGCGCAGCTTCTGGTAGCGGGAAAAATACTTCTGCGCGTTTTTTTTGACGGTGACAGCTGGTTGGACAGACTGATTTTCAGCGGCTTCATGTCGTCGTAGAAATTCGGCAGGGTGACGCTGGTGTCGCCGCGCTTGACCTGGGCCAAGTAGGTCGTGAGGATCTCACCGCGGATGCGGTAGTCGTCCGCTTTTTCGGTGTCCTTCAGTGTCTGCTTCAGCTTCTTCTGCTTTTTTTCGTCGCGCTCGATCAGCGTCTTCAGCGGCCGGATCAGGTTCTCGCCCTGCGTGCGGACGCGGTCGTGCTCGGCCTTCTGCGCGTAAAACGCGTCCAGCATTGCGCTCAGCGTGTTAAAGGTCTGCTGCTTGCCTTCATGCGTCTGGTAGGGCAGGGCGGAGAAATTCACCTTGGTGCCGGTCGTGATGGTCGGCGTCGGGTGATCAAGCTGCGCAAAAAAAATCGTCCCAGGCGGCGTCGGGCTCGCCGGCGCTGAGGCGGGCGGCCAACTCCTTGGCGGAATCGCCGGCCAGCCCTTGGTAGTGACGCTGCAGGAGTTGCGAAAGTGGCACGTCTTTGGTCTTCATCAGTTCCCGGTAGCCGCGGGTGTCATCGGTAAAGGGATCGACCTTATCCTGCGCCGGAGCGGGAATGTACGGCGCACCCGGCAGCAGCGTGCGGAAGCGGTCCTGATCTGGGCCGACGTGGCGGATCAGGTCGATGATCTTGCCGGTTTTCAGGTTGACCAGCGTGATGTTCGAGTGGCGCGCCATGATCTCGACCACCAGGCGGAGGCTCAAATCGTCACCCAGCTCATCGCGGGTGGAAAAATCCAGCTGCAGCACGCGGTCGTTGGCCACTTGCGTCATGGATTGTAAAGTGGCACTGGCCAGGTACTTGCGCAGCGTCATGGTAAAATTAGTTGGCACCTTCGGGTTTTCGTAGGGGATCTGGGTGATCTGGACCCGAGCAAACTGCGGATTCGCCGACAGGAGCAGCGGCCAATTCTTGCGGTTGGCCCGAATCGTGATGATGACTTCATTATTGTAAGGCTGGGTAATTTTATTGACCCGGCCGCCCACCAGGGGCTGCAGTTCTGCGTTCATCGCATGCGTGAATAAACCGTCAAATGACATCGCGCACCTCTTTTCTGCCGGCGTTCAGCCGGTCAATTACTGCTACTCATTTTACCGGTTTTCAAGGCCCGACGCAAAGCGCCAGCCGCGCGTTATTCTTCAAAAATAAGAGAGATAATGTTATGCTGTTCTAAGCAAATTCAGAAAAAGTGGGTGTAGCAAATGAAGATCGCCGTCGTGACCGACAGCACCGCCTATCTATCCGAGCAGGAAATCGCGGCCAATCACATCAAAATCGTGCCGATTCCCGTCATCTTGGACGGCAATGTGTACGATGAAGGCAAGGACATCACCACTGCAGAATACTACGCTAAATTACGCACCGCCAAGACCTTTCCCAGCACGTCCCAGCCGCCGCTGGGTGAGGTGCTGAAACTCTACGAAAACCTGGCGAATGAAGCTACGACACCATCATCTCGATTCACCTGGCCAGCACCATTTCCGGCTTTGTGGAAACGCTGCGCGCCGCCGTGGCCGACTTCAAGCCGGCACACGTGATCGTTTACGATTCGCAGATCACGGTCATTTTAATGGGGGAACTGGTCCTGACAGCCGCCAAAATGGCGGCGGCCGGCAAAGCGGCAGACGAAATCATTCAAACCCTGGATGCGCTGCGGGCAACCATGGTGAGTATTTCATCGTCAACGACCTGCAGAACCTGGTCCGCGGCGGCCGTTTGAGCAACGCAGCGGGGTTCATCGGCGGCATGCTGAAGATCAAACCGCTTCTGACCTTCGACGACGACTCCCACAAAATTGTCGCCTTTGAGAAGGTCCGCTCGCTGAAAAAGGCCTACTCGCGCGTTGAAGAACTGCTGGCCGCGGAACTTGCGAAGGTCAATTACCCGGTCAAAGCTTGGGTCATCCACGCGAACGACCCCGACGCCGCCATGGCCTGGCAAGCCGACCTGAAGCAGAAATTCCCGCAGGTGCCGTTTGAGATTTCGTACTTCGGGCCCGTCATTGGCACCCACTTGGGGGAAAAGGCCATTGCCGTCGCCTGGATCCAGGACCTTAGCCGCACCACGAAGTAATCTCAAACCAGCCGCTTATTCGACTGGTTTTTGGTATGATTGAATAGACGCCTGACGTACCTGCGTCGGCAAATAAATCAGTTAATAATCGAGGCAATTATGTTTATTCATGCATCCCAAAAGAAGGGCCGCGTGCTATCGGCCCGCACCGTTTACAGCGGCCACATTTTTGATGTGATCCAGCAAACCATCGACACCCCTGACGGCCTGCGCGTTGAGCGCGACCTGATCAAGCACGCACCAGCCGTCGCCATGCTGGCGCTCACACCGGACGATCAGGTGCTGATCAACCGGGAATACCGGGTCGGCATCAACGGGGAGTCCTTCGCGCTGCCGGCAGGCTTGATGGACCCGGGGGAAAATCCGACGGTCGCAGCCAAACGCGAATTGGAAGAGGAAACCGGCTACGTCACCGATGACATCACCGAAATGTGCGCCATTCGGTCCAGCGAAGGCATGACCGACGAGCTCGTGCACCTCATGCTGGTGCACATTGATCCGGAAAAGCGCACCCCGAAGCACTTTGACCAGGACGAGTTTGTGACCAGCCAGCTTGTGCCGCTGGATGAGGTCGTGGCCGCCGTCAAAAGCGGCAAGATTGCCTCCGCGCAAAGCGTTGGCGCCATCAGCTACTACGAGGCATTCATTAAAGGAGACCGCGCATGAGTTTGAAAGACGTGAAGTTTATCGCCACCGACATGGACCACACGCTGCTGACTGAAGCCAGCGTGCTGCCGCCGCGGTTTCAGGACCGGCTGGACGCCTGGAGCATCTGGCATTCAGTTCGGCATTGCCAGCGGCCGGCCGCTGTACACGCTGCAGGATATTTTTCCCAGCTACCACCAAAAGCTGGCACTGATCTGCGACAACGGCGGGGTGATCAGCTATCAGGGGCAGATCATCAGCAAAACCCTGATGCCGACCGCAACAGTGCAGGAAATGGTGCGCGTGATTCGTGATGAAACGGACGGTCTGCCGCTGATCTGTGGCATCGACGAGGCAATCGGCCAAACCAAAGATCAACAGTACGACTCAGTTTACCGCGAGTTCTACCACCAGCTGTCCTACCGCGAGGACTTGAGCAGCTGGACCGGTGAGGCCGATAAAGTCACGATTTACCTGCCAAACGGCGATGCCAAGGCGGTCTTTAACGATGTGATCAAACCGCGGTTTGGCCAGAATTTCTCAGCGGCCATCTCCGGCCCGGTCTGGATCGACATCATGATGCCCGGCATCAACAAGGGCAACGGCATGCGCGCCATCGGGAAGCAAATGGGCATCACCACCGATGAAATGATGGCATTTGGCGACAATTTCAATGATGCGGAAATGCTCAAGGCCGTGAAGTACAGCTACCTGGTCAATAATTTTGCGCCGGGCATGGAACAGTACGCCAGCTACCGGACGGGCACGAACGAGGAATTCGGGGTCGTGCAGGTGCTGGACCAAGTCATCGCTGCCCACCAGGCCAACTAGTACTGAGCTGCTGAGACGCAAAAATGAGGCAAAACCATGAATTTTGACTATTCTGCTTATGATAACGCGGCCGTGCAGTGGCTGGGACGCCGGAGGACCGTGAGCTGTTTAAGGCGCATCGCGACGGCGCCACTCTCCTGAGCACTAACGGCGAAGTGGTGGGCGCGCTGACCACTTGGCGCAACCCGCTGCATCCTTATTTGCTGCGGTTTGTGACCGTGGCCACGGCCAAAGCCGCGGCATTGCCGCAGGCGGAGCTGGCGGACGCGCTGCTCACGCCCGTCGTTGATCGGGCCAAAAATGCGGGCCAGCGCGGGATCCTGACAGTCAGCACCGACACGCAGTCGGCGCTGCGGTCGGCGACAATTTCCCGCGGTCTGCGCCGGATCCGGACGACGTTTAAGCCCAAGCTGGTGCTGAAAACGGCCCAAACCGCAACCGTGTCTTTGACCCCAGGGACGCGCCTGCTGTCGCAAAGCGATTTGCTGCAAAGCACACCCTTAAGCACCGCGCTGATCCAAACCGCCTACCTGACTTACCAAAAGCGGCACGATGTCGACCCGGTCAAGCCGTTTTCGGATAACGACTGGGCGCCGCGCATCCTGACCGATTTGGAGCCAACTGCCCCGCTGGCCCTAGCGCAAGGGGACAACGTGGTTGCGTACTGCCTGACCTATCTGCGTGGTAACACGCTCGAATTCGGCGGTGCCTGGGGCCAGGACCATGGCCTCCTGGATGGCCTGCTGGCATACACGTTGCCAGCCTTGGCGAGTCGCTATGAGACCCTTGAAGGCGCCTTCGCCGACGTTGACGAAGGCGGCATGCAGGTTTACATGTCGTTTCCTGATCAGGCGACGGCGCAGGAACTTGCCGCGTTTGCCATTCTGTTTTAACGATTCTGACCCGCTCGCGGGTCTTTTTTTGACGGATTTTCATGCGTAAGTCGCGGCGTTCAGTTAAACTAGGGGCAACTGGGAGGTGGTCTCGTGAAACGCCAGCTGAAAATTGCCTTATCGCTCCTTGGGGCGCTAGTGGCAGCGGGCATTGGCTACGGTCTGTGGCTGCAGTACCGCGGTTCCGTTTCACTGCTGCTTGACACCACCACCCGGGCGGAAAACGCGATCGCCAGTCTCCGCGACTACGGGCCTTTGGAGGTCATTCTCTTCTTCGGGCTGCTGGTGCTGATGTGCTGCATTCCCGCGCCCCGTCCTCTGTGGTCGCCATTTTTACCGGGGTCTGCCTCGGCGACTGGGCGGGCTTTCTGGTCAGCGCCGCGGGACTCACCGCCGGCAATCTGATCCAAAGTGGCGTCTTGAAACTGCTGGCCGACCGGCGGGATAAGGCACCGACCAACCGGCTGTACAAGGCCTTGGTCAGCATGAAGCACCCCAGAATTGGTCTGCTGATTGGCTACGCGGTGCCGATGATTCCCACCATGCTGGTCAATGTGGCCTCGGTGCGGCTGCGAGTGTCGGCGCGCTCACACGTGCTGGTTTGTTTGCTTGGCAGCACCTTGGTCGCCGCCATTTACGCGTTTGGTGGTGACGCGTTGATCCGCGGCAATCGCCGGCTGTTGATCACGGTGATCATTGCCTTTGTCGCGCTGTCTGCCCTGATCCTATTCATCAGGAAGGACCGCCAGCGCCACCGCGATGCTGAGCCTGAAAAGTAGGGTCGAAACCGATGTGAAACACCTGCAGCAAGTCTGGCCGACTATCTGCCAATGAACGAGCCATCATGGCCTGATGCCCAAGCGGGCAGAGTGGCAGGGCAAAATCCTGTTCATTGAAACCAGCGAGGAACGGCCTGAACCCGCCAGTTATCGCCTGATGCTGGCGCACCTAAAGGCTTACGGCATCTTTGACCAGGTGGCGGCAATCGTTGCGGGCAAGCCACAGGACGAGCAGTATTACAATGATTATAAGCAGATCTTGCGCGATGAAACTGCCGCTTGGAACCTGCCATTGCTGTTCAACGTCAATATCGGGCATGCTTATCCGCGCACAGCCCTGCCGTACGGCGCCGAAGCAGTCCTCGATTGTTCGCAGCAAACGCTGACGAGCACCGAGCCTTTTTTTTCAGCTGAAGGCCCGGTCCAGGCCGGTTCACCATATCGAGCTGTGCAATTGTATGGTACAATAAGTAACCGAAAATACTCAGGTTTTTAAAGGAGAACGCACATGCGTCAGGTTCATTTTCCGCATCTCAAGAAACGCTATCAGCCTTGGTTATGGGGCCTAGTGGCGATTCTCGTCGTTTTGGCAGTGGGTGTGCAGGTGACTGGCCACCTGCAAGCCGCCTCATCGACGCCGCGGCAGGAGAAGACCAGCCGGCAAGCAAAGCCGGTTAAAAAAAGTCCCAGCCAAAACGGCTAAGACTAAGCCCGCGGCAAAGCCGGCAGCGCCTTCGGTGATGCGCAAGCCCATCGATTGGCACCAGCCATCCGAAACCGTGGCATATCCGAAAATCACCAGTGCCGACAAGGTGGCCATGTACGTGAACGTGGCCAAGCAGCGCGTGTACGTGTTGGTCAATGGGAAAAAGGCGTACACAATGTATTGCTCAAGCGGGATCGATAACCGCACGCCCAAGGGCCACTTTCAAATCGGCACTCGCGGCGATCACTTTTACACGCCGTCAGAAAAAATGGGCGCGAATTACTGGACGGCTTTTTACGGTACCGGGTATCTGTTCCATTCCGTTCCGACAGACGTGAACGGCCATTATCTGCCCAAGGAAGCCGCTAAGCTGGGCAAGGAACCGGCTTCTCACGGCTGCATTCGCCTGAGCATTGCCGACGCCAAGTGGGTCAACCAGACGATTCCGACCGGAACGCCAGTGGTTATCAGCTAAGGTCACAGATACAATCGTGAGTTAAAATCGGGAAGGGGCCTTTGGGGAATGCTTCAACGCAAACAAAATGATTCAGCAAATTCTACTCGGCGGCGCTTTCCTCGCTGGGCCGGTTTAGTCGCGCTACTGGTTGCCGTCATGCTGCTCGCAATCGGTGCCGCTGCGCTTCGCCGCCAGCAGGTGCAGGCCGTTCATCACGAGCGAGTGCAACGTGTGGCCCGAACGTCTCTTAAAAAAAAGGTCACATGCGAAAAAGGCGCGGTCAGCCGCGCATCCAAACAAGAAACCATCTTTGATGAGAAAACCCATCGATTGGCATCAACCCTCTGAAACGGTCGCTTATCCAAATCTGGATCACGTTCAACACTTGTCAATGGAAGTGCGCCTGGATCGTCAGCGCGTCTACATTCGTGGCAACGACAAGCTTCTTTACACGATGTATGCGTCAACCGGGATTGACGGCCGGACGCCCGAGGGTCACTTCAGTATCGGTCAGCGCGGGTTGCACTTCTTCAATTCGAGCCCGGCGGTGCGGTTGGGCGCCAACTACTGGACGTCGATTTACCAGAACCGGATCCTATTCCACACCGTACCATTTGATGCCCAAGGCCACTACGACATTAAAGAGGCCAGCGACTTAGGAATCCGCGCGGGGTCACACGGCTGCGTGCAGCTGAGCATTCCGGATGCCAAATGGATCTACGACAAGATTCCCGAAGGTACGCCAGTCACAATCGATCATCACTAAAATAAACGCTAAGTCTTTCCGCAATATGCCAGTGACTCTTTCATTACTGGAAAGTTGCGGAAAGACTTTTTTTTGATTCAGTGCCAACAAAAAGCCGAGATTTCATAAAACGTGTTTTTCATAAACATTTCCATGGTAGATACTGACTAAGTTTTTGTGATACATTTAGTTCAATAACTACACGAGGAGGCGGTTTAGTCATGGATCTATCACTGCTAAAATATGATGCCAACCCAGACGCGGTGATCAATCCCTTCCGCGATGAAGGTTATCATTTTCCAGCGCGCATGGCATTCCCAATCCTGAAAGATGAAGAGGTCAACCTGTTTGCGGCCGCACACAACGGCGAGCAGCTAGGCATTTTCGAAACTGTCTCAGCAAATTTCCCCGTTTACGCCGTCACGATTGACGGACAGCGAATCGGGCTTTGCCGCTGTCCGCTTGGTGCACCAGCAGCCGCCCAGGTGCTGGAGTATTTGATTGCTTACGGTGCTCGCCAAATCATCGCAGTCGGTTCCTGCGGCGTGCTGACCAGCCAGCCGGAAAATAAGATGCTGGTTGTACAGTCGGCTCTGCGCGACGAAGGAACTTCCTTTCATTATCTGCCCGCCGCTGAGATCATTCAATTGGATGCGAAGTTTGCTGCACAGATTCAGAGCAGTCTGGCGGTGCAGCACATCAATTTTGAGGTTGTGAACACCTGGACCACCGATGGCTTCTTTCGGGAAACGCGAAAGCAGGTGCAAAACCGGCTTCAGCGCGGATTCACCGTTGTTGAAATGGAGAGTGCGGCACTAGCGGCATGTGCCGAATTTCGCGGCGTTCAGTTTGGTCAAATTCTCTTCACAGGCGACTCGCTTGCTGACGTTGAAAACCACAACCCGCGTGATTTCGGCACAGCGTCCCACGATATTGCCTTGAAGATGACGATTTCCTGCCTGGCATCACTCTAGCAATACGTTACTCTGGAGGCATTATTACTACGCCAAACCAGTCCAGGGGGCATCGTACCAATTAAATGAGAGCAGAGAAACTGATACTAATATCGATTTTTTTAAGAGTCGTGAAAAGCCGTGGACGTTTAGTCTGCGGCTTTTCTGTGTGCCAACCAGCTGTACTAGAAATTTGTGAATTCGCAGTCGAAAACAAAAGGGCGCCAGCTATTCTGAAATATACATTTGCGTGAGCAGAACGCGGTATAAATGAAGCCTGATGGAATTCTGCAAAAATTCAGGCACATTTGCCTATTGTCTGTGTGTGGTGGCATTCATCATACATAGTCAGCGTTCAGGACAAACCAGTCTGACTTGAAGCACTTGAACCAATCAACGATAAATAACCGTATACAGAGTATTTGCCATCGTTGATTGTGATCACGGTATCGAGTTTGCCATAAACGTCAAGGCTCACAAAAACGCGAAGAACGAGATATACAAACTCGCATGCACTCGGAAAAAACCGAAGTTCAAAAATTAACAGGCTTTGATTTCATACCAATCCTGTTCAAGGATCAGCTGTCAGCAAATCGACGACGCTTGGTTTAGTCAATTCTCATGTCATGATTGCTGCTGAAGACACAACGACATAGTCAGTCATTTAACTGAGCGGCAAATGGACAGTGGGGCGTACGACATTTAGGGGTGAATTTAGTCCTTTTGCTTTTTGATATATTCTAGTTCACATAATATATATTATACGAAGTTGTTCCTGAGAGCCGAAGAGACGGGCGCTTAGCCAAATCTCGGCCGAAATATCTTGTCTGTCTTCGATTGTCGATCAAATTGACTACCCGTAACCTCATCAATCGATACAACGGCTTTAACTTTCTATACATCATCGCCGTTCAGAATCTCCATCAGCAACTCAGCAGCCATAAGTCTTCCGTAATTATCTACAATTATCTAAGCATTGGATTTCAATCATCCATGAGCAGACGTCTAGTATGCATCTTGCTGACATCGTGATTCTGAGCAATTAGACCATCAACTATACGTGCTGCTATCTGAACTCGCGTCAGAATCACGACAGGTCATCCTGCCTTGAGCGATTGCCAGCGGCTAAGGAAAACGAACCGCATGGTCGGCCTTTGACACCAATTCATCATCATCTGAGCTTAAGGCCGCATCAGCATGACTGAAAGCGCGATTCATTGTGCGGCGATTCTCACAACCGACCTTAACTAAAATGTCGCTGACCCGCAGTGCTAGACAAACTTGCTGCCGAGGCCAGACTGCTAAAATGTGTATTCGTATCAAGAACTATGAATAACGGTTATTAAAGCTAGAAAATAATTATAGAAAATAAAGTTAGACACGGCTAAACTTATTAAACAACAAAAAAATCGGCAGCCAGGACAAATGACCACCTCAATTTT
>NZ_BBAJ01000068.1 GCF_001311195.1 Lacticaseibacillus camelliae DSM 22697 = JCM 13995
TTACGGCACGCGTGCGGCCATCATCGGCGGCGCGGGCTCGACCTCGAACGTGCTGGCGGCCAAAATGTTTGGCATTCCGGCCGCCGGCACCATGGCCCACAGCTGGTCGAGGCCTATCCGAGCGAACTTGACGCTTTTCGCGCCTGGGCCAAGCACTACCCGGACAATGCGGCACTGCTCGTTGACACTTACGACGTGCTGAACTCCGGCGTGCCGAACGCCATCAGCGTGTTTAAGGAACTGCGGGCGGCGGGGCACAAGCCGGTCGGCATCCGCATTGACTCCGGCGACATCGCGCGGCTGGCCAAGGCGGCCCGGCGCATGCTTGACGCAGCCGGCTTCCAGGACGTGAAGATCACCGCCAGCAACGCGCTCGACGAAAACGTCATCCCGGCGCTTTTGGCCCAAGGCGCGCCGCTGGACAACTTCGGCATCGGGGAAAAAATGATCACCAGCTCGTCCTCGCCGGTCCTGTCCGGTGTCTACAAGCTGGCGGCCACCCGCACCAACGGCGTCCTGAAGCCGAAGATCAAGGTTTCCGCGTCGATTGAAAAAACCACGCTGCCAGGCATCAAGCAGACCTACCGCTTGTACACGCCGGGCACCCACGAGGCGTTTGCCGACGTCATCGCGCTGGCGGACGAACAGCTGGAAGCGCCGCTGGCCGTGGTCAACAGCAACCCGCTGCTCACTTCCAAGCGAATCGTGCTGAAGGAATTTGACGCTGAACCGCTGGCGGCGCCGGTGCCGCTGGATCAGCCGGCGCCAAGCGACGTGTTTGAAATTCAGCGCTACGCCAAGGGCAAGCTCAGCGAGCTGCCGATCGAAACCCAGCGCCTGGTCAACCCGGACACCTACACCGTCTACGTGACCCAGAAGCTGGCCGACCTTCAGCAGCAGCTGGTGGATGAAGCCAAGCAAGACTAAGTTTTCGATGAGCCGCAAGCCGCTTTGCTTGCGGTTTTGTTTTGCGCCAAAAAAGCCGCCAGTTGGGGGACTGGCGGCAAAAGATTTGGGGATGAGTCTCACTTTGGGGGAATGAGATTCAAATAGGAGGATTAAGTATGAAGATTGGGGTATGGGATAGAAGCAAGTTTGCCTTGTTTCTATGGTGTTAATATTACCGGGCATCTGTGAAGAATCGGTGATGGAGATTGGCAGGCTTTGTAATGATTTGTCGAGTTTTTGGGCAAAAGAAAGCCGCCGGTTGGGGGCCGACGGCTAATTGGGGTAGGGATGGCAACGTGCTTTGGGGGAGCACGCTGCCGAATTTTACTTTGGAGGAGTAAAAATGAAAAAGTAGGGTTTGGATAGGAACGAGTTGTTCGCTCGCTTCTATGTTGTTCATACTAATATCGGAATGTGAAGAAAATGTGACGAAAAAGTTAGGAATAATTTGTTTTGGTCAATTCAATCTTTAATGACAAAAAAAACAAGCCAGCGGTGTTAGAGGCACCGCCGGCGAAGGGCGAAACAGGTTGGAGGCTTGTTTCTACATTTATTAATATACCGGGAAAATGCGTAGAAAATGTGACCAAGTCTTAGCCTTTTTTCAGCTGACCGTGCGGTACAATAATGGTAATACGAAGAGATGAGGGGCTGGTTGCATGTATAAGATGATCGTGAGCGATTTGGACGAAAGCCTGTTGCGGGACGACGGGTCGGTGTCGCCGAGGGACATCGAGACGATCCACAGGCTGCGCGATGAGGGCGTGAAGTTCGTGCCCAACACCGGCCGAGGATTTGCGTCCGTCCAGCCGCTGCTTGCGACCATCGGCACTAAGGGCCTGGCCGGTCAGTACGTGATTTCGTACAACGGCGGCGCGATCGTCGAAAACAAGGACAACCGCATCCTCGTGGAGCACACGCTGGATTTTGACATTGCCGACCAAATTTACCGCATGGCGGTGGCGGAAGGCGACCTGTGCACGCATGTGTACACCTTTCATCACGTCTACGTGGCCAACATCAACGAGCCCGAGCGCGACTACTTGGAAAACCGCGGCGTGGACTTCCAGCAGTTCTCGGCGCCGGACCTCAGCCAGTTCAAAGACCAGCCCATCGCTAAGGTGATCTTCCAGCACCTGGACTTCGGCGTGCGGCGCCGCTTCTACGAAAAGGTCGAAGACACCATCAAGGCCCCTTTGACCGTGACCTATTCGTCCAATCGCTACGTCGAGTTCAACCCCGACGCGATCGACAAGGGCAAGGCGGCCATCGCGCTCGGTGAGCAGATCGGCATCAACAAGGATGAGATCATCGCGCTGGGCGACAACTCCAACGATCTGAGCATGCTCCAGCAGGTCGGCTTGGGCGTGGCCGTAGCCAATGGCATTCCGGCAGTCAAGCACGCGGCCGGCTGGTGCTGGACGCGACGAACAACGATGACCCCATTACGGAGTTGTACGAAAAAGTCTTCAAGCAGGCCTGAGCTTGGACTGGGCAAAACTGAATGCAAGATGATAAGCTGAGTGCGGCGGGATGCCGGGCTCGGCTTTTTACGTGTTTTTGGCCTAGACCACTACCGCGAACCGTGCTACACTGGTGATTGGAAATAACCCTCAACATCAAACCTAAGGAGATCACGCAATGAGCTACTACATTCATGCTGCAAAGTTTTTCCTGAAGAACAACACCGAGATCGGCGGCTGGCTGGAAGTCACGGCTGACGGCAAGTTCGGCGAGTACATCCCGAGCTACGGCCACAAGCCGGCCGGTGAGATCAAGGATTACGGCGAGCAGTGGATCGCGCCGGGCCTGGTCGACACCCATATTCACGGCCTGCTGGGCCACGACGTCATGGACAATGACTGGAACGGTCTTGAGGAAATGTCCGAGGGCCTGCTGCGCACTGGTGTCACCTCTTGGCTGCCGACGACTTTGACCGGCTCCTTTGACCAGTTGAATGATGTCTGCAAGACCATCGGCGACCACGCCGGCGAGGAGAAGGGTGCCAAGATCAAGGGGATTCATTTTGAAGGCCCGTTCTTCACTGAGGAGCACAAGGGCGCGCAGAACCCGAAGTACTTCCGCGACCCGTCCATCGACGAGTACGATAAGTGGCAGCAAAGCGCCAAGGGCCTGCTGCAGAAAATGTCCCTGGCCGCTGAGCGCGACAACGCCGTGCCGTTCATCCGCCACATGGCCGGCGACGACGGCAAAGTCGTTGCCTTGGGCCACAGCAGCGCGACCTTCGAACAGGCCAAGGCCTGCATCGAAGCCGGGGCAAGCATGTTCTGCCACACCTTCAACGCGATGAGCGGGTTGGCTCACCGCGCGCCTGGGATGGTCGGCGCCGCGATGTACCTGAAGAACGTCGACGACGAGCTGATCGCCGATGGGCACCACGTTCGGCCGGAAGTCGTTTCCGTGCTGGTCCGCGAAAAGACGGCCGAGCACATTGCCTTGGTCACCGACTGCATGTCCGCCGGTCTCCAGCCAGATGGCGACTACATGCTGGGTGAGTTCCCAGTCGTTGTGGCCAATGGGACCGCGCGGCTGAAGGACGACACCCACAACCTGGCAGGTTCCATCCTGCAGCTCAAGGACGCGGTCAAGAACGTTGTTGATTGGAACGTTGCCACACCTGAAGAAGCAGTCAACATGGGTGCTTATGTCCCAGCTAAGTCCGCCAAGATCGACAAGACCTGTGGCAGTATCCTGCCGGGCCGCGATGCCGATTTCCTGGTCCTGAACCCGGATATGAGCCTTGCCGAGACCTACCTGAACGGGGAGTCGCGTTACCAGGCGTAATCCTCGCGTGTGATCAGTGCCTACCTGAGAAGGTGGGCATTTTTTCGGCCTAAAGTTGGTGGCCGCCCGTGATCTGCCGCAGTAGACTGTAGTTATCAACGGAGGATATCATCATGAAAAAAATGGGGACTTTGGCTCAGTCTGGTGCTGGGCCTAGCACTGATGCTGGGGATCGGGCACCCGGTGCAGGCGGCGGGGCTGACTGACAAGCAGATTCAGCAGACGCAGGAGTGGTACCGCGATCCGCAAGGGGTCATTGGTGCGCACACGCAGCAGGCTTTGTACACCGCGAACTACCGCGCTTTTCAGAAGATCAAGGGCAAGCCGCAGATCGCGGTCATCGTCACGTCGGGCAAGGACGAGGACGACTTGCAGGACTACGCCAACGAGCAGTTCAAAAAGTACGGCTTTGGCCACGCCGACTGGGACAACGGATTGCTGCTCACCATCGAGCCCAAGGAGCACCACTACTGGCTGGAGGTTGGCTACGGCCTTGAGCCGGTGGTCCCGGACGGCTCGGCCGATGAAATCGTGACGGCTCACGTGAAAAATCAGCTGCGCGCTGACCAGTACGACCAAGCCATTGCGGCCATTGTCAACAACACCGTTCGCCGCGTCCAGCGGCACCAAAGCGCCATTTACACCCCGGCCGATATTGGCCGGCACCAGGCGCACGAGCGGCTGCAGAATGCCATCACCGTCGCCATCGTCTGGGCGTGCGTTTTGATGATGGTGGGCATGGCGGCGCGGTTCTTCCTGCTGCGCAACTGGATTGGCCGGACGCTGGCCGGTCAGCCGGACACTTTTCCCATCCTGCAGCAGCTGCACGAAGCCGGCATCGTCATCGACCCGAACAAGGTGCCTGGTGGGGGCTGGCAATTGTTTAGCCGGCAGATGGCCTTGACCGCCGCCTTCGCAAAGCTGATCCGCCGTGATTACATTAAGTGGCTGGCGGCCGCGCCGCAGCTCGGGCCGCTGCCGTATTACTACTACAAGGTGCAAGACGACCGCATGACTGACGACAAGTGGCCGGCAGCTGAGCTGGCCACCGCGTCCAGTCTGGCTACAGTACTGACTGACGAGACTGAACGGCCAGGGCGACTGCCGGCGCTTACGACGATTAAGGGCACACCGACGCTGAGCAGCGTAAGGTTGGGGCTTACCAGGACCGCTTCGAAAAGTGGATCCGTTTCAGCGACGCGAAGCCCGAAGAGGCCAGTCACGTGTGGCAGGAATTCTTTGCCCATGTCACGCCCGAGGATGCCTCACTGAGCGATGACAAACTGACCAAACTCTGGTCTGTCATCTTAAAGCATCAGCGCGACCCAGAAATCGAGCAGACCGGCGTGTCCGGCATGCCGGTGTGGGTGACTGCCAATTACGTCCATGCCAGCGCACCAACTTCCAGTGGTGGCGGCTTTGGCGCCGGCGGCGGTGGTGGTGCCTCCGGTGGCGGGGGCTTTGGCGGCAGCTGGTGATGATGTGAACCGCTCCTCTGACGAGAGGAACGGTTCTTTTTATTATTCGGCTTAAAATTCTCTCCTAATTGGCCCCAGCAGTACTGTTTTTTTGTCACTCAAAAGCGGGGGGTTGTCTCCTAGCTATAATCTGGATCAGGTGTGACCCCAAGTGTACAAAACCCGACACATGGGGATTAAAACAGAAAGTCAACTTTTGTAAAGAATCTTTGTCAAATTATTTAATTCGCTTTTTCTAATCTAGACAGCGCTAACACGGCTGCTGCGACTAGAGGAAAAACAATCTCCACGCTATATGCTTGTTGGCGAATACTGTTCTAAACTGCGCTTTTAAGTGGAAAATGCGTTATCATATATCGTGTATAAGGATGTTTCTTGTAGCTTAATTCAAATTGATAAGGAGTAATCAATCATGGAGGATAAGCATTTGTTAAAGCGGTTATCTGCCGACATGACCGAAGAGAAACGGCATTACAAGCTGTACAAGGATGGTAAGCAATGGGCACTTGCTGGGATTTCCTTGCTGTTTGCCGGTACCGTGATGATGACCAAGCCGGCCGCCGTGCACGCGGACGTAGCCAAGCCAACGATTCAAGCGTCGGCGCTGACGATCGCCACCGTTCAGAGTAAAACTGCAGCCAGTCAGAACGGGGACACTTATGATGTCCAGCTTGCGGCCGGCGTGAAGGCACCAACGTGGGTGGCTGGCGACTTCACCTGTGTCCCGGTTGCGGGTCAGACTGATCAGTACACGGTCACGCTGAGCGCACAAGGACTGGCGGCACTGCAAGCGGCTAATCCAGCAATGACCATTACGGCAAATCAGATCACTGCAGGGACGCTGACGATTGCTGCGCCATCTCAGACGCAACCGGACGCAGCGTCAGCAGCCGCGGTCCAACCTGCCAAGCGACTGCAGCGCAGC
Organism: Lacticaseibacillus camelliae DSM 22697 = JCM 13995; assembly: GCF_001311195.1. Lineage (GTDB taxonomy): Bacteria > Bacillota > Bacilli > Lactobacillales > Lactobacillaceae > Lacticaseibacillus > Lacticaseibacillus camelliae. The sequence goes on from NZ_BBAJ01000068.1 coordinate 6,157, forward strand.
CGCCAGTGGCCCAAACTGCCAAGACAGCTACAGTGCAGCCGCCAGTGGCCAAAACTGCCTCTGCTGAGACCCCGAAGGCGACACCAGCGACGCAGTCAGATCAGCCACAGTCTGAGCAGACCACGAACCTCGGTGATGCCACACCAGCCGAAGTCGATGCCGCTAAAACCAAGACCGCCGAGGCATATCAAACCAATAATGTGCCGCAGAAGGTGACGGCTACCGCGGGGGTCGCAGCAACCAATGCTTCTGCAAAGGTCACTTTGTCATCTCCCAAGGTCGGTTATGGCTCAGGTCTGAGTAAGCTAACCATTACATACACGATGACGGATGCTGAAGCCGGCGATGATTTCACCATTACCCTGCCGGCTAATTCTTCTGTGCTTGCCTTTCAAGGCTATAACTCACTGGCGGCAGCGGTTGGGACAACGACCAAGGCGCCAAATGCTGACGGTACGCAGACGGTGACTAATCATTTCACGATGTCCGTGCCAGGGACGACTGTCCAAACGCTGACTTATGTTCTGAATCCTAACGGGCTCGGACAAGCCAGCCCCATTAGTGACGTCGGGACCTCCATCGTCAAAGTCAGCTACGCAATCGATGGCGTGGACCAAGGCAGTCAAAACCTTGAAGTGACAGTTAACCCGACAGCACGGGTCAAAGCACCGACGCGGACAGATCCGACCACGAACCCGGTCAAGGCAGTGCTGCCAAGCACCCAATACGTTTATACTTTCGCAGTCAATGAAAATACTGGCGTTCGGGATGACATCGATGCTTCGGCTGCGGTGAACTCTGCGGTCAACTATGGGACGACAATTACCATTCCTGTGCCAGCGGGGTTCACGCTTGACGAGGCGGCCACGGCGGCATTGAATCAGGTCACGCTAAACTCTGGTGATACCACCACCATTACTCAGCCAGGTGGGACTGGTAAGGATATCATCATTACGGTTCCCAAGGGCAAGGGCGCCCAGAACTGGAACAATGTGCCTGGATACAAATTGGTCGGGCAGTTCGACACAACGCAGCAAGCCACGGATCAAACCTTGACTGCCGCTGGACCGGCCGTTGTGACTCAGAAAACTGACGACAACGGCACGACCAAGACCTTCACGGCTGATGCCGCTTGGACGGAAACCATTCTTGGCACAGACAGCACGCCAACGGTGGCAACCGCGGTCAGCTCTTTTGGCAATAACTCACACGCGGAGAAGCAGCTAGTTCTAGATAGTGATCCGACCAATGACCCGTCAGTTCTGGACAGCTTTACTTTCAACTATCAATCGCCGTCAGCGACAACTGATGCCAAAATCACGTTAGATATTCCTGACGGGCTTGATGCGACGTCTGTCTCAGTCCCAGTTTCCGGGAATGCTAAACATCGTTACTTACCAGGCACGACAGAATATGCGTACACGATGACATTGGCAGACGGCACGACGGAGACTGGTACCGTTGCGGCTGGCGGCACCGTAAAGCCACAAGCAGCAAGCGCAATTCGGTCGATTGTCTTTACCCCGAATATCCTGGTACCTGGGGCATCATCCGATGGCAAGTATTCCGATGGCAGCTTTCAAGTCTATGGCACATTAGCCTCAAAGTATGATGATGGCAGCTCAGTTCAAAATGGGGATGTGCTGACCAGCAAGATTACGCTGGCTGCACCAGGCACCGCAGATTTCGCAGTCTCACAAGTTGATCAAAAGGTGTCAACGCCAGTTTCGTCTGCCAAGATATATCCGTATTTTCCTAGCTCCAAGCCTGGCGATGTCGGCATGCAGTTTGATATATATGGTAGTAATGGTAATTTTGGGCAGACCACCAACAAAATATTCGAACCCATTATTTACTATGTTTTACCTAGTGCGACTGCAGTTGAGAGTATCACTGGGACTCAAGACGCAAAGGTTACCCAATCCTTAGCCCCCGACGGCCGAGTGATTGTGACAATCGATTACACCGGTACTGGCGAGTCGGTCGACCTTGGCGTCGCTACCACGAGTAATAATGTGGTGAACGTGCGGAATAATGCGGACGCACTGCCTGGTACTTATCCATACGCGGCATACATCTACTCACCAAATACCGCGTTGATGCAAACGACCCCTGTACCAGATCCGGCCTTGGCCGGCGGTCACGCGGATGCGGTCGTGATGGGTATTAGCAACGGAAATGGCAAATTGACCATTGACCAAGCAACAACGACCTACGAAAGTACCTTGGCGCAAGGCGATGACATTGTGCCAGTTAGCCATGCCACAGCCGACAAGAGTTCCACTTCTCAGTTGAAATTCTTCACGAACCTGGTCAACACCAATGAGGCGCTAAGCGATCTGACCGTTGTGACAAACATTCCAACCATTGGCGATGCAAGTGGGTCACAGTATACCTTTAACCTGACTGGGGCGATTACGGTTCCGAAAGACTTTACCACGAGTGACGGCCAGGTCCACCCGCTGACGGCGACTGTGCTCTACGCTACGCAGCCTGCTACGCTGACTGCTGGCAGCACCTCCGTAGATTTAACTGGGTATGTGCCTGCTGAACAGGTCACTGATTGGTCCAAGATTCGTTCCGTAATCGTGAAGATTCCCAACATGCCTTCAAAGGCGGCAACAGGGCGGTTTATTTTCAATGGCACGATTCCCGATTTGATTGATCAGGGTGGTCGGACCGGCTATCTTGCTAGTGGTTTCTATATGCCTAAAGCAAAGCTGTCCATTCAGAAAACTGATCAAATGGCCTCTTTGGCAATCACTGGGACCTCAACGATTCACGCGCGTGCGCACTATGTGGATGACGCGGGTCATGACCAATTCGTCGATTTCACTGATTTGGATAAGACGCTGAATGACAACGTGGACAAGCTGACTAATGACTATCCGAAGACCCAAGATAAATTATCGGCGGATGATCAGGCTGCGATTCCGGATGGTTATGCGCTGATTCCAGAATCAGTTCACATTGTCGACAGTAGTAAAGCAGACGGCACGCTCGCATTTGGCGACACAGTCACCAATAAAGACGATGGTGATTTTGTCCAGTATGAATTAATTCGGACCGCAAGTTTGAATGTGACCTACGTCGACGATGATGACCCAAGTGGCACAGTGCCTTTACCTGAAGGCACAAAAACGACAATCGACGGTGATGAGGGTGATTCCGGGACCTACACCGTGATTGTGCCAGAAAATTATGAACTAGCGGAAGGTCAGGGCGCGACGGTCAACTACAACCTGACCACTGATGACAGCGATGATTTCACGGTTCATCTGGTACATAAGAAAACGACTGTCTTCGTGACGACAACCACGACCACGACCTACACTGGGGCCCCGGCGGCAATTCTACCGCCTGATAAGGTCACACCGATTTCTTGGCAGAAGGTCACGGACCTCGTCACGAAAACGACGTCGTATATTCCTGTCGAAAAAGCAACGATCACTGTGCCAACACCGGAACTCGCCGGGTACAAGCCTGACAAAGACCAGACGACTTATACGCCAGTCGCCAGCGCAACGGCCCCAGTGGATGACACTAAGACCGTCACCTACACGTCTCAGGCCGCTAGTTTGACGGTCACCTACATTGATGATGTGACCAATAAGCCAATCCCAACTAGCGAGGACACCGTTTCTGGCCTTGTCGGAGACCCTGGAAATTATACGGTCAAAGTACCGAAGGGTTACGTTTTGTCAAACGGCCAGACCGGCACCGTTGGGTATACGTTGAAGGCTGACGACACTGACAATTTCACCGTTCATCTCACTCACGGGATTAGCCACGAGGCAATTCCGACAACGCGCCATATTATCTATCAGTTCGCGGATAAGAGTGCCGCGGCTGAGCCGAAGAATCAAACGGTATTCTAGTACACCAGCACTGATGAAGTCACTGGTGCCACCATTGCCACGGCGCAATCTGGTTACGCGGCTGTTACCAGTCCAACGATTGCAGGCTACACGCCTGATCAAATAAATGTGCCTGCGGTCAAGCTGGGCACTGGCACGAAGGGCGAGCTGAAAAACGTTCGGGTCGTCGTGACCTACCATCCAGCCGCTGCGACATTGACGGTTACTTACGTTGATGACGTGACTGGTCAAACAGTCACAACCGCTCAGGTCGATGGTAAGACTGGAGACACCGGTGATTACACCGTCAAGGTTCCTGAAGGTGGCTATGTTCTGGCTAAAAACCAGGCGGCAACCGTCCACTATACCCTGACGCCTGATGATACGGATAACTTTACTGTCCATCTCACTCACGGGATTAGCCACGAAGTAATTCCGACGACGCGCCAGATCACCTATCAGTTTGCTGATGGTGGTATAGCTGCCCAGCCGAAGACCCAAACCGTTTTCTGGAACATCAGCACTGACGATGTGACTGGCAGCACGCTGGCTACGGCGCAATCCGACTACGACGCAGTCACAAGCCCAACCGTTGCAGGCTACACACCTGATCAAACGGTGATTCCAGCGGTCGCAATTAGCACCGGGACCAAGGCTGACCTTAAAAACACCAAAGTTGTCGTAACCTATCAGCCTGACATGCAGCAAATTCATGTTCAGTACGTTGATGATGACAACAACGAAGCGCAGGTCGGCACCAGCGGCACGTTGGCCGGTCGCACCGGCACCAGCACGAACTGGGCGGCAACCGTCCCGGCAGGTTACACCTTAGCACCAGGTCAGGCGGCAACCGGTTCGTATACCTTCAAAGCAACAGATAATCCGGATGTTACGATTCACTTGGTTCACGCCAAGAAGACTGCGACAGTCACAACGACTTACACAGTCAACTACGCCGGCCTGCCAAGTTCATTGCTGCCAAACTCAGTGGCTCACTCTGTTGATTGGACCGCAACGACTGATGAAGCAACGGGCAAAACGAGCTACGTTCCAGCTGCCAACATCGTTGCAGGTGTTAACTCGCCTTCGATTCCAGGCTATACGCCTGACCAGACTGAGACACCGACGATTGCCTTAACGACCATGACGCAGACACCAACGGATGTGACCACCACGGTGACCTACCATCCAGCTTCTGCGACCCTGAAGGTGACCTACGTCGATGACGTGACCGGCGAAACGGTTACCACGGATCACGTGAATGGTGTCACCGGCGGTACCGGTGATTACCAGGTCAACGTGCCAGCAGGCGGCTATGTATTGGCCAAGAACCAAGCATCTACCCTTACTTACACGCTGACTCCTGATGAGACGGATGATTTGATTGTTCATATCACACACAACGTTACCCATACCACAGCGACGACGACGCGGACGATTACGTATGTTGTCGGTGGTGATTCTGAGAAGACACCGGCGCCAAAGACGCAGCGTGTGACATGGAACATTGTGACCGACCAAGTCATGGGCATCTCGGTGGCCACCCCACAAGGTGGTTACGCCGAAGTGATTTCACCAGAAATTCCTGGTTACACACCCGACGTCGCTGTGGTCACGCAACAAGGGCTCGGCGCGCAGGCAATCAAGAACGTTTCGGATCTTAAAAATGATCAGGTCACTGTCACCTACAGCACAACAGCCGACGAGTTACAGGTCACTTACGTGGTGCACGGTGAGTTCGGTGCCCCAGATCAGGTCATTAAGACCGAAATGCTGACTGGTAAAGTCGGTGATAAGAGCACATACACACCGGTCGTGCCGACAGGCTACGAAGCGGCAAACTTCACTCCCGGGCTGCCGATTCATTACACATTAACGCCATGGGCCGATGGCATCACGTTGTACCTGTATCAGGACTATGGCAGTGGCACACCGGGTGGTGACAAGAACCCAGGTGGCGGCACTAATCCGGGTGGTGACAAGAACCCAGGTGGCGGTACTAATCCGGG
>NZ_BBAJ01000069.1 GCF_001311195.1 Lacticaseibacillus camelliae DSM 22697 = JCM 13995
CCCGGGGTATCAATGAGCCGCGTCCCGGTGCGCAGGACGAACAGGCGGCGATTGGTCGTCGCGTGGCGGCCGTGAGCGTCATCTTGCCGGATGGTTTTGGTGAACAGGGCCTCGCCGGTCAGCTTGCCGACCAGGGTGGACTTACCGACGCCGGACGAACCGATGAGTGCTAGGCACGCGTCGCTGAAGCAGCTCCGCCAGCTTCACGGCCGGTTCCTGATCAGCGCCGAGCGTGTACACCGAGGTTCCTGGGAAGGTCGCGGTGAGCTGGTCGTTCAGTTTGGCCAAGGCAGCGTCGCTTATGAGATCCGTTTTTGTGATCAAAAATGCCGGCTGGGCGCGGCTGACCGTGGCAATTGCGTGGTAGCGGCGCAAGCGTTCGAGGTTGAAGTCGTGGTTGGCGCTGGTGACGATCACGACTGTGGTCAGATTCGCGGCGATGGCCTGGCCGCCGGACTCGCGAAAACGGCTCGACGTGCTACGGGTCAGCAGGCTGGTGCGCGGCTGCATCGCTGTGATGCGCATGCTGCCGGCTTGCAGCGTGCCGCTCACCCAGTCGCCGACCACCAGTTGGGTGTGTTGCTGCTTAAGCGTGCGGCGAAAATTGCCGCTGAGCGTTGCCGGCAGTGTCTCACCGTCAACAAGTAAGTCAAAACGGTCCTGGGCCTGAAATGAGACCTGGCCACGAAGAACAGTTGAATCAGTTTTTATCAAATGAAAGCCTCCAAAGAATCTTGGCACAAAAAAGCAAGCCAACACGAGTCGGCTTGCTGCAAGGTCCTTCAGAGGCGGAGTTTAGTACTTTAGAGCTTGTTCCCAGGGAGGCTATGCGTCAGCCGACGCGTCACGATTAAACTTTGCGATGTTACCGTCTTAAAGTTTGTCATCATGGGTTGCCTCCTTGTGAAGATTTTATTTTTGATGGGCTAAGCATATAACTTGAGTTTAGCAGTGTCAATAAAAAGCGCATATTGGCCAATCGCGGCAATTATGTTCTGAATGATCATCGGCGCCTACGTGATCATCAGCCAACTGGTCAACCTCGTCAGATTTTTTGAGGCACCGGACTTCTCACATTATCTGTTTAAATGACTAAAGATTAGTTTTATACAATTTCAATCTTTACTTTTTTTCCCTAGCGCCATAGCAATTTTTGTCATCGTTGCGACGCTAGTGTTTGCCCCTCGTTCGATGCGGGCGATGGTGGCTTGTGGGACGCCAGAGCGCTGCGCCAGCTCACGCTGTGTGACGCCTGCAGCTTCGCGAGCTTGCATAATCGCAGCGGCGCTTTCCAGTAACGCCATCTGCTTTTCATATTCCTCTTTAAATTCTGGATTTTTGAGGTTCTCATCGATCATGTCACTAATTTTGGTAGTTTTGGCTGTCATTGATTGTCCCCACTTTTGAATTCAGGTTTTTCCATGTGAACATGATAGCATATATATCATCAGAGGCAAAACCAGAGGACTTTTGCTCAAACCAAATAAGTCTGCCACCGGGCTTATGAATCCCAGAGAGAAAGCATACGAGTTAGGCTGCCACTGCCTCGGTGTCCGGCCATTTGACGGCGCACAGTGTGGCGGCGATGACCATGAGTGCCGCGCAGCCACCAAAGACGATCCAGGCGGTTTGCGGTGAACTGAGGTTGCGATGCCAAGGAAAATCACGGTACCCAGCGGTGCGCCAACCAAAGAAGCAGTGTCGATCACAGACGAGGTCGCGGCCAAGTGCTGGTCGTCGATCTTACCCATAATCATGCCCTGTAGCGCGGATTGATCTTGCCGATGGGATAACTTGCGATGACCATGCTGGCGAGCATGATCGCCGGCTGCTGCCACCACACCATGTTGATGGCAAAGATGAGAAGCGACCCCATCGTGATGCCGGTCAAGGCGGCCAGCGGAACGCGTTGTAAGCCGTCATGCATGAACAGTGCCGCCAGGGTGATCGACAGCGCGCCCACGATGTTGACCGCCGCCACGGTCGTCCCAAAAGTGCCGAGCCAAAGCGCTTTGGTATTAGCTAGGAGGACTGAGGTGAGGCCGTCCATTGAGGTGCCAAGGGTGTTCACGCCCATGGCCAGGAAAACCATGGCGAAGATGGGTTTTTCCTCGTAAAGCAAGGCGAAGGCGCGGAAGATCCCGGTCTTAACGTTTTCGGCAGGTGCGGCCGGGGCCTGGACCATTTTGGCGTGCTCGTTGGTATCCGCCTGGGTAAAGGCGTGGCGGTCATGCCAGAGCACGACGCCGGCAAGCATGAAGCTGATGGCGTTGATCAAGCCGAACAGAGCGAAGTTGTTGTGCAAGATGAGAATCAGGCTCGCGCCGAACGCTTGGAAGACCATGGAGATCACGTTGCGAATGCCGCTGCTGAAGCCCATGGCGCTGGCGTACGCGTCCTGCTTGATGAATGTTTTCTCGTAATGCAGCAGCAGGCCGGAGGTGAAGTTGGCGATCAGGTCGGAGCTGAAGTTGATGGCCAGTAGGAGCCCGAAGATGAGCAGGGTGCCCGGCTGGCGGATCAGGAAGGCTAGTCCCACGTACAGCAGGCCTTGCACGACGCGCAGTCCGACCACCAGCTTGAAGCGGCGGCGCGGGTCGGTGTGATCCGCCCAGTATCCGTTTAGGATCAGGAACAGTGTTGGCAGCAGGTTGATGATCGACACCAGCGACAGAGCCAGCGTTTTGAACGGCAGCGTCTGCGCGTAGATCAGGAAGACTAGGTTGAATAGAACGGAACCGATGGCGCTGAGAAAATCGGAATTAGCCAGTGCGCGGAACTGGTGATTCGCAAGATATTCTTTCATGGGGATGACCTCTTTTCTGATGGCCCAAGCATAGTTGACAGAAGAGGTCGTCCCGGTCAGAATATGCATATATGCAAAAGGAGCTGAGCGCATGCAAAAATACGGGCCGTATTTTCGGAAGCTGCGGCAAAGCAAGAACGTGACCCTGGCCGAGCTGGCCGCGGATACCGGGCTGACGGAAGGTTTTATTTCGCGGTTCGAGCGCGGGCAAAGTGACATCACGGTCAGCCGGTTCACCGCGCTGCTGAATGCGCTGAATGTGGCGATTGAAGAGTTTCTGCTGGGGATGCGCGAGGCGACAATGGATCCGGAAACCTTGGAGGATTATCCATTGGCTCGCATGCAGGCTAACATTCCCTTTATGGCCTTTTTCTTTGATATCAGTCATGTCTCAGTAGGGGCAGAGCTAGATCGCCATATTGCCGGTGCCGAGGCCGCATGCCGCAGTAAGCCGACGCGCAAAAATCACTTCATCTGGCTGTTCTACCAGACAATGAACGCGATTTTGCAGAAGCCAATCGATAACAAAACCCTGACCCGAGCTCAGGCACCAATTACCCACTACCTTCAGCAGGTCGACAATTGGGGTGTTTATGAATGTTATCTATTCATTGCGTTTACCCCGGCGTTGGGTCCGGAAATGATGGTGCGGCTATTGCGAATTGGGCTAAAACGAAGCCGCGTCCTCAAGCGCAGTCCCAGTCATGAACAAATTGATCTTCAACTCGCAGTGGCCGCGTTGACCAGCCTGATGGCCCGTGAGGAGATGGATGCCGCGGTGCAAGTGATGAAGATGATGAATTCGCTGGAAAAACGCAACGCCAACCAGGTCTTTGCCATCGAGTTCTTCAACGGCTGGGTCCAAATCAAACTGGGTAAACGAGAAACTGGCATCGCGACTTGCGAGCACGTCATTAAGCAGTTTTCGGAGCTAGGACTCAGTCAGTGGGCCAATGACTTTAACGATATCCTGAGCTCACTGAAGGCGGATCCGCCGACTAATCCAATTTTCCTTTATTCACAGTTCTGATGGAAGCTGCAGCATTGCAGAACAGCGCGCAATCAAAACGGGCCAACTCAGCTAGACAAGTTTTTGTCTGACTGGGTTGACCTGTTTTGGCTTTAGAGCATCATTCATCATCTGGTAAGACGTGCATCTGCTTCTTTTCGTTTTGATAGGTCCCGAGGCCATAAATGATGCCGCCCACGCCGCCCGTGACCAGCGCGTAAATCCATTCCACGGGATCGCCCGCGGTGGCGTCGAGGAGGATCTTCATACAGGCAAAGACGAAGCCGAAGATCAGGCCGTACTGGACCGCGTCTCGCTTCACTTGACGTAGGGCTTGCCGTCGTTGGCGCGCGTCGTTTCAATCGCTGTGAGCCCTGCCTTCTTGATTGCTACGCTCACGCCAACCATGGCAATCAGTAGGATGAGCAGTGCGACGACGTTCAGCCAACTAATGTTAAAGATGGCCTGAATCATCAGGACTAAAAATTCTGTGATGATCAATAACAACAGCGAAATGGTTGAGATGCGCCCGACCTCTGCGCGGGCGTGCTCGTCGTAAGGCTGCTTAATTCCCCACCAGAAAATCACGAAGCGGTCCATCCACGTTTTTTTTCATTTTGACTCCTCCTCCCAGAACAGGGTGTTCAGGTCCGTTTTCAGGGCCCAGGCGAGTTTTAAGCACAGGTCCAGTGACGGGTTGTATTTGTTGTTTTCGATGAGATTAATGGTTTGGCGCGCCACATCAATTTGTTGCGCCAATGCCAACTGCGAAATACCTTGCAGCTGGCGGTACTGCCGCACTCGATTCAAGGACTCGCCTCCTGTCATGTATAATTGACTTAATGTCATGTATAATGTACTTCCCGTTTATAATTGTGTCAACTATAAATGACAGAAAATTAAAAAAACGGACGGTCACTTTGAGCGAAAAATGCCCCTAAGTGACAGTCCGATAAAGTAAGAGATGCAGCGCGGCTATGGTGCTTTGACCCCAGCGACCCGGCCTTCGCGGAGGGTGATGATTTCATTGTAGCGAGGAAGGAGCGTTTGATCTAGGTGATGCATGACCGAAAAAATCATGCATGGTAGACCAAGAACATATGTTTCAAGCTTTTGGCTGAGCCTTGCATCAAGCGCCGAGTTGAATTCGTCCAGCAACAGGACATCAGGTTTTGTCAGCAAAGCGCGGCCGAGCGCAAGCCGCTGTTTTTCGCCGCCGGATAGGTCTTCCTCGACCAAATCGGCGTCTTCACCGTAGCGTCTCACGAGTTCGTCCAGTTCCAGCAGGTCAATGAGCTGTCTGAGCTTGGCATCATCAACAGGCAGGCCCATGAACAGGTTATCGGCCAGGCTGGCGTTGAAGACCGCCGGTGCCTGCGTGACCAGCTTGATGCTGGCAAACTTAGCGGTGGGATCACCGTTGATCAGCAGTCGGCCAGTTTGCGCGCCGATATTGACCCGCGTAATTGCCCGGATCAAGGTGGACTTACCGGCGCCGCTTTTGCCCATCAGCAGGTACTTTTTGCTGGCCGCAAACTCCAAATTGTGATCCTGCAGAAGGGTTTATCCGGGGTGGTCAGGCTGAAGTAATCAAAAATGATCGTCTCAACTTTGGCCGGACATAGCGGCTGGGGTGCTGGCGTTTTTACATCCGTGTAACCTTGCATGCGCTCCGCGATGGGGGTGACTTCGCGGCGGTAATACAGCAGCATCGACAATACTTCCATCGGCGCGCAACGGGAGACGGCGATCAGGCTCTGACGCATCTGGTTGTTCAGGTAGATCCTCATCTTGACCTCTTTCTGCCCAGGCGGTGGGCAACTTTGAAAAATGGTGATAGCGCTTTTATTGCATTATACCCTTGGGGCTACGTAGGCTCAATCACTTACAGACAAGCCGCTGCAAGGGTACTTTCGACCAGTTGGGCAATATAAAAATACGACTTTGGAAGTACTTACACTTTCAACTAACGAGTCTATAATTTATGGCGAATAGAGGGAAAACCAATGGTAGTAATCGTTGTCGCCCGGAGTTAACTTCTCTGGGGGTATTCGGGTTGAACACGGGATATTTGCTTGAAGGGGGAGGCTGTAACAATGGAAAAAGTGAAAGAAGCACTGACACAACCGGCAATTCGCACGTTGCCGAAAGACGGGATCGCGGCTTTGAACGGGCGGACTTTATTCACCACGCAACTGATCAATGGTGATGTGAGTTTGCCTGCTCGCGGCAGCTTTACCAGCGTTATCGGCGCATTGTCAACAGGAATTACGCTAGCCGTTGAGGGTAATCAAATCACGATTAAGGGTAATGGGAAACCCTGGATGACCTTGGCACCAACCACAGTGGATGTCTTCTTAGCTAGGATTAAGGCGCAAGAGTACAGTTTCTCGCAAACCGCGCCAATTTACCTGACCTTCCTGCATCTGGTGGGGGCTGATTTTGATTTTTACACGCGGGTCTCTGGTGGCCGCGCCGGTAAGTATCTAATCGAGCACCCTCAGCAGTTGCCTGTTCACGACGTTTTGGGCATTAAGGAGATTGATAACGGGGACACCGAGCCAGAGCTGGCTAAGGCGATTAATGACTATGGTTACGAGAAGCTGGTTAAAGGCACTGAGGTCGCGTTTCTTGCGGAGGACAACATTGCCGGTGCATACCAGTTGAGAGCGGTCACGCCACATTAAGATTATTGGTTCTCGCACATGAAGGGCCAGCGCCTGCGATTCACACCATTATTGAGCGGCATACGAGGCTCTCATCCGATGATTATGTTCTGTATTCAACCTTAGACTACACTTCACTGCGTCACTTGATCTTTAACTATCTGGAAAAATGACACGCGCCCTGAGTTTAGTTTCAGCCCAGGACGCGTTTTTTGCGACTCACGTTTAAAAAAATCCGGAAAGGAATCAAGGATCTCTGGCGATACTAGTACCACACCAAAAAAATTCCACATCCAAAATGCTAATGACCAAAGCAGGATTGTGGTTATGAGCTAATGGAATAGGACGATGACCGCGACGCCAGTAATAGCGAGAAATATGGCCACGACGACAGCAGACCAAAGGGCATAGCCAATAAAAGACGAAGTGTCCTTACCGCCTTCCGTTTGGATTCTGTGAACCGTTCTTTTGACTTCAACAAATTCAAGAAGGCCAATAATGATTAGGATAACACCAAGTAATATAACCCCAATGTGCATAATATTGGGTCCTTTCCTATTTGCTCCATTTAAAGACGCCTGTATTCTAAAACGTGGTGCGATTAGGGTCAATTCTCGACTGCTACATGTTATACAACAAGTGCTGAGGGATTTCTTTTATCTCTGGCGGTTTTCCCATGTGGCGAGGCCTCTTTGTTGTCATAGCGTCAGAAGTCCAGTTTCTTCAGTGAGTTACAATTTCGCCGAGGCTTGCTTCTTCAGGTAGTCGTTAATGTCGGTCAGGTGGTCTGCAATTCCCAGCGGATCACTAACGGCAGCCTGCTGCGCCTTCAAAAAGTCGATGAATGACGGCACGAATTTGAAGGTGGGCAAGGTCAAAAAGTAGGGCACATTGTTTGTTTGCATGATTACAATGACCGCGTTGAAGTAGTTGAATGCGTAGTCTCCGGTGTAGGCAGCGCCGAATGTCATCTTGGCGGCATCAGCGCCGATTTGAACTTCCTTTATTTGTGAGTAAGGAAGGTTGAGCGATTCTAGTTTTGAATCGGAAATTGATACCCCTGCAGTAGAAAAATAGGTATCGACAGGTTTTACCTTTCGATAGTAGAGGTCCCTGGGTAGCACCATCCGCCAAGAATCAGGGTACTGCTTGGAATCAAACTTCAAATTTGTCGGCAGTACACTAAAACGCAGCCGATCAGCTAAAGACTGATGAGAATCGATTTTATCAGTTGGAATCTTAATTCTCATACACGCACGACCTTCTTTCAAGAAGTGACAATGATGCGGGCGAAGACTGTAGCGACGCTGTTACGCAGTGCGGATAGTCCTCACGCTGCTGCCAATGTAATTCCTACATTCTTTATTGTCAATATTTCATCAGGCAAGGCATCATTGGCTGGTAAAATTGAATATCTGTTGATGGTATTTTGAATGAGAGGCAGACAATGCTAACTGACTAGAGAAAAATTTGGCTTTTTGCTAAGAAAATATTGACAGCGGTTACATTGTGTGCAATACTATCTTTGGATGGCGAGTGGGTGAGGAAGGAACAACCTCATCAGCACCACTCGCCAACTACCGGGCAATCCGACCCAAGCCATGGGTTGACCCGGCATGCTGAGCCGCCGATCGGTTGGCTATGAAGACCACACCTGAACGTGTGGGGTCCTTTCAGGACGCATGGCAGGATGCTGCTATCACTTTCCTAACTTAATCAAGCGACCCGAAGCGGCAACGCAACGGGGATAGCAGGCAGGGGCAACCCTGCAATAAAAAGCCACCGGGGCAACCACGGTGGCAGGGGACACCATTTCGCAAGAAATGGTGCCCTTTGCGTGTCCTGAAACGTTTTTGATGACAGCGCCTGCTAATCGTGCGATAATCGGCGTGCCGAGATATTGGTTTATGGGGTTAACGGAGGCAATACGCATGGGCAATCAATACTACGGTGCCAGCGGACTGCGCGCGATCAAGGCCTTTTTTTTGCGAACACTGGAAACTTTACGGGCCGCAGCTCACGCAAAGAGTTTTGGTGGTGGCAACTCGTGGCGCTGCTGGTGCTGGCGATTGTCGGCGGTGCGCTGGTGTTTGCTATGTTCGGCTCACTGGCGGCGGTGAAAAGCGGGAATACCGGTGCCATGCACGGTGGCCAAGTGGTCGCACTCATCACTTTTTTTGTTGCTGGCTTTTCTTGTTTTTGCGGTGACCCTCTTGCCGGGATTGACACTGGGCATGCGGCGCTTCCGTGACGCGGGGGTGCCGGGCTGGCTCTCCCTGATCATGAATCTATTGATCGTCCTTTCGCGCTTGACGCCGGCTGCCGTCGGTGATCAGGCGATGGTGGCGATCAACTGGGCAACGGTTGCGCTGATTCTGATTGAGGAGGCGATCTGCTGCCTGCCGAGCCGGCGAGCCGTGACGCTCACCACCCGCGGGTTCAACGTGAAATGGTTTCAGCAGGCCCAAATGTTGTTTGAGCTGCTCATCCTGGGTGGGGTGGTGTTCGTCATCCTGTCCGGGCACTTGCCATTCCTGTTCGGCATCCTGTTGCTTCAGATTTGGGAGACGGCGTTAAGTGTGACGATCAATCGGGCCATGCAGGATCGCGCCAGCAGGTTGTGGGCGTGGGCCGATGCGCAGGGGCTGGATGCCGCGGCCTTGCAGCAGCGGACGGGGCTGTATACCGCCGAACAGTGGGCCGCTAGCCGGCCGGCGCACCTACAATTCGTGCCGGCGCGCGGTGTGATCGACCAGCTGGTGGGTGATTTTTCAGCCGATTCAGCGAGTTGACGATGAGTATAGAAGCTCATCATAGCGTCTCATTCAGTGCGGTTGAATGAGGCGTTTTTAACTGGTCGCAAAAACCTTTTTTTTCGTTGACCCGGCAGTGCCGGCATGATATTCTTCTAGCTGTCGCTTTTAGTAACCGTTACGATTAAGCACCAACTAAATCGTAATGAATGCCGGTGTGCCAGGGTTTCGGACCAACTGTTTCTTGACAAGTCAGGCGTGCGTTCGGTAGACTGTTAAATGTAAATCGTAGCGATTACGATTAGCCAAAAACGAGGGGGAACCCATTTTATGAAATTCAAGCATTGGCTCACCGCGCTGGTGGTTGGCGCCATGGGCATCGGCCTGGCCGCCTGTTCAAGCGGGCACAGTGCCACACCGAGCGGCAGCAAGAAGCTGACCGTGGTTGCGTCGGTCAATTTTTACGGCGAAGTGGCGAAGGCCGTCGTCGGCAATCACGGGACGGTGACCTCGGTGATCGATAATCCGGACGTCGACCCGCACGACTACGATCCGACGACCGACGTGGCCAAAAGTGTCGCCAAGGCCGATGTCATCGTGGAAAACGGCGCCGGGTACGACGGCTGGATGACGCGACTGGTCGACGCCAATAACACCGATGCCAAGGTCGTGTCAGCGGCCAAGGTCGTCGGCGTGGCCAACGGCGAGAACGAGCACATCTGGTACAAGCCGAAAATGATGATCAAAATGGCGAACGCCTGGCCGATCGGTACGGCAAAGTTGACCCTGCGCACAAGGCCGAGTACCAGCAAAACGCGAAGGCCTACATCAAAAAGTTGACGCCGCTGACAAAGCTGATCGACCAGACGCGGTCGAAGGCGCATGGCGAAGCCGTTGCCGTCAGCGAGCCAGTGTTTGACAATGCATTGCACTACCTCGGCTACAAAGTCGTGGATGAGCATTTTTCCAAGGCAAACGAGGACGGCACCGATCCCAGTCCCAAGGATATCCGCGACCTGCTGGCGGCAATCAAGGGCAAGAAGATCAAGTTTTTCGTCCAGAATACGCAGTTCAAAAGTCCGACCGTCAGCAACATGGTCGCGCTGGCAAAACGGTCCGGCGTACCGGTCCTCAAAGTCACCGAAACCATGCCAAGCGGCGAGACCTATATCAGCTGGATGACGCGTCAATACAAGGCGCTTGAAGCCATCCAGGATCGGCGTTAAAGTGTTACAATAGATTTGCTAATTAAAAATAAGAAGGAGACCAGAGTTTGGCTAAGAAATCTAAGATTGAAAAAGCAAAACGTCAGGAACTGTTGGTAGCGAAGTATGCGGCTCGCCGCAAGGAGTTAAAGGCCAAGGGTGATTACGCCGGTTTGGCGAAATTGCCTAAGGATTCCAGTCCGGTGCGCTTGCACAACCGCGACACCTTGGACGGCCGGCCGCATGCCTACATGCGCAAGTTTGGTCTGTCCCGTTTGAACTTCCGCGACCTTGCCCACAAGGGTCAAATCCCTGGCGTGCGCAAAGCCAGCTGGTAATTATGGAGGTTCTCATGGCAAAACCCGATGCGGCGACCGCGCGGCGCCAAATGCACAGCCCGAACATCAAGACGCGCAAACGCGCCTTGCGGACTTTGAAAACGATCAAGAAGCAACTTAAATAAAGTCAGTGCCGCCAGCGTGAGGAGAGTTCCTTACGCTGGCGGTTTTTTGCTGGCGTCAGCGTCGCGTTTTGACGCGGTCCGGTTGAGAAATCTTGGCTGGCCGCTATCTGATTGTTGGCAATTAAAAATGGCTCAAAAGCCTGTACAAAGGCATCGCTATGTTATAATAACTGTGTTAAAAAAATGCTTCGGCGCTGAGTTTCTTGCCATCATGATTTTTCCCAGGGTCGAAATTTTTGGAGGAATTACATTGAAAGCTATCTGTTCTGAATTCATGGGGACCTTCCTGCTGGTCTTTCTCGGCAGCGGGGCCGTATTGTTTGCTAAGGGCGATGCGTTGACCATTGCGATCGGCTTTGGGCTGGCGATCACGATTTCCGCATACGCGTTCGGCAACGTCACTGGCGGGCACTTCAATCCGGCCGTCACCACTGCGTTCATGGTCAACGGGCGCACCTCGATCGGCGAGGGCCTGGTCTACATCGTGTCCCAAATCGTTGGTGCCATCGCGGCTTCCGCCTGCGTCCGTGTCATCGTTGACGCGCTGAAGCTGCCAGGCAACCAAATGGCACAAACCGACTTCCCGAAGCTGTCGGTCGGTGCGGCGTTCTTCGTTGAAGCCCTGGCGACCTTCCTGTTCTTGGTCGTCATCCTGAACGTTACCTCAAATGACCACGGCGCAGGGAACTTTGCGGGCCTCGCCATTGGGGTCACGCTGATGCTGCTGATCATCTTCTCCGTCAACCTGACCGGCGCGTCCTTGAACCCGGCCCGTTCGATCGGCCCGGCAATCTTTGCCGGCGGTTCCGCGCTGTCCCACCTTTGGCTTTACATTGTGGCGCCAGAAGTTGGTGCGGTCCTGGCCGCGTTTGCGTCCAAGTACCTGATGGATACTGAAGACTAACATTAAACCAATGAAGCCTCTGTCGACAAA
>NZ_BBAJ01000070.1 GCF_001311195.1 Lacticaseibacillus camelliae DSM 22697 = JCM 13995
AGCGGCAAATGCCCGGCAGCGCCGCGCCCGGCTGGCGTTTTACCAGCGCAACGGTTCGTGCTGCAGCCGTATCAGGTGGTGGATCTGGGCGTGGCTTACGACACCATGGCGCGCAACGGGCGCTTTGAGCCCCGCCAGTTTGACTTGTTGATGCGCGGTTACACGAGCTGGTTTTACCCGTGGTACGGCTCCAAGATTATTCACAAGTAAGCAAAAAAGCGGCTAGGCGAGGTGATCTCGCTTAGCCGCTTTAGTGTGCCAGAAACTTACTTTTTGCTGACGGCTGGACTTTCCGGCTTGCTTTCGGCAATGGCGATTTCGCCTTTTTCGATGCGCGCCTCGAGATTCTTGGCCTGCGGGTGATCAAGGTAGAAGTCCGCCACGCGGTCTTCAATTTTCTCCTGGATCACGCGCCGCAGCGGCCGCGCGCCCATCGCCGGATCGTAGCCAAGATCGACCAGCTTCTCCTTGACGGGTTCGGTGACCTTGATGGTCAGGCCTTGGTCCTTGATGTTGGCGTTGGTGTCGTTGATCATCAGGCCAACGATCGACATCAGGGTCTGCTTGCTCAGCGGCTTGAATTCAACAATGTCGTCGAAGCGGTTGAGGAATTCCGGCTTGAAGTAGTTGCCTAGCTGGTTCAGGACGGACTTGGTTGTGCCGCTGATCGACGCGCCGAAGCCGACGTTGGCCTCGGAATCGGTCGAGCCGGCGTTGGAAGTCATGATGATGATCGTGTCCTTGAAGGAGACGGTGCGGCCCTGACTGTCGGTCAGGCGGCCGTCGTCCAGAATCTGCAGGAACATGTTCATCACGTCTGGGTGCGCCTTTTCAATTTCGTCCAGCAAAATCAGGCTGTACGGATTGCGGCGGACTTGTTCGGTCAGCTGACCGGCTTCCTCGTAGCCGACATAGCAGGAGGCGAACCGATGAGCTTGGACACGCTGAATTTTTCCATGTACTCGGACATGTCAAACCGGATCATGTTCTGCTCGGAGCCGAACAGCTCCTTGGCCAGCTGCTTGGCCAGCTCGGTCTTGCCGACTCCGGTCGGGCCCACGAAGAGGAAGCTGCCGATTGGGCGGCCGGTCTTGTTGAAGCCGATGCGGTTGCGGCGAATGGCGCGGGCCACCTTTTCCACCGCCTCATTTTGGCCGATGACATGGGCCTCAAGGTCAGGCACCAGGTTCTTGAGCTGTTCCTGCTCTTGCTGCTTGAGCTCGCCGACTGGGATGTTGGTCATCTTTTCGACGATTTGCTCCATGTCCTTTTCGGTGACGGTGGGCGTGTCTTCCTTAGCCTGCTTTTCGTCCTGCTGCTGCATCTTTTCCAGCTTGGTGACCTGATCGCGGTAGAAGGCGGCCTTTTCGTAGTCTTCCTGCTTCAAGGCGGCCTGCTTCTGCTTTTCGGCTTCGGCGATCTTGTCCTTGATGGTTTGCGGATCGGCCACGGTAATGGTCAGGTTCTTGCGCGACCCGGCCTCATCCAGCAGGTCGATCGCCTTGTCAGGCAGGAACCGGTCCTGGATGTACCGGTCGGACAAGTTGACCGCCGCTTCAATGGCGTCGTCCGTGTACTTGACGTGGTGATAGGCTTCGTAGCGCGGCTGGATGCCCTTGAGGATCTTGATGGTCTCCTCAGGGGTCGGCTCTTCGACGGTGACGGGCTGCAGCCGGCGGGCAAGGCAGAGTCTTTTTCAATCTGCCGGTACTCGTTCGAGGTCGTGGCACCGACCAGTTGCAGTTCGCCGCGGGCCAACGCTGGCTTCAGGATGTTGCCGGCGTCCATGCCGCCTTCGGCATTCCCAGCCACGACGATTTCGTGGATCTCGTCGATGAAGAGGATGATGTTCGGATTCTTCTTGAGCTCGTCGATCAGCTGTTGCATTCGTTGTTCAAACTGGCCGCGGATCCCGGTGCCTTGCACCAGGGACACGACGTCGAGTTGAATCACGTGCCGGTCCTGAAGCTTGGTTGGTACGTCACCGTTCGCAATCTTGAGGGCCAGGCCCTCGACCACGGCGGTCTTGCCAACACCGGCCTCACCAATCAGCACGGGGTTATTCTTCGTCCGGCGGTTCAAGATCTCGATCACGCGAGCAATTTCTTCATCGCGGCCGATGACCGGATCGATTTCGCCGTTCTTCGCCTTGGCGGTCAGGTCGACACCGAACTGACCGAGCACGGAATTACCGCCTTGGCCAGGCCGGTTGCCGCGGCCGCCGCCATTGCGTCCACTTTGGGTGGGCGGCGTCTGGTCCTGCGGCTGTTGCCCGCCGGTTTGGCCGGAAGCCATCGCCCGGAAGATGTCATCGAGACTGTTGAAGCCGAACGGATCATTGTTTGCATTCGTTGGTTGCATGTTGCCTCCTGCTTGTTGTTTCAACTGCTGATAGCAGTTCTGGCATAGGTTGATCTCTTGGCGTTGGCCATTCACGCTGGTATACAGGTGAATGGTAGCCGGATTTTGATGGCAATTTTCACATAGCACCGTTGTTCACAACCTTTCTTATCTATGTCACTTCCACGCAATGCGCGCGGAAAAGTCAAAAAGGCTTTGACCTTCTTTGACCTTGACTCCAGTGTACACCGCGAAAAATATAATGCAAGCACTCTACCCATGAGAGTGCTAATTTTTTGGTGAATTCCTTAAGACAGCGGTTTCGCAGCTGGTCAAGCGCCTATCTCTAGTCTAAAATAGTCACAGAAAGGGGGCAAGCATGTGGCATCAGATTATGTCAAGATGATGGATGATCTGCGCGCTGGTAAGATCACCGAGATCAAGATCGAACCAGATACGTTTGCCGCTTTTCGCGAGGCGTGGACCAACTATCCAGGTCGCAAGGAAATCGTCGGGCAGGCGAAGCGCGGCGGCACCATTCTGTACCATTACCAATCCGCCAAGACGCAATAAAACCATTCGCAATACTTGTCCTGAAAGCGGAATAATGGTAAGGTTTACAAGAAATAGAATGCGAATTCTATTCGGCAAAAGTTTATACACAAAGGAGCAGATTACTCATGGAAAAACGTGAATTTAATGTTGTCGCAGAAACAGGTATCCACGCCCGTCCCGCAACTCTCTTGGTTCAGGCAGCCAGCAAGTTCAACTCTGACATTAACTTGGAATACAAGGGCAAGAGCGTTAACTTGAAGTCCATCATGGGCGTCATGAGCTTGGGTGTCGGCCAAGGTGCCGATGTCACCATCTCCGCTGAAGGCGCAGACGAGAAGGAAGCAATTGCTGCCATCGAAGAGACCATGAAAAAGGAAGGCTTGTCTAACTAATGACTAAGAACTTGAAAGGGATCGCGGCAAGTGACGGCGTCGCTACGGCGAAGGCCTACCTGCTCGTGCAACCCGATCTGTCATTTTCGAAGTCAACTATTGAAGATACAGACAAAGAGGTCGCACGTTTGCACACCGCGCTCGACCAGAGCACAGACGAACTAAAGATCATTCGCAAAAAGGCCGCGGCGTCACTGGGCGAAGAAGAAGCAGAAGTCTTCGATGCGCACATGACGATGCTGGCTGACCCGGAATACATCGGTGCGATCGAAAAGCAGATCAAGGACGATAAGGTCAACGCCGAAACGGCCCTGAAGTCTGTTTCTGACGGTTTCATTGAAACGTTTGAGGCCATGACAGACAACACTTACATGCAGGAACGTGCAGCGGATATCCGCGACGTTTCGACGCGGGTGCTGTCCCACTTGCTGAACCGGCCGCTGCCGAACCCGGCACTGATCGATTCGGAAGTCGTCATCGTGGCGCATGACTTGACGCCGTCTGACACGGCTCAACTCAACAAGCAGTACGTGAAAGCCTTTGTGACCGACATCGGCGGCCGGACCGCGCACAGCGCGATCATGGCCCGTTCGCTCGAGATCCCGGCGGTCGTCGGGACCGACACGGTCACCAAGGACGTGAAGAACGACCAGATGATCACCGTCAACGGCTTGACTGGTGAAGTGACCATCGACCCGAGCGCGGACCAGATCCAGGCCTCCGAAAAGGCGGCCAAAGATTTTGCCACGCAGAAGGCCGAATGGGCACAGCTGAAGACCGCTAAGACGGTCACGGCTGACGGTCAGCACTTCGAAGTCGGCGCCAACATTGG
Source organism: Lacticaseibacillus camelliae DSM 22697 = JCM 13995 (assembly GCF_001311195.1). GTDB lineage: Bacteria > Bacillota > Bacilli > Lactobacillales > Lactobacillaceae > Lacticaseibacillus > Lacticaseibacillus camelliae. The sequence goes on from NZ_BBAJ01000070.1 coordinate 4,120, forward strand.
GACCCCGAAGGACATGGACGGGGTGCTCGCTAACGGTGCCGAAGCCGTTGGTCTGTACCGGACCGAGTTCCTTTACATGGACTCCTCAGAGCTCCCAACTGAAGACGACCAGTTCGAGGCCTACAAGGCGGTCCTCGAGAAGATGGACGGGAAGCCAGTGGTTGTCCGGACGATGGACATCGGCGGCGACAAGAAGCTGCCATACCTGCCACTGCCACACGAAGACAACCCGTTCCTGGGCTATCGGGCCATCCGCATCAGCTTGGATCGTCAGGATATTTTCCGCACTCAGCTGCGCGCACTGCTGCGGGCTTCAGCCTTTGGCAATTTGCGCATCATGTTCCCAATGATCGGCACGGTCAATGAATTCAAGGCGGCTAAGAAGGTCTTCTTGGAGGAAAAGGACAAGCTGGTCAAAGCGGGCGTGAAGGTTGCGGATAACATCCAAACCGGTATGATGATGGAAGTGCCTGCGGCGGCTGTCTTGGCGGATCAATTCGCCAAGGTCGCAGACTTCTTCTCCATCGGGACCAACGACCTGATCCAGTACACCATGGCGGCAGACCGCGGCAACGACCGCGTGTCCTACCTCTACCAGCCTTACAACCCATCGATCCTGCGCTTGGTTAAGCACATCATCGATTCGGCGCATAAGGAAGGCAAGTGGGCCGGCATGTGCGGGGAAGCCGCTGGCGACCCGATCATGGTGCCACTGCTGGTCGGCATGGGTCTCGATGAGTTCTCGATGTCTGCCACCTCGATCCTGCGCGTTCGCAGCCAGATGAAAGGTCTTTCGGCTAGTTACCTGAAGACTTTGGCGGAACGGGCCACGACCGAGTCCGTGACCAACGAAGACAACATCAAGCTGGTTAAGGAATTCACTGAAAAGAACTAATCCGCTCGAAATGAACGCGTCCCGGCTTCGGCTGGGGCGCTTTTATTTTGCCTGGCTTGCCGCTGGCGTTTGACAGCGGATACACCAACCTCTAGACTAATTTGTGTAGACAAATAAATGCTTGGAGATGGCAAAATGGAATTAGCTGTGATCGATATCGGTGGGACGACCATTAAATTTGCGCGCTGGGACGGACAAGCGTTGCAGGACCGCACGGCCGCACCCACGCCGAAGACGCTGGCCCAGTTTTACGGGCTGCTGGCCAACACGGTGACGAAAATGAAGGCCGACCACCCGCTGGTCGGGGTGGCGATTTCCAGCCCCGGGGCGGTCAATCAGGAAACTGGGGTCATCGAGGGCATGAGTGCGCTGCCGTACATCCACAACTTTCCCATTAAGCCCGAGCTAGAAAAGCGTTTCGGCCTGCCCTTGGCGTTTGAAAACGACGCCAACTGTGCGGCGCTTGCTGAGGTCAAAAGCGGTGCAGCAAAGGGCAAGCAGCGGGTGGCCATGCTCGTTTTGGGCACTGGAGTCGGCGGTGCGCTGATCGCCAACGGCCACGTTGAACACGGTGCGCACCTGTTGGGCGGCGAGTTCGGGTTCATGCTGCAAAATGGTAAGGGCGTCTCAGCGCAGGCGACCGTTGTTGAGCGGGTGAAGAACTATGAAAAGCGCACTGGCAAGCAAATTACCGGCGAGGCGCTGTTTACCGCGGCAACCGCCGGTGATCGCGTCGCCCACGAAGAGGTCGAAGGGTTCTTTGAGGCGCTGGCCGAGGTCATTTTCAATCTGCAGTACAGCTATGATCCGGAGATGTTTCTGCTGGGCGGCGGGGTGTCCCGCAATCCGGCCCTGATTCCCGGCATCGAGCGCCACATGGACGGCGTCTTCAAGAAAATCGAGATCGCGACGCAGCGGCCGGTGATCAAGATCTGCCAGTACACGGATGCGGCCAACCTGATCGGCGCCGTCGTCAATTACGAACAGCACGCTGAATAAGTTCAGCGCATAAATTTACCGCAAGCGAGGCTTGCGGTTTTTTATGCCCAAGTAGAACACGAACAATAAAATGAGATAACGCTAACTTTGTTCCTAAAAACTGTTGAGCCGAGGGCCGAGCCGTGCTACACTCAAAGCAAATACGAAAGCAGGTGACGATTCGTGACAGTTGCAGTAGTGATGGGATCGGCTTCGGATTGGCCAACGATGAGGCAGGCGGCGGCACTGCTAGAGCAGCTTAAGATTCCGCTTGTTAAGCACGTGATCTCGGCGCACCGCATGCCGCAGCAATTGCAGCAGTTTGCCGCTTCGGCGCGTGACCAGGGAATTGACGTGATCATCGCGGGGGCCGGTGGGGCGGCCCACTTGCCTGGCATGCTGGCCGCCAACACGACCGTGCCCGTCATTGGGGTACCGATTAAAACCCGAACATTGAACGGAATCGACTCGCTTCTCTCGATTGTCCAAATGCCGGCCGGGATTCCGGTGGCGACCATGGCCATTGGCGAGGCTGGGGCGAAAAATGCGGCGCTGCTGGCCGCGGCGATGCTGGCCATCCGGATGAGGCAGTGGCGAGACGCCTGGCAGCATACCGTCAGGCCCAGACGCAGCAGTCGATCGAAAGCGAGGCGGCGCTGAATGATTAAGCCAATCCTGCCCCCGGCGACGATCGGCATTGTTGGCGGCGGCCAGCTGGGTCGCATGCTGGCCCAAGCGGCCAAGGCGATGGGCTACACGGTGGGCGTGCTTGATCCGACGCCGCACGCTCCGGCTGGTCAAGTTGCAGACTTCCAGCTGCAGGCCGACTACGACGATCACGCGGCGCTGGATGAGCTGGCCCGGCGTGCCGACGTGCTGACTTACGAATTTGAAAATGTGGATCTGGCGGCGCTGCAAGAGGCCAGCAAGCAGGCGGCGCTGCCGCAGGGCACAGCGCTTTTGGCCATCACGCGCGATCGGGTGAAGGAAAAAACGTTCCTGCGCGATCACGGCGTGCCGACAGCGGAGTTCGCCGCAGTGCCAGACCCAGCGGCGCTGATCCCGGCGATTCATGTAGTCGGGGTCCCGGCGATCCTGAAAACCACGACTGGGGGCTACGACGGCCACGGGCAGCAGGACATTAACAGCGACCTTGATTTACCAGCCGCTCAGGCTCTCGCGGCCAAGGGGCCGTGCATCCTCGAGGCGCGCGTGCCGTTTGACCGTGAGTTGTCTTTGATGGTGACGCGTGATGGCCGGGACCGGGTTCGCTGTTTTCCCGTCGTCGAGAATCGCCACAAGGATCACATTTTACATGTGACTATTGCCCCGGCACCGGACCTGGCGAAGGCCGAGCAGTACCAAATTGATGCGCTGGCCACTAAAATTGCCACTGCGCTGGACCTGCGTGGGGTGCTGGGCATTGAACTGTTCGCCGGCAAATCCGGCGTGCTGGTCAACGAGCTGGCACCGCGGCCGCACAACTCTGGGCATTACACGATTGAGGCCTGCAACTTTTCACAGTTCCAGGCCCACATTCTCAGCATCTGCGGTCTGCCAATTCCCCAGGTGCGACTGCAGGAATGCGCCGTGATGCGCAATCTCCTGGGGGCCGATTTGGAATGCGCTAAGGCCGCGTGGCCGCAGCACCCGGAATGGCATCTGCACGACTATGGTAAGGCGGAGGCGCGCCCCGGTCGCAAGATGGGCACCTGACCGTGCTGGCAGGGGACACGAAGGATCTGATGGGGTCAATTCAATTGGAGGATGAATATGGAAAAAAAACTGAACTGCTGTATTCCGGAAAAGCCAAAGACATGTTTTTAACGGACACCCCGGGTGTGCTGTGGGTGACCTACAAGGACCAGGCGACCGCACTGAACGGTAAGCGCAAGGTGCAGATCCAGGGCAAAGGCGCGTTGAACCGCCAAATCTCCGGGCTGCTGTTTGAGGAGCTGACCGCTGCAGGAATCCCGACTCACTTTATCAAGGATCTGGACGACCACACGATGCTGGTGCGGCAGTGCGAAATGATCCCGCTCGAGGCAGTGGTACGCAACCTGGCCTCTGGCAGTTTTGAACGCAAATTCCACACGGCGCACCTGATGAAGCTGACCCCTGCGGTTCACGAGTTCTACTACAAGTCGGACGCGCTGGACGACCCGTTTATTAACGACGAGCAGATCAAGGCCCTGGGGTATGCGGATACCGCCACTTTGGCCGCGATCCACGAGTTGGCAGACCGCGTGAACGCGCTACTTCAAAAGCGGTTTGCCGGCATTGGCATCGCGCTGGTCGACTTCAAGCTGGAGTTCGGCCGTCTGGCCAATGGCACGCTGGTCCTTGCGGATGAGCTGTCACCGGATAACATGCGGCTGGTGGACGAAGCCACCGGCAAGTCGCTGGACAAGGATGTGTTCCGCAAGGATGCTGGGCCGCTGACCCCGGTTTACCAAGTCGTCCTCGATCGTTTGAAAGGAGTCGCTCATGTTTAAAGCCAAAATTTTTGTCAACTACAAACCCAGCGTCTTGGACCCCAAGGCACAAGTGATTCAAAACACCCTGACCCGCCTGGGCGACGATAACGTGAGCCACGTCCTGGTTGGCAAGTACTTCGAGCTGACCCTGAGCGCGGCCAGTCAGGCGGAAGCCGAGCAGCAAGTTGCGCGCATCTGCGACGAAATGCTGGCCAATGTCAACACGGAGACTTTTAAGTTCACGGTCGAAGAATTGGCGGTGGCGGAATGAAGGCGGCAGTGATCAGCTTTCCCGGCTCCAACTGCGACGATGATTTGATGCACGCCATCAATGACGTCGTGGGGGAAGAGGCGGTCAAAGTTTCCGCCAAGGCGACCACGCTTGATGGGTTTGACCTGGTGCTGGTCCCGGGCGGCTTTTCCTACGGGGACTATCTGCGCTCCGGCGCCATCGCCAAGTTTGCCCCGGTGATGGCGGCCTTGAAACAGTTCGCGCAGGCCGGGGGGTACGTGCTCGGCATTTGCAACGGGTTCCAGATTCTGACCGAAGCGGGCCTTTTGCCGGGCGCACTCCAGTGGAACACCAGCCTGCAGTTCATCTGTGAGCCCGAGCCGCTGGTGGTGGCCAATGCCGAAACCGCTTTTTCCTCGCGGTACGAAGCTGGGCAGTCCATCACCCTGCCGATCGCGCACGGGGAAGGCAACTACTATGCCGATCCCCAGACACTGGCCGCGCTCGAGGCGAACCACCAAGTGGTCTTCCGCTACGCCCATAATCCGAACGGCAGCCTGAACGACATCGCCGGCCTGACGAACGCGGCCGGCAACGTTCTGGGGATGATGCCGCACCCGGAGCGCGCCGTCGAGGAGCTAATTTTCGGGACGGATGGCCTAGGGGTGTTTGAATCGCTGGTCCAGGCGACCAAGGAGGGTGCGTATGCTGCAAACTGAGCTGAGTCCGGCGCAGATTAAAACGGAAAAGCCTTACCGGCAGTGGGGTTTGACCGATGCCGAGTACGACCGGTTCGCCGAAAAGCTGGGCCGGCTGCCGAACCTGACTGAAATTGGGCTTGCCTCTGGTATGTGGAGTGAGCACTGCGCCTACAAGTACAGCAAGCCGGTGCTGAAAACCTTTTGGACCAAAAATGACCGCGTGTTGATGGGCCCTGGCGAAGGCGCCGGCGTTATCGCCATTGGTGAAGGCAAGGCGGTCGTGTTCAAGGCTGAAAGCCACAACCATCCCAGTGCCGTCGAACCTTACCAAGGGGCGGCGACCGGCGTGGGCGGCATCATCCGCGACATTTTTTCTATCGGGGCCAAACCGGTCGCCATCCTGGACTCGCTGGCCTTTGGGTATCCTGACAATGCGCACACCAAGCAGCTGATCGATCAGGTCGTGGCCGGCATCGGCGACTACGGCAACGCGATCGGCATTCCAACGGTCGGCGGCGAGACCAGGTTTGCGCCGACCTACGCGCAGAATCCCCTGGTCAACGCGATGTGCGTCGGGGTCATGGACGAAAGCGCGATCCAGCGCGGCAAGGCGGCCGGCACCGGCAACAGCCTGCTGTACGTCGGGGCCAAAACCGGACGGGACGGGATCAACGGCGCCAGCTTTGCGTCGGCCGAGTTTTCGACCGAGGAAGAAGCCAACCGCTCCGCCGTCCAAGTCGGCGATCCGTTCATGGAAAAGCTGCTCGTCGACGCCTGCCTCGAAGTGACGCGCGACCACCAAGAAGCGCTGGTGGGCATGCAGGACATGGGCGCGGCGGGACTGGTGTCTTCCACCGTCGAAATGGCGGACAAGGCGGGTTACGGCATGGTGCTCGATTTGGACCTGGTGCCGCAGCGCGAGCCGAACATGACACCGTTTGAGATCATGCTGTCCGAGTCGCAGGAGCGCATGATGCTGTGCGTCAAGGCCGGGCGCGAGGCGGAAGTCAGCGCCGTGTTCAAGCAGTACGACCTGGATGCGGTGGTCATCGGCCACGTGACCGACGACGGGCGTTACACGCTCCTGCAGCACGGCGAAACCGTGTGCGACGTGCCTGTGAGCCTGTTGACCGACGACGCGCCGGTGTATTACCAGCAAGGGGTGAAACCACAGCGGCTCGTGCACCCCGCGACCGACTTTGTGCCAGCCGTGACAGACCCAGAGGCAACTCTGAAAAAGCTGTTGGCCGATCCCAACGTCGCGGATAAAACCAGTCTGTATCGCCGCTATGATGCCCAGGTGCAAACCAACACGATCGAAGGGCCAGGCGGGGATGCCGCGGTGATTCGGGTGCGCGGCACGCACCGGGCACTGGCCATGACGACGGATTCCAACGGCCGCTACCTGGCGCTTGATCCCGAAGTTGGCGGGGCCATCACCGTGGCCGAGGCGGCGCGCAACCTGGTCGCAACTGGCGCGGAGCCGATCGGCATCACGGATTGCCTCAACTACGGTGACCCGACGAAACCCGAGCAATTTTACAGCCTGCAGGAGTCGGCCAAAGGCATTGTTGCCGCGACCAAGGCGCTGAACACGCCGGTGATTTCCGGCAACGTGTCGCTTTACAATGAAACCAACGGGGAGGCCATCGATCCGACCCCGATGATCGGGATGGTGGGCCTGATCGAGGACCTGACGACCATCACCACGCCGCGCTTCAAGACGGCCGGTGAGTTGATCTACCTGCTGGGCGACACGGTCGCCGATTTTAACGGCAGTTTGCTGCAGCAAGTCGAAACCGGCACGGTGGCCGGAAACTTGATGCCACTGGACCTCAAGCTGGAACAACACGTTCAGCAGGTGGTCCTTTCGGCGATCCGCCAGCACTTGGTCTCGGCGGCACATGACATCAGCGACGGGGGCTTAGCCGTGGCGTTGGCTGAGATGACCTTCCATACCGGCATCGGGGCGCAGGTCAAGCTGGCGCTGCCGGCCGCGCAGCTGTTCAGCGAAACGCAAAGTCGCTTCCTAGTGACGATTCCGACGGCCCAGCAGTCTGCATTTGAGACGCTCGCCGGTGACACGGCAACGCTGCTTGGCACGACGGGTGGCGACCAGCTGGCGATTGCGGCCGCGGATGGCCGCATTGAAGCGCCGATCAGCGCCTTGCAGACGATTTGGGAGGAGAGCTTGCCATGCCTGCTGAAGTAAAGAGCTTGAACGAGGAGTGCGGCGTCTTCGGCGTGTGGGGCGACCCGAACGCGGTGGACATCACCCACCTGGGCCTGCACACGCTGCAGCACCGCGGCCAGG
>NZ_BBAJ01000071.1 GCF_001311195.1 Lacticaseibacillus camelliae DSM 22697 = JCM 13995
GAGCCGTTAGCTCAGTTGGTAGAGCATCTGACTTTTAATCAGAGGGTCGACAGTTCGAGCCTGTCACGGCTCATTTCCATTAGTTTCTTCATCTGCGGGTGTGGCGGAACTGGCAGACGCGCTAGATTTAGGTTCTAGTGGTTAATTACCGTGGGGGTTCGAGTCCCTTCACCCGCATTACGCCGACTTAGCTCAGCTGGCAGAGCACCTGTCTTGTAAACAGGGGGTCGGAGGTTCGAACCCTCTAGTCGGCATCTTACCAGTTTGCGGAAGTAGTTCAGTGGTAGAACGCCACCTTGCCATGGTGGAGGTCGCGGGTTCGAATCCCGTCTTCCGCTTTCACGAGCTGCCGGGATGGCGAAACTGGTAGACGCACAGGACTTAAAATCCTGCGGTAAGTGATTACCGTGTCGGTTCGAACCCGACTCTCGGCATTGCATCATATGCACCCATAGCGCAATTGGATAGAGTGTCTGACTACGAATCAGAAGGTTGTAGGTTCGACTCCTACTGGGTGCATTCCGGTTTTTCCGGAGTGACACATTGCGGAAGTAGTTCAGTGGTAGAACGCCACCTTGCCATGGTGGAGGTCGCGGGTTCGAATCCCGTCTTCCGCTTCATCGGGAAATAGCTCAGCTTGGTAGAGCACTACGTTCGGGACGTAGGGGTCGCAAGTTCGAATCTTGTTTTCCCGATCAAGAGCTGATGTCTTTGGACATCAGCTTTTTTTGTGCCTCATTTTTGCGGTTGGGCGGCGCGCAGTTGGTGATCTAGGTGAAGAGTGCTGGTATTTTTCCCCAGAATCAGTATAATTAAGGTCAAGATTAGTCAAAGTCAAAAAGGGTGAAGCGAATGCAAGGACAGAATATTTCCGATGTGATCGAACACTATTTAAAGGCCATGCTCGATTCATCTCGGCAGGTCGAGATCAGTCGTGCGGAGATCGCCCAGCACTTCAATTGCGTGCCGTCGCAAATCAATTACGTGATCAAAACCCGGTTCACCCCGCAGCGCGGCTACGTGGTTGAAAGCAAGCGCGGCGGCGGTGGGTATATTCGCATACTCAAGGTCCACTTGCGCGATGACCAGGATCTGATCTCGCTCATGGCCGAGAATATTCCCCAGGCGCTCCGGGAGCGGGATGGCCAAGCACTGATCCAGCAGCTGTACGACGCCGCTCTGATCGATCGTCAGGCGGGTAATATGATGCTCGCGGTGCTGAGTCACCAGACCCTGAACATGGGGGATCGAGAGGCCGAAGATGAGCTTCGATCACGACTGCTACTTGCTTTTCTCGACAGTTTGCGGTATGAAAGATAGAACCCAATTAATTTGTTTTTAATGTTTGCTGAGCAAATATGACGTTATAAAAGGGAGCGTGCTTATGGACAACTTATTTACCCCGAGTGCAAAAAAATGTACTGATGATTGCACAGGAACAAGCCAAGTACTTCCACCACCATGCTGTGGGTACGGAGCACTTGCTCATGGCGCTCGTGATGGAACAGGAAGGCATTGCCGGCAAGACCCTGCGTCAGCTCGGCATTTCCGAACAGGATATTCATGATGAAATTGAGCGCTTCACTGGCTATGGGACAGTCGACGAGGGTAGCCAAAGCAAGGATGCCTACCTCCCATACTCACCGAAGGGTAAGGAGATTCTCAGTTATGCGGGCGATGAGGCCAAGCGGCTGGGCGCGCTGAAAATCGGTACTGAACACATCTTGTTAGGCCTGCTTCGCGAGGATGACATTCTGGCAGCCCGCATTTTGCAGGATCTTGATTTGAGTCTGTCTAAGACCCGTCAGTTGGTCCTGAAAAAATGGGGATTTCCGACGCGGCGGCGAAGCATCGCGGCGCTGCTGGTGCCCAGCGCGGTGGCCGGCCAGCCAGCCAAGGGACCCCAACGTGGATGGTTTGGCGCGCGACTTGACCCAGTTGGCGCGTGAAAATCGGATGGATCCGGTTGTCGGCCGGGACAAGGAAGTGCGCCGACTAATCCAGATTTTGGCGCGGCGCACGAAGAACAATCCGGTCCTGATTGGTGAACCCGGCGTTGGTAAAACGGCCATCGCCGAGGGCTTTGCCGAGAAGATTGTCGCGGGGGAAGTGCCTGACGACATGAAAAATAAGCGCTTGATGGCGCTGGACATGGGTTCTTTGGTTGCAGGCACCAAGTACCGCGGCGAGTTTGAAGACCGCCTCAAAAAGGTGATCGACGAAATCTACCAAGACGGGAACGTCATTTTGTTCGTGGACGAACTTCACACCTTGATTGGTGCCGGTGGCGCTGAAGGGGCAATTGATGCCAGCAACATCCTGAAGCCGTCCCTGGCGCGTGGCGAGTTGCAGCTGATTGGTGCGACGACCCTGGACGAGTACCAGAAGTACATTGAAAAGGACGCAGCGCTGGAGCGGCGGTTTGCCACAATCACCGTTGAGGAGCCGAGCGAGGCGGAGGCCGAAGAGATTCTTAAGGGATTGCGGCCGCGCTATGAGGCGCACCACGGGGTCACCATCACTGATGAGGCACTCCATGAGGCAGTCTCTCTGTCGAGTCGTTATATTTCTGGGCGCTTTCTGCCTGATAAGGCTATTGACCTGATGGATGAAAGTGCGGCCAAGGTGCGGCTGGACGAGGCTGATCGGCCGACGAAAGCGGACAAACTGCAAAAGCAGCTGAAAGAAACCGTCAAAGCCAAGATGATGCGATTATGCACCAGGACTTTGAAACGGCGGCAACAATTCGGGAAAAGGAACAGAAGCTGCGGACCAAGATTGACGCGGCGCCTGAACCGGTCGATGCCAACGGCGTGCGGACCGATGTGAAGGTCGGCCCGGAAGACGTTGCGGAAGTGGTTTCGCAGTGGACCGGGGTGCCCGTGACCCAGTTGCAGAAGAAGGAATCCGAACGGTTGATCAACCTTGAAAAGGTGCTGCACGAGCGTGTGGTTGGGCAAGACGAGGCGGTTTCAGCCGTTGCTCGAGCGATTCGCCGGGCCCGCAGTGGGTTGAAGGACCCAACGCGGCCAATTGGTTCGTTCATGTTCCTGGGGCCTACCGGGGTCGGCAAGACTGAGCTGGCCAAGGCACTGGCCGAGGCGATGTTTGGGTCTGAAGACGCCATGATTCGGGTCGACATGTCTGAGTACATGGAAAAGTACAGCACGAGTCGGCTGATTGGTGCGGCACCGGGGTATGTTGGTTACGATGAGGGCGGTCAGTTGACCGAACAGGTTCGCAACAAGCCTTACTCGGTTGTGCTGCTTGATGAAGTGGAAAAGGCCCATCCCGATGTCTTCAACATCCTGCTGCAGGTCTTGGATGACGGCTTCCTGACCGACTCAAAGGGTCGCCGCGTCGACTTCCGTAACACCATTTTGATCATGACGTCCAACATTGGGGCCACCTCGCTTCGTGATGACAAGGCGGTTGGGTTTGGCAAAGGAAGTCCGACTCAAGACTTCAAGTCGATGCAGTCGCGGATGCTGGAAGAGTTGAAGAAGGCGTTCCGGCCAGAGTTCCTGAACCGAATCGATGAAACTGTTGTGTTCCACAGTTTGACGGAAAAAGAGCTGCATGAAATCGTGAAGATCATGACCAAGCAGGTCCTGCATCGCCTGAGTGATCAGGACATCACGGTCAAGATCACAGCGGCAGGGATCAATGCGGTCGCGAAGGCCGGCTTTGATCCTGAGTATGGTGCCCGCCCAATTCGCCGGGCTTTGCAGCGTGACGTTGAAGATCAGCTCTCTGAACTCCTGCTGACTGGTCAGGCCGGTGCGGGCGACACGATAACGATTGGGGCGCGCAAAGGCAAGCTGACTTTTCACATTAAGAAGGGGCAGCAGCCGGTGCAGGCCAAGAAAGAGCCCGTTCACGCCTAGCTCCAGTCCAGCTGGTGGCATTGACAAACATTCCTAGGCGAGGTATCATTAGTGCAATTGCATTTCGGCTAGGACATCAGTTGCGGCGATCTATTGTCCGTCGCAACACATAAAAACGTAAAAGTAGTTTGGGTGCCAAGCGCCTCCTGCTTTTCGTTTTTTTTGCTCAAAACGTCCGCTAACCACCGACTGTATTCTTAATTTAACAATCGTTACATTAAATTTACAATCAAGATGGCCGAAAAATCCAATGAGGGGTGAATAATTTGGCAGGACACTTAGTGAATTACGGCAAACACCGCACTCGCCGTTCCTATTCCCGCATTAAAGAAGTTCTCGATCTGCCTAACTTGATCGAGATTCAGACCAACTCCTATCAATGGTTCCTCGACGAAGGCCTCAAGGAAATGTTCGATGACATCATGCCAATCGAAGATTTCCAGGGCAAATTGTCGCTTGAATATGTTGATTACCAGTTGCTTGAACCGAAATATACCGTTGATGAAGCGCGTCAGCATGACGCCAACTATTCCGCACCACTGCACGTCACCTTGCGCTTGACGAACCACGAAACTGGCGAAATCAAGAGCCAAGACGTATTCTTTGGCGACTTTCCGCTGATGACCAAGCAGGGCACGTTTATTATTAACGGTGCTGAACGGGTCATCGTTTCGCAGTTGGTTCGTAGCCCTGGTGTTTATTACAACAGCGCGACCGACAAGAACTCGCGTGTCACCTACGGGGCGACGGTGATTCCTAACCGTGGCGCCTGGCTTGAATACGAAACCGACGCCAAGGATCTGGCGTATGTGCGAATCGATCGCACCCGTAAGATCCCAATGACGGAACTGGTGCGCGCACTGGGCTTTGGCGCTGACCAGGATATCCTCGATATCTTTGGCGACAACGACTCCCTGATGCTGACACTGGAAAAGGATGTTCATAAGAACACCGACGATTCGCGTACTGACGAGTCGTTGAAAGATATATATGAACGGCTACGCCCAGGCGAGCCGAAGACTGCCGATTCTTCACGGTCCTTGCTGTACGCCCGCTTCTTTGATCCGAAGCGCTACGACATGGCCTTTGTTGGCCGCTACAAGGTCAATAAGAAGCTGAGCCTGAAGACCCGGCTGCTTGGCCAGACCCTGGCGGAAACGCTGGCTGATCCGGACACCGGTGAAGTCATCGCGCAAAAGGGCGACAAAATCGACCGCCATGTGATGGATACGTTGGGCGGGTACTTGGACCGTGACGATTTCAAGACCGTCACCTACCAGCCTTCCGACCAAGGGGTCGTCACCGATCCAATGACCGTGCAGGTCGTCAAGGTCTTTTCTAAGGTCAACCCTGAAAAAGAGGTCAAGTTAATCGGCAACGGTCACATCGACCCCAAGGCTAAGCACTTGATGCCAGCCGACGTCATTGCGTCGATGAACTACTTCCTGAACCTGCAGGAAGGCATTGGCTCAACTGACGACATCGATCACTTGGGCAACCGGCGGATCCGTTCCGTGGGTGAGCTGCTGCAGAACCAGTTCCGCATTGGCTTGTCGCGGATGGAACGGGTCGTTCGCGAGCGGATGTCCATTCAAGACGCCGCGACGGTCACGCCGCAGCAGTTGATCAACATCCGGCCAGTGGTTGCTTCGGTCAAGGAATTCTTTGGCAGTTCGCAACTGTCTCAGTTCATGGACCAAACGAACCCACTGGGCGAGCTGACGCATAAGCGCCGCCTGTCCGCCCTTGGGCCTGGTGGTTTGACGCGTGACCGTGCCGGCTATGAAGTGCGTGACGTGCACTACACGCATTACGGCCGCATGTGCCCAATTGAAACGCCTGAAGGCCCGAACATCGCTGATCAATAGTCTGGCGTCTTACGCGGTGGTCAACAAGTACGGGTTCATCGAGACCCCTTACCGCCGTGTGTCCTGGGATACGCATAAGGTCACGGACAAAATCGACTACCTGACTGCTGACGAGGAAGATAACTATGTTGTCGCCCAAGCCAACGCCAAGCTGAACGACGACGGCTCGTTTGCCGAAGACGCGATCCTGGCGCGGTCCAAGGATGTCAACATTGAAACCACCGCTGACCACATCGACTACATGGACGTTTCGCCTAAGCAAGTTGTCGCGGTTGCGACGGCCTGCATTCCGTTCTTGGAAAACGATGACTCGAACCGTGCGCTGATGGGTGCCAACATGCAGCGTCAGGCCGTGCCGTTGATCAACCCGCACGCGCCACTCATTGGGACCGGGATGGAATACAAGGCTGCCCATGACTCTGGGATCGCCGTGCTTGCTGAGCACGCCGGCACCGTTGAGTACGTGGATGCCAAGGTCATCAAGGTCCGTCGCGAAGACGGTGCTCAAGATACTTACAAACTCATGAAGTTCCAGCGTTCGAACGCCGGCAAGAACTACAACCAGCGGCCGATCGTGCGCCTGGGTGACAAGGTCGACGAAGACGAGATCATCGCCGACGGCCCAGCTATGGAAAACGGGGAACTGGCTTTGGGCCAGAACCCAGTCATCGCCTTCATGACTTGGAACATGTACAACTACGAAGACGCGATCGTGCTGTCCGAGAAGTTGGTCAAGGATGATGCCTACACCTCGATCCACATTGAGGAGTACGAATCCGAAGCCCGCGACACCAAGCTTGGGCCTGAAGAAATCACGCGTGAAATCCCGAACGTCGGCGAAGACGCCCTGAAGGACCTCGATGAATTCGGGATCGTTCGCATCGGGGCCGAAGTGCGCGACGGCGACATTCTGGTCGGCAAAGTCACGCCTAAAGGGGTCACTGAACTTTCCGCTGAGGAACGGCTGCTGCACGCCATTTTCGGTGAAAAGGCGCGTGAAGTGCGTGACACCTCACTGCGGGTTCCTCATGGCGGCGGCGGTATCATTCAAGACGTCCGCATCTTCACCCGCGAGGCGGGCGATGAGCTGTCCCCTGGTGTGAACATGATGGTCCGCGTCTACATCACGCAGAAGCGGAAGATTCAGGTCGGTGACAAGATGTCTGGTCGTCACGGGAACAAAGGGACTGTTTCGGTCGTTGTGCCTGAAGAGGACATGCCGTACTTGCCAGATGGCACGCCGGTCGATATTCTGCTGTCACCAATGGGTGTGCCTTCCCGTATGAACATCGGGCAGGTGCTCGAACTCCACTTGGGGATGGCGGCGCGCAACTTGGGTATTCACATTGCCAGTCCAGTCTTTGACGGGGCGAACGATGACGACCTGTGGGCAACCGTCAAGGAAGCCGGCATGGCGTCAGACGGCAAGTCCATCCTGTACGATGGCCGCACCGGTGAGCCGTTTGAAAACCGGGTCTCGGTCGGCGTCATGTACTACCTGAAGTTGGCCCACATGGTTGACGATAAGATCCATGCCCGTTCCATTGGGCCTTACTCCTTGGTTACGCAGCAGCCACTGGGCGGCAAAGCCCAGTTTGGTGGCCAGCGGTTCGGGGAAATGGAAGTTTGGGCTCTTGAAGCTTACGGGGCTGCTTACACCCTGCAGGAGATCCTGACTTACAAGTCCGATGACGTGGTGGGCCGGGTCAAGACCTACGAAGCCATTGTTAAGGGCGAGCAGATCCCGCAGCCTGGTGTGCCGGAGTCATTCCGGGTGCTGGTCAAGGAACTGCAAGCGCTGGGTCTGGACATGAAGGTCCTCGATCAGGACAAGAACGAAATTGAGCTGCGTGATATGGACGACGACGATGACGATGTTGTCTCAGTCGATGCCCTCGCCAAGTTTGCGCAGGAGCAAGAAGAGAAGAAGGCCAAGGACGCCGCAAACGCTGCGACCGACCAGCCGACTTCCGGCGAAACTAAGAAATAGGAGGTTAGCCCTTTGATTGATGTCAACAAGTTTGAAAGTATGCAAATCGGCTTAGCCTCGCCTGACAAAATCCGCAGTTGGTCGTACGGGGAAGTTAAAAAACCCGAAACCATCAACTACCGGACGCTGAAGCCAGAGCGGGATGGGCTGTTTGATGAACGCATCTTCGGGCCAACCAAAGACTGGGAATGTGCCTGCGGGAAGTACAAGCGGATCCGGTATAAGGGAATCGTTTGCGACCGGTGTGGTGTCGAGGTGACACGCTCTAAAGTGCGTCGTGAACGGATGGGCCACATTGAACTGGCCGCTCCGGTTTCCCACATTTGGTACTTCAAGGGCATCCCAAGCCGGATGGGTCTGGTTTTGGACATGTCCCCACGGGCCCTTGAAGAAGTAATCTACTTTGCGTCTTACGTTGTGATCGACCCCGGCGACACACCGCTTGAAAAAAAAGCAGTTGCTGTCTGAGCGTGATTACCGCGAAAAGCGCGACGAGTACGGCGCGACCTTTGACGCTAAAATGGGCGCCGAAGCCGTCAAGGAACTCCTGCAGAAAGTCGACCTCCCGAAGGAAGTTGCTGAACTGAAGGAAGACCTGAAGTCGGCTCAGGGCCAAAAGCGGACCCGTGCGATCCGCCGGTTGGACATTCTGGATGCCTTCTTGGAATCCGGTAATGACCCGGCCTGGATGGTCATGGACACGATCCCGGTCATCCCACCGGATCTGCGGCCAATGGTCCAGCTGGAAGGCGGACGCTTTGCGACCTCCGACCTGAATGACTTGTACCGGCGGGTGATCAACCGTAACAACCGGTTGAAGCGCCTGCTTGACCTGAACGCGCCGAACATCATCGTGCAGAACGAAAAGCGCATGCTGCAGGAAGCCGTTGACGCTTTGATCGATAACGGGCGGCGCGGCCGTCCTGTCACCGGTCCTGGCAATCGCCCACTGAAGTCTTTGAGCCACATGCTGAAAGGCAAGCAGGGCCGGTTCCGTCAGAACCTGCTGGGCAAGCGTGTTGATTACTCCGGCCGTTCGGTCATCGATGTTATGCCGACCCTGAAGTTCTACCAGTGCGGGCTGCCTCGCTCGATGGCGCTTGAGTTGTTCAAGCCGTTTGTGATGCATGAGCTGGTTGCGCGCAACCTGGCCTCTAACATCAAAAACGCTCGGCGCAAGATTGATCGCGAAGACGATGACATCTGGGATGTTGTTGAAGACGTGATCAAGGAGCGGCCGGTTCTGTTGAACCGCGCGCCAACGCTGCACCGGTTGGGGATCCAGGCGTTCGAGCCCGTCTTAGTTGACGGCAAGTCGATCCGTCTGCACCCGTTGGTCTGCGAAGCTTACAACGCCGACTTTGACGGGGATCAGATGGCGGTGCATGTCCCATTGTCAGACGAAGCACAGGCGGAAGCCCGCATGCTGATGCTGGCGGCGCACCACATTCTGGCGCCTCGTGACGGCAAGCCAATTGTTACCCCGTCTCAGGATATCGTTTTGGGTAACTACTACCTGACCATGGAGCAAAAGGGTCGCGAAGGCGAAGGCATGATCTTTAAGGACACCAATGAAGTGCTGATGGCCTTGCAAAATGGTTATGTTCACCTTCACAGTCGGATCGGGCTGGCGGTTTCGTCACTGCCGAAGAAGCCTTTTACTGACGAGCAGCGTCACCAGATCATGGTGACCTCTGTCGGCCGCGTGATCTTCAACCAGATCATGCCGGAGGACTTCCCGTTCCTGAACGTTGCCACGCAGGACAACATCGTTAACGGTGTGCCCGACAAGTACTTCCTGAAGCCTGGGCAGGATATTCACGCCTACCTGCGCGATGCCCCAATTGAGGAGCCGTTCAAGAAGAGCTTCCTGTCCGACATCATTGCGGAAGTGTTCAAGGACTACAAAGTGCAGCGGACCTCTGATCTGCTGGATGACATGAAGACCTTGGGTTACACGCAGTCCACCAATTCAGGGCTGACCGTCGGGGTTGCCGACGTGCCAGAGCTGAAGGAAAAGCCTGAAATTGTTGATGCGGCCCACAAAAAGGTTGCGACGGTTTCTAAGCAGTTCCGGCGTGGGCTCATCACCGATCAGGAGCGTCATGACCGGGTCATCCAGATTTGGAACGACGCCAAGGACGAGATTCAGCAAAAGCTGGTCGAGGCCTTTGACCCGAATAACCCAATCTCAATGATGAGTGATTCTGGTGCCCGTGGTAACATTTCGAACTTTACTCAGCTTGCCGGGATGCGTGGTCTGATGGCCGCGCCTAACGGTGGGATGATGGAAGTGCCCGTGCTGTCGAACTTCCGTGAAGGTCTATCTGTCATGGAAATGTTCATGTCCACTCATGGTGCCCGTAAAGGGATGACCGATACCGCGCTGAAGACCGCCGACTCAGGTTACTTGACTCGCCGGCTGGTCGATGTTGCCCAGGATGTCATTGTTCGTGAAGAGGACTGTGGGACCGACCGTGGCCTGGTCGTTTCGGCGATCAAGGAAGGCAACGAAATGATCGAACCGCTGTACGACCGCTTGGTTGGTCGTTACGCGGCGAAGTCAGTCGCCGACCCGAAGTCTGGCGATGTGATCGTCAAGAAGAACGAAATGATCGACGAGGACAAGGCTCAGGCCATTGTCGATGCCGGCATTGAGCACGTGACGATTCGCTCCATTTTCACCTGCAACACCCGTCATGGGGTTTGCCAAAAGTGCTACGGCCGTAACCTTGCCACTGGCGAGCAGGTCGAAGTCGGTGAAGCGGTTGGGACCGTTGCTGCGCAGTCGATCGGCGAACCTGGTACTCAGCTGACCATGCGTAACTTCCATACCGGCGGTGTTGCCGGCGGCGAAGATATTACGCAAGGGCTGCCTCGTGTTCAGGAAATCTTCGAAGCACGCAATCCTAAAGGGCTTGCTGTTATCTCTGAGGTTGACGGGACCGTTTCTGCCATCGATGAAAATCCGGCGGAACACACTCGTGAAATCACCGTGGAAGGCAAGACCGACACCCGGACGTACAGCGTGCCTTACGCATCGTCCGTCGCCGTTGCAGAAGGCGACCACGTTGATCGTGGTGGCCGTCTGACCGGTGGGTCGATCGACCCGAAGGAACTGATCAAGGTTCAAGACGTCCTGACAACGGAAAACTACCTGCTGGCTGAAGTCCAGAAGGTTTACCGGATGCAGGGGGTTGAAATTGGTGATAAGCATATCGAAGTCATGGTTCGCCAGATGCTTCGGAAGATCCGGGTCATGGATCCGGGCGACACCGACATTTTGCCAGGGACGCTGCTTGATATCGCCGACTTCAAGGACCGCAACCAGAAGACGCTGATCTCCGGCGGCATTCCTGCCACCGGGGCGCCCAGTGCTCCTTGGGATCACCAAGGCGTCACTGGAAACGAACTCCTTCCTGTCCGCGGCTTCCTTCCAGGAAACCACCCGTGTCCTCACCGACGCGTCGATCCGCGGCAAGAACGATCCGCTGATCGGGCTGAAGGAAAATGTCATCATCGGCAAGATCATCCCGGCTGGTACTGGGATGGCTACTTACCGGCACATGGAGCCAAAGACCGTTGGCACTGTCTCCAACAGCGTCTACTCGATCTCTGACCTTGAGGCTAAGATGAAGGCTGAAGACGCCGCAAAGACGGATTCGCCTGACTCAGACAAGTAATTCACCACGAAGGACCACTGCAAGCCTGCTTGCGGTGGCCCTTTTTGCGTGTTATTGCCAGCCGCTTTGCATAAGAGCCAGCAGCAGGTAGGCAATCTGGAGATGAAACAGCAGTGGCACCGTGCGTGGTGCCAGGCGTAATGGGCCAGGCCGCTGAGGCATGCGATCAGGACGAGCAGCAGGCTGTGATCCAGCGGCAGGCCGAACGCCAAGACACTGATCGCGAAGACGTCGGCGCTGCCCA
>NZ_BBAJ01000072.1 GCF_001311195.1 Lacticaseibacillus camelliae DSM 22697 = JCM 13995
AAAATTGAGGCCGTTTTTATCAACGATTGCCGCCTTGAAAGTATCCCATTTAGACTGATCAAAATCGCCGTTGGCATCCTGGAAGTATTTTGCGGTTAAATCTGTGTCAAAAGCAGAATTGACAAAGTGGATGCCCGCAGAGGTAACGTACTGCCCTTTGTCATTCAGGAACATTGCCATTATCTGGTTCGCGATATCATTGTTTAAGTCGGCATCTTTGCTTTGGCTAGGAAAGGCTGAGCCGAATGTACCCTTGATTCCAAGTGAAGAAATCAGCTTCGTCGTAGAATTGGTAATATCAGAGCCACTCATTTGTGAAAAATCGAAAAAGTACTCAGTGCTATCACCATCGGCGTCATCTTTGATTATTGGGGCTTCACTGCCATCACCGGTTGCAGTGGAGTCAGACCCGCTATCAGTCGTTTGCGACGTCGTAACCGGAGCTTTCTTCCCCGTTATTTTCTCTAGGAACGCAGCCGTCTTGCTCAAATCGAGATAACCGTCTGCGTCAGAAATAGACGCGAGTGCATCATCCGCTTTGGTTTTATCGATCTTGCCATTCGCGTCATTAAAACTCGACAGAATTAAATCAAAACTACTTTCCACTGACCCAAGATTAAAGGCACTTGTAGAACCTGTAATCGCACTGATCTGACCGCCTAAGATGGCCAACTTGCCATCATCGATCGTGCCGTCTGCCTTCGAAACAAGCTTAGCAACCTTATCGCTAAGCTCCGCGGCCGTCGCATCGTCTGCCTTACCGCTTAGCTCGCTAAGTACCTCCGCCTTGATAAATGACGGTTCGACAGAGGAAACAAGCGACTCAAGATTAGCAGCAGCGCTACTATCTGCGGACGAATCATCATCACTCGCAGCTGAGCTAGCTGCTGAACTGTCTGCCGAACTAGCGGCAGAGCTGTCTGCCGAACTAGCGGCGGAACTGTCTGCTGAGCTAGCGGCAGAGCTGTCTGCTGAGCTAGCGGCAGAACTGTCAGTTGTTGCAGCTGCAGAACTAGCCGCAGTTGCAGCAGAGCTGCCATCCGAAGCTGTGGAGCTGGCACTTGCAGCAGTAAGGTCGGCTTGCGTCGCCTCGCTAGCTGCAGTTGCCGGCGTGCCTGACTCTGTCGTTGCCGAGATTGTCTCTTTGGTTGCAGCGTCTGTGTTGGTTGAAGCGTGGGTCGTGTCGGTCTGCGCAAAGCCCAGACCGGCAATGAGGCTCACTGTAGTGATTGCCATGAACGCCCAGTGCTTACCAGATTTAAACATCTTGTAATGACACTTGGCATCTCCACCCTGAAATCTGTTCATACAGTATCCCCCTAAGTGATTCAAATAGTTTATGAGATTTAGTTCTGAGAATTACTAACCAAAACCCCATAATTGATAACTATACTCACGAATTTTAAAAAAAACAACACCAATTATTGAATATTTTTTGAATAGTAACACATAATTGCAAATGAAGATTGGCTTGCCTAGTGAGGTTTCATGTCTTTACACATGAAAAGATAACAAATTGTATTCTAATATTTGGGCAATACGGTTTTAATTCAGATGCCATTTTTAAATATCCAACCCACAAAAAAATCCGACATCTCTGCCGGACCACAATCGCATTCAGTTTTTTTACTTACTTTGGTGATCAAGTACGTACTGCACCGCATCCCCGACCGTCTGAATGTTCTCCGCATCCTCGTCAGGGATCTCAGCTCCGAACGCATCCTCAAGTTCAAGCACGAACTCGACGGAATCGATTGAATCGGCATCGAGGTCGGTTTTGAAGTTCAATTCTTTCGTGACCTTGGCGGCCGGGACTTGAAAATGGTCTTCAATCAGCCCGGCGATTTTATCAAACACTTCTTGCTCTGACATAGTGCGCCTCCTTGATTTTCACGCAGTTTAGCATACCTGATTTAGGGCGCATTGTCACGCCTTGGCCGCCGGGTGCGCCTGGAAGTACTCGACCACTTTTTGAACGGTACCGTTGGCGACCATTTGCTGAACCTGCTTAACGGTGTAATAAACGGCTTTAGCATCCGCCCCGCCGTGAGCTTTGACGACTGGTGCCTTAAGGCCAAGCAGCACCGCGCCACCATAGCTGGACACATCAAAGGTATTGGCAACAGACTTGATTCCATCCTTGAGCAACAGCCCGCCAAGCTTGGCCTTCATCCCGTTATCCATGATGGCGTGCTTAATGAGCCCCAAAATGGTACGGGCAGAGCCTTCGATCGTCTTCAGGACTGCGTTGCCGGTAAACCCATCGGTGACCACCACATCGGCGCTGTGCTTAAGAATCGAATCGGACTCAACATTGCCGACAAAATTGATCCCATCAAGCTCACTGAGCAGCTTGTAGGTCTCTTGATGCAGCTCATTGCCTTTGTTGGCTTCGGTCCCGTTATTCAGCAGGCCCACCTTAGGCGCCTTAAGTCCACGCAGATCACGGGCGTAAAAATCCCCCATGATCGCGTACTGGACCAGCTGCGAGGCGCGGTTTTCCGCGTTGGCCCCCACGTCAAGCATCACAAAACCGGCACCGTCAGTGGTCGGCAAGGTCGGCATCAAACCGGGGCGATCAATGCCTTTAATGCGGCCCACGATAAAGAGCCCAGCGGCCAGAAGCGCCCCAGTCGATCCTAGGGAAATCATGGCGTCGGCCTCACCGCTCTTGACCGCCTGCGCGGCCAGCACCATTGAGGCCTGCTTCTTACTGCGAATCGCGCGCACCGGCTCATCGTCGGAGTTTACTTTCTCAGTCGTGTGAATAATGGTCATGTGCGAATCGTTCTTGAGCAGTGGGCGAATCTTGTTCTCATCCCCGTACAGCAAGAACTCAACGTCTGAGAGCTCATCGCGGGCCTGCTCCACGCCTTGAATCACAACTTCTGGGGCGTGATCGCCGCCCATGGCATCGATGGCAATTTTCATTGTTAATGTCTCCTCTACTCTCTGTCTTGTCAATCCAAGCTGCCAACGGCCTGCTGGCGCCGCGCCAGGTAAGCGCGCAGCGGGGCAAACTCTGGCGCACTCAGCGTTGGGTCTGCTTTAAACAACCCGACTGCCGTTTGCTGCGCCGCGTTCAGGGTGGCGTAATCCGCCACTGGGTCGGCAATTTTGAACTCAGGCAAGCCGCTTTGCGCCTCGCCGAAAATGTCACCAGAACCGCGCAGCTCCAGATCCTTCTCGGCGATCTTAAACCCGTCCGTCGTTTCCGTCATGACCTTCATGCGCTCGACCCCGGCATCGTTCTTCGGATCTGCCACCAAAATGCAGTAGCAGCGGAACGCCCGCGCCCAACCCGGCCGCGCAGCTGATGCAGCTGGGCGAGACCGAACCGGTCAGCGTCGAAAATCATCATCACCGTCGCGTTCGGCACGTCGACGCCGACTTCGACAACGGTGGTCGACACAAGGACCTGAATTTCATTTTGACTGAAACGGCGCATAATGTCATCTTTTTCGTCGTTTTTCATTTGGCCGTGCAGCAGCGCAACCTGGTACTTGTCGCCAAACGCCTTGTTCAGGTCCTCGTACAGCTGCTCGGCGTTCTGCAGGTCAACCTTCTCTGACTCTGCGATCAGCGGCGTGATGGCAAAAACCTGGTGCCCTGCGGCGAGCTCAGTACTGATGGTCGCCAGCGCCTCACGCAGCTGGTTTTTGCGCACCCAACTCGTCGTGATCGGCTGACGGCCCGCCGGGAGCTCGTCGATCGTGGACACGTCCATTTCGCCGTAAGCGGTGATGGCCAGCGTCCGCGGAATCGGGGTGGCCGTCATGGCCAGGAGGTCAGGTTTAAGCCCCTTTTCCTGTAGGATCTTGCGCTGGTTAACGCCGAAGCGGTGCTGCTCGTCGATAATGACTAAGCCAAGGTTGGCGAAGTCGACGTCCTTTTGGATCAGCGCGTGGGTGCCGATTACAATGTCAGTGGCACCGCTGGCCAGATCCGCCTTAATGTGCTTGCGCGCCGCCGCCGTCGTCGCGCCGGTGAGCAGCGAAATTTTGACCGGAAAATCGGCGAACAGCTTCGTCAACTTGGCGTAATGCTGCTCGGCTAGCACTTCCGTCGGCACCATCAGTGCCGCCTGGTAGCGTGCTGTGACCGCCGCGTACATCACGATTGCAGCCACAATCGTCTTCCCGGACCGACGTCGCCTTGCAGCAGACGGTTCATGTGATGCGGCGAGCGCATGTCGGCACAGATTTCATTGACCACGCGTTTTTGCGCGTTCGTCAACTCAAACGGCAGCGTCTGGATCAATGCGCGCAGCGCTTGATTGTCGTAAGGAATTGCCAGCCCATTGGCCTCGCCCTGATTATCCTCGCGCAGCGCCTGAATCTGCGTTTCAAACAGGAAAAATTCACGGAAAACCGCACTGCGCCGGGCGGCCTTCGCTTCCAGCGGCGTGTCGGGAAAGTGCATGCCATGGACAATCTCGCGGTCGGACATCAGCTTGAACTTTGCGCGCACCGCACTTGGCACGACGTCTTGAATATTGGCCGCGTCACGCGCCCAGGCGTCTTTGACCAGCTGCACTAAAGTGCTTTGCCGGATATTCTTGTTGACCGGATAAATTCCCGCCAGTGAAGGGGCGTCCTGGGTCTGCGTGGCCAGCACCTTCATCCCTGTCATCGTGTGGCGTTTGGCGTCCCACTTGCCGTATATGGCGGCCTCACTGCCCTGTTCAAACTTGTCCTTGAGCCAAGGCTGATTGAAAAACGTCACCATCACCACGCTGTGGTCGACTTGCAGCCGCACGTTGACCCGGTTTCGGTGCGCGCCAAACCGCGCGACCACCGCCGGCGCCACAACGACGCCCTTGATGGTGAGCTTCTCCTGATCAGCCGCTTCGGCAGATCCTTGACCTGTAGATCGTCGTAACGGAAGGGAAAATAGAACAGCACGTCGCCAACGGTCTCAATACCCAGACTCGCCAGTGCTTCCTGACGCTTAGGGCCAACGCCGGGCAAAACGGTAACCGAATCTGTCAGTGCCATGAGTTTTTCCTCCTTTCTTTACGGTCTCATAATTGGGCTACGGCTTGGCAACGGCTGGATGCCTAGCTACGCCCAGGTCCTCGCTGCCAAAAACCGGCAGCAATGACCTGAGCTAGGCTACCCATCCCGCTAAAAGCGCTTGGCTCAGCAGCCTGAACAAAAACAGACCGGAACTGGTCTCCGGTCTGCACGAAACTACTCAACTGAAACCAAATATGGATAGACTGGCTGGTCGCCTTCGTGAATCTCGACTTCCAAGTCTTCATGCGCACCAGTAATGGCTTGGGAAATGGCATCAGCCTCTTGCCGGCTGCCATCCTCACCAATGATCAGGGTGATGATTTCGGAATCGTCGTCGAGCATGGCTTCGATCATGTCAATGGTTGCCTGTTGCCGGTTCTCTTCGGAGACCTTGATCTTGTTGTCGATGATGCCCATCCAGTCGTCCTTCTTGATCTCAAGCCCATCGATGACCGTGTCTCGAATCGACTGGGTCACAGAGCCTGAAATCACGTTGGCCAATTCCTCGGTCATCTGCTCTTGGTTTTCCGCCAGTGGTGCGTCCGGGTTGAACCCCAGCATGGCGGTCATCCCTTGATTGATCGTCTTAGACTTGACGATGGCCACATTCACCTCAGCCGCCTTGGCCGCTTCGTCAGCCGCCATGAAGATGTTGGAGTTATCTGGCAGCACGATCACGTTCTTGGCGTGGGCCTTCGTGATGGCGTCCAAAATGTCGTTGGTGCTTGGATTCATCGTCTGGCCACCGCTCAGCACGGTGGTGACGCCCAGGCTCTTGAACAACTCGCCAAGCCCGGCGCCAGCGGCAATGGCAACAACGCCGATTTCTGCTAGCGGCTGCGGCTTATCTTCCTGCTGAATCGCCTCTTCGCGTTCAATGATTGACTCGTGCTGAAGGCGCATATTGTCGACCTTGATCTTCGCCAGTGTCCCATACTGTTGACCGTAGCGGAAAACCGTGCCAGGATGCTCGGTGTGAACATGGACCTTCACAACTTCATCATCGGCCACGACCAGCGTCGAATCCCCTAGTGTGTTCAGGTAATTGCGGAACGCCTCATAATCAAAGGACTTGGGATGCTCCCCCTTGCCGAGTTCGACCATCATTTCCGTGCAGTAACCATAAACGATGTCGTCTGGGTTGAGCTGGGCCTGGGCGCCTTGGTGGTGCGTGGCGTTGACCATTTCGTCCATCTCTTCTTCATCCGGCACATAAGCGTCGTCTGCCGCCTCACCTGATAGGCCTTCACTGAAGCCTTCGTACAAAAAGACCAAGCCTTGGCCGCCAGAATCAACGACTCCGACTTCTTTCAGTACTGCCAGCAACTCCGGCGTTTTCGCAACGCGCGCTTAGCTGCTTTCGTGACCGCCGCCATGACCACAACAGCGTCATCAGATGAAGCCGCCGACTTGAGCCCAGCCTTAGCCGCTTCACGCGCAACGGTCAAAATCGTTCCTTCGACCGGCTTCATGACCGCTTTGTATGCCGTTTCGACCCCGGCCGCGAACGCGTCTGCAAGGTCTTGAGCGGACAAGCTCTGCTTTTTCTCAACGTTTTTCGCAAAACCGCGGAACAACTGCGACGAAATGACACCAGAGTTGCCCCGTGCCCCCATGAGCAACCCTTTGCCAAGGTGCTGGGCCAACTCGCCAACGCTTTGACTATCACTCTCTAACACGGCCTTAGCGCCGCTTTGGAAGGTCAGGGTCATGTTGGTCCCAGTATCGCCATCTGGCACTGGGAACACGTTGAGGGAGTTGACGAATTCTGCGTTTTGCTTAATGCGATGTGCAGCGACGCGGATCATGTCCTGGAACTTCGCTGCCGTAATTTCTGTGACTTCCACCTGTTCAGTCCTCCTCACGCCGTCCTCAGTCGTTAGCCAACACCCGAACACCCTGCACGATGACCGTCACTTCATTAGTGGTGACCCCGAGCATGGTTTCCAGGTTGTACTTGACCTTCTCCTGGACGTTGCGGCACACCTCTGAAATCTTGGTGCCGTAACCGACGATGATGTTGACTTCGATTGTAACGCCATTGTCCGCCTGACGAACGACGACGCCCCGTGCGTAATTCTCACGGTTCAAAATATCATTCAAATTATCGCGGATCTGGTTGCGCGAAGCCATGCCGACAATGCCGTAAATGTCTGTGGCTGCACCGCCGACGACCGTTGCGATGACATTGTTCGAAATATCGATGGTGCCATACTTGGTCTTGATTTTTACCGCCATGCGATAACCTCCTATTTGACTAGGTATTTCCCAAATAGTTTAGCATAGCAACCCATTATTTGAAAGGAAGCAGCCGCCTGTCAAGTAATTTTCCTTGCTAGCCCTTGTATTCCGCGTGGCCGTATGATAAATTAGTTGAGTGAAAAAAATCGCGTTAATGCGATTGCAAAGGAGGTCCCTCGTTATGGCAAAAGACGTAATTACCGGCCGTCACACGACTTTTGGCAACAAGCGTTCACACGCTTTGAACTCCAGCCGTCGTGCCTGGAAGGCCAATCTTCAGAAGGTCCGCATCTTGATTGATGGCAAGCCGAAGCGCGTTTGGGTTTCTGCTCGCGCCCTTAAATCAGGCAAAGTGACCCGGGTTTAATCCCAACCAAAATTGCGTCCATGTGGCGCTTTTTTTATTCTCTCAAGCCCCACTCGTTTGCCGCGAGTGGGGCTTTTGAAATTCTGCGCATAAAAAAAGTATCCAGACCGTTAACGGTCTGGATACTCTTCTCATTGCTTGCGTAACACAACTGTCCTTGGCTGCGCAGCTTACCTACCAGCAGTAAACTGCTTCAGGATAGATTTGATTGCCGACATGAAACTGGCAAACTTCTCCCCTGCTTTCGCCTTGGTAGTCGTTGTTGCAACCTTGGCTGGGTCGGCCGTACCGGTTGTTCCTGCCTTCACTTCAGCTTTGAAATCTGCGAGCAGTGAAGCAACTTTAGAACTGACGGCTTTTGCGTTATCAACAATGGCACTCAACTGGATCTCGGCCTCTTCAGGGGTCAAGTTGCCTGCGGAAGCCTGCGCCTTAAGGTTGTCAAGATCACCGTAGAAGCTCCGCCCAGTCACTGTATCCTTGTCGTTGCCGATACCTGCCTGAGCAAAGGCCTTCTTAACCGTCGTGATGTCATCCTGAACGTAAGCCTGGTTGAGAATCTTGTTCAACGCTTTTTGAGCTTGAGCATCCGTCAGCTTGCCTTCGCTGAGTTGCGCTTTCAGATAGTCAAGATCACCATAGTAGGTCCGACCGGAAGCCGGGTCTTTCTGGTTACCAAGACCGCCCATCGCCTGCTTAGCTGCGGCAATTTGTTCAGCCACACTGGCATCATCCAAATCGTCATCAGGCGTCGTGGTTGGAGCTGAAGTGTCAGTACCAGTTGAAGTATCGGAGCCAGTAGCAGTTGACGCTTCAGTGGCAGTCGCTGCAGCCAGGATCTTCTCCAGCTGAGCCTCAGCATCTGGACCAGTGATCTTCTTAGCATTAAATGCCTGGATCAAGTCATCGATCTCAGCCCCGTATGTCTTTCCAGTTACAGGGTCTGTCACCGTTAACTTGTCGCCAAGCTTAGCCTTCGCAGCCGTCACTGCACTCGATAGTTTTGGTGCGTCAGCATTGTGCTGTGCTTGTGTGTAATCTGGATCGACTGACGTCCCGTCATCGGGCTTTGTAGTTGTTGCGCCAGCTTGCTTAGTTGCAGCAGTAACAATCTTCTCCAGCTGAGCCTCAGCATCTGGACCAGTGATCTTCTTAGCATTGAACGCCTGGATCAAATCATCGATCTCAGCCCCGTATGTCTTTCCGGTTACAGGGTCTGTCACCGTTAACTTGTCGCCAAGCTTAGCCTTCGCAGCCGTCACTGCACTCGATAGTTTTGGTGCGTCAGCATTGTGCTGTGCTTGTGTGTAATCTGGATCGACTGACGTCCCGTCATCAGGTTCTGTAGTCGTTGCGGCAGCCTGCTTGGTTGCAGCAGCAACAAGCGCATTCAGTTTAGCCGCAGCCGTTGTGCCATCGATTTCGCCAGCGTTGAAGGCCTGGATCAAGTCATCGATTTCAGCCCCAAATGTCTTCCCAGTGGCTGTATCAACGTTGTTTATCTTATTACCCAACTGCTGCTTTGCGGCTGTAACCGCAGCGGAGAATGGCAATGCATCCTCATTGCGCTGATCACGACGGTAATCGGCCGCATTTTTTTACCAGCTGATCAAGCTGTGCTTGTGCTTCATTGTCAGACAGCTTACCAGACTTGGCAGCAGCCAGCAGCGCATCGAAGTCCCCGTAGAAGGTCTTGCCCGTCTTTGGATCTGTCTTGCTGCCGATATTGCCAAGCGCCTTCTTAGCAGCAATGATCGCATCTTGAATGTCTTTAGAGACTGGCGCGGCATAGTTTACCGTCACAGTCTTCTGAATGTGATTGCCAGTACTGTCAACCACATCGACACGGAAGATGTTCTGGCCAGGTTTGAGCGTCTCGACTTCGCTGAAGTTCTTATCCGCAGTGGCATCCCCATTCCAGTTGAGGTCCCCGCTGGAAATATCAACAGCGTTGCCGTTGATGTAAATTTCTACATAGTCCAGATTGTCAGTGACATGCCCACTGATCGTGTACTGGCTGTTGTTAGTGGTGACCGTCTTATCCGTCGGCTGATCAACTGTCAGTACCGGGCTAACAGCATCAAGAACATAGCTAACCCGTTCCTGAACTGTCTGACCAGTCAGAGAATCGCCGTAGACAACGCTGAAGTCGTGCTTGCCTTGCGTCCCGATTTGCAGATCAACGCTAAAGGTCAGGTCAGAGTTGATCTTGACAGGTTGACCGGCAATCTGCAGAGTCGTTGTCGGATGCTTTACCTTCCCAGACAACGTAACGGTCCCGGTTGTCGCATCATAGGCAGGATCGTCTGTTTCCAGATAGTTCGTG
Organism: Lacticaseibacillus camelliae DSM 22697 = JCM 13995; assembly: GCF_001311195.1. GTDB lineage: Bacteria > Bacillota > Bacilli > Lactobacillales > Lactobacillaceae > Lacticaseibacillus > Lacticaseibacillus camelliae. The sequence goes on from NZ_BBAJ01000072.1 coordinate 9,953, forward strand.
CCCAGTGCAATATCGTTATCGAAAGTAACGGCATCCTTCAGAGGGTCTGCATCGTAAGTCGAGTTGATGGTGTAATCAAAGGTCTTCGTATTGCCATCACCATCAGTCAGCGTCAGCGTAATGTCATTGTCACCAAATGCGACTGGCACATCGGCATCAATCTCGTGGCTATCTGACACCGGCAGATCGACATCCGTGCCGTTAACGGTTGCAACCGCACTTGTCACATCGTCTGATACCTGCCTGCAACCTTAACCGTTGCTTCGGAGGTTTGATCCTGACCGCCATTGACCGTCACAGTTCCGATCTTTGGCTGGAACATCCCAACCTTTGTATCGTAACTTGCCAGTTCTTGGGTGTGCGCGGCATCAGCGTAGAACTTGATTGTCGTGTTGTAGTCAACTGCATGAGCAATCGGCATCCGTGCAATGAAGTAATCCGCATCAAGGTCTTCAGGGTGATCCTCATCAGTGTAGTTTTCAATGTCTAGATCTTGCACTTTACCATTCTCATCGAGGTATGTCCCGTAGACCGCACCAGGATAACGCCCAGAAAGTGTGTAGTCCAAACGAGACTTCGAAATGTCGATGTACTCGTTTGACATACTGATCACATCAGGCACACCAACGTCAAGCACAAACCCATCCTTGGTCTGACCAGGCAGCTTAGCCTTATCGTTCATCACGTCAACAAAGTTAGACGCGTTATCGCTTAGGTAAAGCTCGATGGCATTGTTGCCCTGTGCTAAGGTCTTGGCCTGGGCGTCAGTAACGGGAACACGGACCTGCGTGTACCCGTCAGCGGTCGTCCCGGTGACTTCGAAAGTCTGATGCAGCTCAACCAACCCATTGACGGCAGTGCCGCAATCCTTGGTGGCGTCGATTCCGCTAAAGTCATCTTTGGTCTCACCGGTCAGGTAATACTGTGTCTTCCCGTTGACATCCTCACTGCTAATAGCGATGTGTTGAAGTTCAGGCGCCACAGAGTCAACTTTGAATGGTAGGTCGAGGGTCTGGCGATCTGACTCCTTGTCGCCATCACCAACCGCAGAAACCCGATACGTGTATTGACCATCTGGGGCCGCAACGTAATCGCCGGTGCTCTGATCAAAAATCGTGCCATCCCACTTAGGGAAGTTCAGCGTCTCAAAGGCCGAAGCATTGGCGTAGTAGTAAGTCTTGGTATCCTGAGGCTCCTTATTCAAAGTTGCAACAACGTCACCATCGCTGTTCACAATTTGATAGGTGACATCCTGTGCGTTCCGGAACAGATAAGCTTGGCCTTGAAGCGTTGTAATGGCAGCTGCTGAACTCGTCGAGATGGCGATGTTGTCAGGATCGATTGGATCCGTGTCCGAAACT
>NZ_BBAJ01000073.1 GCF_001311195.1 Lacticaseibacillus camelliae DSM 22697 = JCM 13995
AAAATTGAGGAGATTTACTGCGTTAACAGTTTCCGGAAAAGCTTTTGCCCGAATGGCCCCTTCGATTTCTTTGCTCATCTCCGGGTGAGCATCCAGGTATGCTTCTGCATTCACTGCGCCCTGGCCCAGCCGCTCATCGTTGTATGAATACCAGGAGCCGCTCTTTTTGATAATCCCGGAAGCAGGACCTTTCTCGTCCACGCCAAGCGCAATCATATCCCCGTTATGGCTGATCCCATGGCCATAGCTCATCGTGGTTTCGATTGACTTAAACGGTGGCGCCACCTTGTTTTTGGTTACCTTGATTTTAGTCGTATTGCCGACAACCTCAGTTCCATCCTTGACTGCCTGTGCTCGCCGCACTTCAAGGCGGATGGTTGAATAGAACTTGAGCGCTCGGCCGCCAGGCGTGGTCTCAGGGTTTCCGAACATGACGCCAATCTTTTCCCGTAACTGGTTAATGAAGATCACGATGGTTTGTGTCTTGAAAACGGTAGCCGTGAGCTTACGCAGCGCTTGAGACATCATACGGGCCTGAAGGCCAACGTGACTATCACCTATCTCACCTTCGATTTCAGCTGCGGGCACCAGTGCGGCCACAGAATCGACCACCAGGATGCTCACTGCCCCGGACTGAACCAAAGCGTCCGCAATCTCCAGCCCTTGCTCGCCGGTATCTGGCTGGGACAGCAATAGCTCGTCAATGTTGACGCCAAGCGCCGTAGCATATTTCGGATCCATCGCATTTTCAGCGTCGATATACGCAGCAGTGCCTCCAGCCTTTTGTACACTGGCCACCGCCTGAAGAGCGATGGTCGTCTTGCCTGAACTTTCAGGGCCATAGATCTCAATGATTCGGCCCTTTGGAAACCCACCGACACCAAGGGCAATATCTAGAGACAAAATGCCGGTAGAAGAGACGTCGATGTTGGTGAGCGACTTGTCGCCCATGCGCATGACGGCACCGTCGCCAAACTGTTTCTTGATTTTGCTAAGGGCTGTGTCTAGCGCTACCTTGCGATCCTTCTCGCCTGAAACTTCGTGTGCCTCGCGCATGGTTACTTTTTTTTGTTGCCATATCGGTTCCTCCTAGTTAGTGCCTTGACTCGGCCGCCACGGTGCGTGCGTCTGGTTGCGGGCGCTATGGCCATGGGTCGTGTCCTGCACAATATCTGTTCCTGGGTGAATCAAGCGCTTTGTGTCGCGATATTCTACTGAGAGATTGCTCCACTCGCGGAGATTGTTCATGACATATCGGTAATCTTCGGGATCCCGTTTGAAATGGACTAACTCGTAACTGCGGAGCAGCTGCGTTCGCTGCTTTTGCGTGTAGAGAAAGATCGAGTAAATATCCTCAAAGTGATTGTCTACCACGACCAGCCAGTACCGGTAGCGATATTTGCGGGTGAAGTATTTCTCGTAATTTTCCTGCATGGTGTGAATGATGTGATACATGCGCTGATCGTCTTTGTTATCCATGATGGCCTCCTACCAGCCCGGCCCGGTCGATTGCGGTGCCGCCTGCTTCCTTCGAGTATCCGCGCACCAGTGACTTGTAGCCGTACTTGCTCCGGATTTTGTCTACGACCTGATCAAGGGCCATGTCAGCAGTCTGCTTCTCTGGTGGGTCAAAGAGGTTGAGCTGAAACCCTGCGGCCTTGCTGACGCGATTGACACGGACTGAGACGTTCCTCACCGGCTGGCCGTTCCACTTGCTTTCAAACAAGCGGCGGGCCGCGCTGATGATGTCGTCTGAGCGGCTGGTGGCGTCGATGTGCATTTGGGCGCCAAACCCACGCTCTTCAGCATTCGCGTAGCCAATGCCGACGCTGACCACCTCACCCTGAACGTGGTGCTTTCGTAGCCTGGTAGCAACTTGATCTGCGATTTCGCTCAACACCACTTCAATATCGCGTTTGGTAACGTAGTCCCGCATGAGCACCTGAGAGTTGCCGTAGCCCTTATTTTCCGGTCGGGGCAGGTAGCGCTTCGTTAGGTCTGAATAGTCGATGCCCCAGGCGTGAAAGAAAAGCGCGTCACCTAAGACGCCAAACCTGGCATGCAGCTTGCCCCGATCCGCATGAGCCAGGTCATAGATGGAATGAATGCCGATGGCCTCCAGCTTAGCGGCGGTCTTGTCGCCTATCGACCAGAAGTCGGTTAGATTCTTGATCTGCCAGATGGTTTCGGGCACGTCTTCGTATGTCCAGCTTGCTCGCCATGGCTCTTGGTACTTGGCGTCGTTGTCTAAGGCTAGTTTGGCTTGCAGCGGGTTCTGGCCAATGCCAACCGTGGTGATGATTCCGTACTTCTGGAAGACTTCTTCCTGGATCTTAGCCGCGATCTCCTCGTTACTGCCAAAAAGGCTATGGCTGCGGGTCACGTCGATGAATGACTCGTCAACCGAGTATGGGTACCAGTGGTTATCATCAGTGAAGGAACGGTAAACGCGATTGATCTTGTAATTGAGCTTGATGTAGTCTGCCATGCGTGGCTCCACCAGCTCAATATCCATCTGATCGTCGATTTCAAAGCGCCGGGTGCCTAGCTTAACGTGGTAATCACGCTTCGTATTGGGACTTGCCGCTAGCACCAGGCCGCCGTTACTCTCTTCATTGCTGAGCACCGCCACCTTGGCGGCGAGCGGAAACTCGCCGCGTCTGATGGCTTCAGTAGAGGCGTAGAAGGACTTGCAGTCAATGCACATGATGTCATGGATTGGCAAACGCTGCGGGTCGTCTAACGGCGTGCTCATTGGTGCCACCACTTGGTTGCATCCAGCACGTCGATATGCCGGATGTCCTCAACCTGTACCGGCAGCACCAGGCCATCTTTGCGCTGAAGGTAGATTTGACCATCAGCGTAGCCAAGAATTGGCCCTTCCAGGTCTCGCCGGTATTGCCCGTCGTACAGGGCGTTAAGCTGGATTGCCACGACTTGCCCCCGCTCCCAGGCGGTCTGAAGAACCTGGTCAATCACACTGGCCTTCTGTTCCGGCTTCTCTGGTATTGGCTTTTCATCTATCGCTTGTGATTCCATATAGCACTGTGATCACTCAGGATCCAGCCAAGCCACTTCTTCATGCCTCGATCCGGGTACAGCCAAAGCTCCCGTGGGACGTTGCGTTCCATAATTTTGCCCCCTTGTTGTTGACTCCATTATACGAACATACGTTCGTATAATGCAAGGGCGATCTGTACAAAAACGGGGCCACTTCTGGCCCCTACCGTTTGATTATTTAGCTGCACGATTCTGGTCTATTACAAGTTGCTGCGCGTGAGACAGAGCAGCCGTAATACGATCGGCTTGCTGGGTGACTAGATTGACAGCTCGCCGTATCGGTAGCGGCTGGTACATGTCAACGGAGCCAATGGGTAGAAATTGATCAACGTGCGCATAAACGTGTGCACCGGTTTGGTCAACCGAAGGAGACGGTTGTTGGTAGTGCCAAAGTGTGCCGTTGGAAATGCGAAGCTGCCCAGCATACACCACTCCCTTAACTTCTATGCAGACAATATCGCCGGCTGATGTTGCAATCATTTGTTCAAAGCTCGGCTTAAAGCGATTAAAGGTGTTTCTTTCAGCATCAGAGCTGCAATCCTGAGCTACACGCGAAACAAATTGTGACAGGTCAAGTGGCTGCGTTGGCTCGTTTTCACGAATCCATCCGATACCAACGATGCTAAATCTAAGCCATAGTCGTCCGGCTTGTGCCTTCGTTCCCGTTTTTTCAACTGGATTATGGTTATACCAATACACTTTGGGCATTTAACTGACCCCCATCATTGTGTGGTTGCTAGGCGTTTTGTGCTGCATAAGAAGCCGAAATTGGAGTGTCATTAGCTGGATGTATGGAAGCCGCGTAACATTAGCGAGATTTGCGTACAAGAGGGCCTGAGCCTCGGCATACGATTGGCGCTCTGCAAAGTGCCACGTGGCTCCATCGACTTGTCTAACCGAGCAACGGTAAAAGTGCCATCCTACCTTAAGGATGAGGACATCACCAGGTCGAATATCAATGATTGTTTTGTAGTCACGCTTGAGACGATCACGTCTGTTGGGCCATCGACGCAGCGCTTCTTGATAAAGAATCTTCGGGCGCAAAGGCCAGGCATTTTGAACAACAACGGCATCTGTGCCGAAGATTCTTGCTGTAAGCCAGGTTCGGCCAACTTCGCGGGAAGGGGCACGCCAGAAATAAACTTTAGTCATTGGCAACCTCATTCCCTTGTTTGGCGCGGTAGGCTTCATAGTTTGGGGTAATATCAGCCTCCGTCAGTTGTTCCCGAATGGAAGGCGAAAGCGTGCTTTGGTAGTAATGTCGCAGAAAGGCGGCCGCGTCACTGACTTCGGCAAACTGATCGACTGTTTCTCCGGTATCGGGGTTTTGATAGTAAGCGTAACTTAGCGTGAGCCGTGGGCGGATATTGTAGTCGTTAATGTTGCGTGGCTGGTTATGACCCGCCTGCTTAGGGACCAACAGTTGAATCTTAATTACGTTATTGCCAGTCATAGGGAATCCGGTATCCTGTTTGACTCCACTCGAGCCGTTAACACGTGCGGTGCTTTCGTTCCCAATTGAAACTTTGTACACGGATCCTTGCGGGTGATAAACATTGTGTGTTGGGACCAAGATATAAAGACTCGCGGTGTATTGTCTGGACATAAAAGTTCCTCCTTGGTTGGCGCCTGTTCCTAAGAGCCCATTTCACAGATATTATATCCGAGTAATTAGTTCCGGTCAACCGAAAGTTAGACTTTAAATTCCGATATATATCTTATTGAAGATGATTCCGGCGTGGCGTCTGCGAGGACTCATTATCTAGTCTGTGCTGACAACCCTAATGACTAGTCCATAATTATATGTGACAGCAAAGGAGCCGCCACCTCCAGCGGGTGACGGCTCTTGTTGATTGGAAACAAACGATGTCAATACATAGTTTTTGTATACGGTATACGAGGAGTAAGCAACACTGCCTTCAGATAAGCCGACTCATTCTGCACCTGGCCCCACAGGGTCCTCTATCTACCACGTTTTGCTGCTACCCACATGTCCGCTCGACAGAGCAACCGATTGGCGGCCTTGATTCCTTGCCAGAAAATCCAGATAATACCCGCAGCAATCAGTGACTTAGCGCCAAATCGAAAGAGGCTTCCCAACGCCACGAATACCCCGCCGACAAAAGGGGCCAGGAATAAGCCACCCACGACCATTGGCCACTCGTACAGCGCCCAGAACGCCACAACAATCACTACCAGGACGCCTAAGAACATGGCAACGCCTGGTAGGCTGTTACCGAAGATAGCGTGCAAGATGTAGCTGAACATGGGCTTCACGACGTGCGAGAAGATATATTGAAATGGGGCGATGATTAGGTACCCAAGAGCGTTCAAGATGCGCAGTAGATTATCAAGCACGATATCCAGTGCCCAGCTAATCCAGTTCGTTAGTTGCGTTGTGCCTTCCATGTCCCCATCCTCCGTTTTCTATTGTAGGTCTTTGACCTTATCGCTTAGTTTTCCAACTTTGTTTCGCAGCCGGTTGCGTTTCCGGGCGACGGCTCGGGTGAGCTTCCGGTGTCCCTCGTACTCGTTGCGATGAGCCGCCAACTTATCACCCAGTTCGGTAACTCGATGTTCCATTGCTTTGATCTGCGCATCCGTGGCCATCTCACCTGTCAACGCCAGCATCTCGGCGAACGGGTCCAGCTTTCCGCTACGATAGCGGCGCTGTTGTCCAACGTGGCTGTACGCGTAAAGTGCTGACTGCGGCTGGCCCTCTCGCCCTGGCACCTTGATGATCTGGCCGAAGCGTGCACTAGATAGGTCAATCGTTGCTGGGACCAGCCACTTGTAGGTGTGCGGGTTCAATGAGCCGTCGTCGTTAAGAAAGTAAGCTATTGCGATGGTAGCGTTCCGCTTCAATACTGCGTAACGCTGCGGGTTCTTGTCCTTCGGTGCTGTGGCGACTAGTCCTCTCAACTCGCGCTTCACACGGTTCAACGCGGTTCGCTGCCGCTTCAGCTCTATTTCTCGCTCCGAAATCTTCGGCTTTTTTGGCTTCGGCTCTACCGGCGCCGGAGCCTTTCTATGTGGTTGCCCTGGTACCAGCATGTCCCGCCGACTAATCTGTATCTTCTTTGCCATCCATTCCTCCTTTGACGCTGCTACGCGAGCGTCCAGCCAGTCTGGCTGTCATAATCGTAAAGGGCTTCAAAATCCGTTTGTGACAAGGCCAGGAGCGGCCGGTGGCGAGCCTAATCAGAATGTCGCCAACCTCCAAGGAGAAGCTTGGCTGCTTGCTGCCAGCATAAGCGTCAACTTGAATCTTGTCATGCCTTTTGGTGAAGTGGGCGTTCGCCGGGTCAGCGAGCCTCTGGATCGCGGCGAGGTTAACGCCGTCAAACTGAACATACTGATCAGCCTGGCTCGGTTTACGCAATGCCGTTCCCTTGGCAAGCTCTACCTCACCCCAGGTTGCGACAGTACCGCCCGCACGGCCCATCCGCTTGATTGCCTGGTCGAGTGTCGTAACCTTGGTTCCTTCTATTGAGATACCGAGCCTACGGGCCTCACTTGAACTGATCCTCCGTCGTTGCCTACCACGGGCAAGCACGCTCTGTTCCTGTCGATGGGTGACAGTACGGATGATGCTAACGGAGCCATCATCTTCTTCTACTTCCCACACAGTAGGAATAGCCTTTTGCGTCGGCGTCTCAACCATGTCAAGTTGAACTGCGCTGGTGGCGTCAGGATGACCATCAAGCTGCAAGGAGATCAAGTTGATCTGATCGCACACGGCACAATCCGGGTCGCTGCCGGGCTCATGTAGATCATCTAGCCCGTCTTTGGTGTGTTTTGCATAGGCTGCATACAAATCCTTCTTTGTTACTGACATGTTTCTCCCCCTAGCCAGGTGAGCAGCAGCCGCTTCCCAGCTTGACACGTACACACTAATCTTTTAATTCCCAGCCATGGCACCCCGGCTGCGCCATAAAGTGCTGATCCGTCAGCCGAAGCAAGTATGCCAGGACTTTAGTACTTTAGTACGCTGGTACCAAGGTACCCTACGTCTTGGACTGAGCGGGTGCGCTCACGCAGCAGTTGCATTTACACAAGTGTAAATGTACACGCCACAATTCCTTCGCAACGGCCTCTATTGCTACTTTGTGTAAAGGTGTAAGTGTACACACTACCCTCAACCGGATGCTCTCTCACGCCGCTATTACAATACGCCGTTAATGCCACTCTACGGGCCTCAAGTACTGGCCCACGCTCGCCACGCGGTACTAAGGTACGATGGTACCAAGGTATCAAAGTACCTTAGTACATGGTACCTTTATCCCGCTACATATAGCCTACATTGCGCTGTTTGCTGAACACGAAAGTTTTTCGTTATAGTACCAAGGTACCTAGGTACTTTGGTACCTGGATCCGGTTGGCGTGCATTTCTTTGTGTAAAGGCGTAAATGTGCACGTCCCACTCGAACTGACGTCTTCTCTCGCACCGATAGTATAATATGCTGTCAAAAGTACACTACTGGCGCAAGGGATTGAATTGTTGTGGCTCAATGGTACTAAGGTACGATAGTACTAAGGTATCAAAGTACCTTAGTACTTTTAGCCTTCTAGGTATTGCCCGCGTTATGCCGTTTGATGAATGCGCAAATTTATCATCACAGTGCCTAGGTACTAAGGTACTTTGGTACTGTTGGTCGAAAGTTACTTTGCGTTCATCGCTTTGTCGTAGGCATCCTTGATTTCGCGATCAGTCAGCGCATGTTCCAGAATTAAGTGTAGAACAAATTCAGTCATTGACTGCCCCTGTTGCGCTGCCTTTGCTTTGATTGCGCTTTGTATTTCAGCGGGCATATATACCTTGACCTGCTTGGTGCCCTTGGTACTGGCGTAAAAGGCTCGTATATCCTCGAAGCGGGTGAGCTTTACCTGCTTTTCATCCTTCTCTTCTACCGCAGCTGCCTTTTCTGGAGCAGGTGCGGCCACACCTGTTGCTGGCTTACCAAACAAGGTATCGGGAATACCATTGCCTACTACCATTGGATTATCCTTGAGACTCTTCCTTTTTGTAGCCATATTAGACCTCCTGAACTAATTTCTTTGCCAACTTGAAATAAGCGAGTCCTGCCGCATTTGTTTTATCCATATCGTACGTGGAAATTTGGTTTACGCTGGCATCGGCGACTTTAACCGACCGGGGAATGTCTGCAGGATTTGAATGGAATCGTCTTCCAACACCTGGTAAGCCTCATTCGACTGAAGGGTATGCTGCGTCATTGTGACGACATAACCGTAAATTTTGAGATTTTTGTTGATCTGGCTCTGCACTTGCGAAATGGTATTTTTCACCAGTTGCCGCCCCAGCAGAGCCTGATATTCAGCCTGAACTGGGATCACGACTTCATCCGCGGCACTCAGTGCATTAACGGTCAGTAAACCACGACTCGGAGGGCAGTCAATCAGGATGTAATCAAAGTGGAAATCAGGATCCTCCATGAGCGTCTTCAATGCATCACGAAGCACCAGCTCCCGTAATGTCATTTGAACCAGCGACAACTCAGCGTCCGACAATTCTAGGGTCGTCGGTGCCAGCCACAGGTTTTCCTTGATTGGCACAATTGCTTCTCTTATAGAGGCCTTTCTTAACATCACTTGAGTCATATTTGGCACCGCAGACCGAGTGAGCTGAGGCAAGTCTCCACGTATCTGAGTAAGGCTGCTTTGTGGATCCATATCTACCATTAGCACCTTCTTTCCTAGGTGCTGTGAGAGTATGTCTCCCAGTTCAGCAACGGTCGTGGTCTTCGCGACGCCGCCTTTTTGATTTGCAAATGCAATAACTGTGGTCTTCATTCTGTCTACCCTCCTGAATATTTCAACCTTGGTACTAAAGTACCAAGGTACTAATCAAATCGTTCCACCTTGGTACCCTAGTACCAAGGTACCTTAGTACTAAACCGTGTTAACCTGAAGTGGGTATCTTCTGCTCGTCAGAATTGCTAATTTACTTGACACTAAGGCACATCGCCTCCCGAGTACCTTAGTACTAAGGTACCAAGGTACTATTCAAATGTCAATACCTTGGCCACGAATAGTACCAAGGTACCCTAGTACTGAAGTACCTTAGTACCAGAGTACTTTGGTACCGGCGATTAACAGCGGTGTAAAAGCACTTCATCAAGGGCTTGTATTTTTTTGCTTGTGGTTTTTCTTTACTCAGGCCATGAATACGGTTAAAATTGGGTATGAAAAAAAGCCCGATCCGTAGACCGAGCAACCAAAAAAATCTTCTGCAAAGATATTCTACCGCATTCTCTGGAATTTTGGTAGTGAGGTTGCTTCAAAGTTGCACAATAGAATGTGGCAGGTTATATTTACCTCGAACTACTTCTGTTTGTGATTAGAGTCGTCTGCGGAATCGCAGGGGACTCTTTCGCATGTCCCACAAAACAGGAGGAATGAATCATGGAGAGCCACAAGCAGCTTCCATTCTACTCAGCAAACGAAGCATTCGGCGAAACGTACTACCAGCTTCCGAAAGTCTTCTACACCAGTCCGCTATACAAACCGCTTTCTAACGATGCAAAGGTGGCGTTCGCCATTCTCAAAAGCCATTTTGCATACAGTGTTCTTAACCATTGGGTTGACGATGATAACCATATCTTTTTCACTTATACCAACGAGCGGATGAAAGACATGCTTGGCTGCCAAGATGGCAAATTGAGCAAAATCAAGAAAGAGCTGATCCAGGCCGGGCTTCTATCTCAGGTTCATGTAGGGCTGAACCAGCCTAACCGGTTATACCTTCATAAACCTGAGACAAGCGCAGAGGACGTTTATCAGATTGCGCATGAAGACCGGAACATCGCCGATTCAACCCCAGTGAAGCAGGGTGAAGGTTCGCAAACCCTTGATAATAGCGGACGTGCGAAAATCGCACGTCCGAATAATGCCGCCAATAAAGGACGTGCGAAAATCGCACGTCCGGTGATGACGCAATCTGACGACTCGCAAACCCTTGGTAATAGCGGACATGCGAAAATCGCACACGAATTAGAACTATACTCTTCTAGAGACCTTACTAGAGACCTTAAAGAGACTTCGAGTGCCGATTCTTCAAACACGGCGTCTTCGACACCAGAAAAGGGAGCAGAGCAAAACCAACCGCTCAAGTCCGAGCTTTCGCCTGAACAAGACGATGTGCTTGAAAGAATGCTGCTCGATAACTTCGCCGACAGCATTGATCCATCAGTGTCTGGTGACATTTTGAGCCGCAGCAGTCTTCAGTTGATTGGCAAATGGAGTCACTCGGTGAAGGAGGCCCGCGAGCGCGTGGGGGTTATCCTCAACGCCAAACGCGACACTGAGCTTGAATACGACACGTACCTGGTTACTGAAGACCTGCAAGACGAACTCAACAAGGCGCTGCTACGTGTTGTTATGCGCTGGAAAGACCAGCTTGACGGTCGTAGCGAGCGCTCTATCCGCAACGTAGACAATTACCTCTACGGCGCTATGAAGCAGATCTTTGAGAACGAGTCTGTGCGCCAACTCAACCTTCAAGCTAAGGACGACGAAGACCGTGCGGCGTTGCGTGACCTGCAAGATCGCTTTGCTGACGTGCGGACGGGTAAGCAGGCCCGGATGGAAGCGCGAGAAGCAAACCGGGCCCGGCGGCGCCAACGTGAACACAAGAAGGCCAATGCTTGACTTGGTAAAACTGTGAGGTATTATAAGATTGTAAACCGAACGCGTGTTCGATTTACGAAGTTTAGCCTGGCATTGTTGGGATTTTACAAGGGTTTAAGCAACATAATTGCCTTTGGGATAGCGCTTACAAAATATTGAAAAATATTTACAGTTGACTTTTGCGAGTGGTCTGATATTCTGAAGGCTTAAATTGCGAGTGTCGCACTGGCACAAAAAAAGTGGGCTAACCGAAAGTGCTGACCGGGCTATCAACCCGGTTTAAGCGCAAATTCGGAGTCACACGATGGAAAAGCAACTTCCTGAGTGACTACCCCCTACTGTGCATCCACAGCATTTCAAGTTTAACACGCAGACACGCGGAAACCCCGCGTCACGCATGGGAAACAGCGAGTGAAGGATGCATCGAGGAGG
>NZ_BBAJ01000074.1 GCF_001311195.1 Lacticaseibacillus camelliae DSM 22697 = JCM 13995
CACAGAATAAAGTGTCTCAGCGCCTGATAGTTCTCTCGGTAACTTTGGCTCTCGCGATAGTCATAGAGCAGCAAGTTGATATCCTGCATTGTACTAGCAGTCAGACTCGTCAGGGCGTTGGTCTTGCGCTGTGTGTCATAGTCGATGTGCACGCTCTGCGTAAGGGCAAGAACCTGGTGAACCTCGGGAATGAAATCCGTCGTATCTAATCCCGCACTGTCGAGTTTATCAATTAAATTACTCGCCACCAGCACCCTAATATGGGGCATTTTGTTGAAGGTCCGATTAGTTCGGCCTAGTGCTTGAATGACTAGGCGTAATCGACTCAGCGTGACGCTGCGGACTGCTGTCATTTCTGGATAAGACTTGTTCTTTTGAATATCTGAAAATCGTGCGCTGAGGTCGGAATAGCTGATTTCATAGGCATCGGCGAGGTATTCAAGCTGAGTAATTTGCTTCACGCCAGCGCGATTGATGCGAAACGGGTTCTCACGGCTCAAAACCTTCGTAATCTCACCCAGGCAGACACCCGCAAGGTCAATCTGATCCTGACGTGGGTCGTTAGGATTAGCATCAAACGGTGCAATGCTGACCGCTCGCGACTGTTCAAATCTGCCAATTGCGTGTTGTAAATTCTGACCAATACCGATAGTCTTATACGAGCTCAACAGGTACACCCTGGTCTCTTCTTCAGCAGGAAGCTGAAGCGCGTCCTTGAGTTGCTGGTCAACACTCTTTCCCGAATCACTATTGGAAGCGATGATTCGCAGTTCGGGCAGCTTCTCCTCATCCTTGACAAGCATCGCGCGCAACCCGTTAAACACTTCGCAGATAAGCTTACTGTTCATCGTCGGCTCATCTGGTCGGGGCAGTTTCATCTGCAGTCCAAGATAAGAGGTTAGGTCACGGTCAGTCAGGAAAATCACAAAACTGTCAAACAGCTCATAATACCGATTGAGGTAATACTGAATACTTTTTTTCTGTAACATGCCTGCTGCCTCGTAGTGAGTTGACCGCCTTGCGAATCGCCTGATCTAACGCCAGCACTCGAGATTCATCCACCTCAGCTACCTGATCGCTCATTCTAGCTTGAATGACGGCTAGCAGCGTCTTTTCCCCCTCTGTAACTGTGCGCTCCGCCTTGACCGTGACGCCGTGTTCAAGATAACGAGCCTGGTAATCGAACTCACTTTTCGTTTTAGCTGAGAGAAAATCGCGTCCGTGGAGCAAAGGGTCACCGAGTCGTTGCCGCATGTACGTCAGATCATAGTTGTCTAAGACAGTTGGTATTTCTGCTGTCGCAGAAAGTCCAAGCACATTGGCCTTGGTGAGAATGCTCAGCAAAAAGCGCTCCGGCGTCACCGCAAAGAATGCAGCATTGATCTCTGTTCGCAGGTCATGAGTACCAGCTCGATAAAGTTAAATAAGCCCAGTCCACGACTCTGAAAATAGTAGGCCTGACGATTAGGACTTAAGTTCTTGGGCTGCTCGCCGCGGCCAACCATATCCTGACCCAGATTCTGCAGCGTATGGATTTCACTTTGGCTTAAACGCAATGCATCGTAAAAAGTCGAGGTCGCGTCAAGCAAGGTCAGTCCAGTATCCCAGGCATCTGTATTAGCATTTCGCTTCTTCATGTATTTATCAGCAGTGTTGATAATCAACCGGTTGAGTCGGCGAATGTAGGCGGACACCCGATTCACCATATGCGTCAGAGACTGACTATTAGGCCCTAGCGAACCATTCATTGACTTAAGCTCCACCAAGTTTGTGTAATGGTTATGCGTGAGCTGCCAACCGCCCTTTTGACTGAGCAGATTTTTTTCCGGCCCGTGAATCAGAAAATTGCCAGTGTCCCCAACTCCAGAAGACTTATAAGAGTAATCGAGAAAAAAATTTCTGATTGAGTCTCTTTGCCCGTTGCTGGAGCTCACCAAACTTTGGCGAGTCTTTTACTAGATCTCGCAAATCTTGTGGCAGATCATCTTCAGCCAGAAGTCCTGTCGACAATTGTTTAAACATAGTCGGCAAATCAAACTGAACCTTTAATGCATCGTCAATGACTTTATCCAAAAGCTGCTCCTTGGTACTGTCAAATTCGTCCAATACCACTAGCGAATCGTCCAGGACCGACGAGAATTGAAAGGCACACCCACGATCCGAGAAGAAAGGCGTGTAGCTTCGGATAAACTTTGCAGTGGTCATGATCAAAAGCTGACGACGGTCCAGATCAATGGTCGGATAAAGACTGTTTAACCAACTGCAGACTGCGTCATCATGAGTCGCAACATACTCACGAATCGTTGCTTGATCGCTGGGCTGCCGCCAGCCATTCACTTTAACGAGCATTGCTAGGCGCTCACACACAACGGCACGAAATTCCCGCTCCTTCTTCGAAAGTGGTTGCCATTCCTGATCATCCCCCGGAATCAATGTCTGCTGTTTGTACAAAGCGTACTGTTTACCAAGAGCAGCTTTAGCGTCCTTGACAGCCGGTGTATTCAACGCTTCAGGCAGATTCGCCGCAATGATCTCGCCCACTAAATCCGCGGTGCCACGCAGAACGCCAACGCGTTGGTAGAAATCATTTTCTGACAAGCCCCACCCCATCCAGCTACTTTTGAAGGCTTTGAGATTCAGGTTCTTTTTCTGATCAGTCACAAAAAAAAGCACGAAAATTCGGCTCTCGTTGCGCTTGCGCCACTAAAAAAATGCGTCACCGAGTAAGTTTTACCACTACCGGTTGGCGCATCAAATGTCATGAGATGTCCTTTTCGTCCATCCTGCGTTAGAGCTTGGTACATGTGTTCAAAATCTTTCTGTTCCATTTCTCTCCTCCTTTTGCAGACAGCCTAAAGGTAGCTGGCTGCTTGACGCTTATTGTAAGCGCTGAAGGCAAAAATGAGAAGAATTTTGTGACACATTTAGAACAATACCATAAGAAAATTCTTTTATTCTAGTATTATATAAAAAAATATTGGGGAATAAATCTACTCCGTATCTCTGATTTAACACTAAATATCAAATGACACTGCGAAAACGTGGACCCCTTCACACATACAGCGGATCCCAGTATCTCTTTATCCAGGCCTCAGATTCCTCCGTTGTTTCGTCATCACCATTGTCCTTAATGATCAAATCGTCATCAACATTAAACAGATGCTGACGCCCTTTAACTTGGAACGGTCGGATATAGTAACCATCCTGACCAAACTTCCACTCGTAGCTTTTCGGCCCCAGCTGAATCACGTCAACAATTTGCACCACGCACAACGCGTGCCCAGGCATTGTCCCGGGAATACGCTGTGCAGTGGAACAGATAAGCAAATCACCACGGTGTTTCGTATTCCAACTTCTGAACTCACTGGTCTTATCGCCAGTTAGGATGTCAATTACATAATCAGGACGGATCGACAGTGCCTTCAAATCGTTCACTTCCTATGAGTTAATTATCGAAGTAATCCTCGTCAATTGCTAGGAGCTCATAACTCTTCCGCGCTCGATCTTGCTGGACACCAACGTGATACTTAAGCATCAGACTGGTTAACTTGATACCGTCAATCAAGACGATTGAAAAGGTCTTGGCTACAGCTTTGGCACCCGAACTAAATCCAGAGGTCGTGATGAAGACTCCCTGATTCCCGTGGACACGGCTTAAGGCACCATAAAATTGATCAATTTGTGGGCGCTGAACTATATTGTCCGCAGCATACCGCTTAGCCTGAACGTAAACGGTTTGAGTTCCCAAAGGATCTTGATTGATGATACCATCGATTCCACCATCTCCAGACGATGGGGTCAGGACCGATGTGCCATTGGTGCCTTGATACCCCATCGCATTCAACAAATCAATCACAAGCCGCTCGAAAAACACCGGCTCAGCCTCGCGAATACGTTCCAACAAGTTGACTGCGATGACACTGTTGTAATCATCGATTGCCTTCCCAATTTGCTCAGCTGAAGGTGAATCAACGGCATCATCTAGTAGATTATCTTTGCCATCACCCTGTCCGCTAACTGAGCCACTTTTAGCCCTTTTGAGGTCTCTCTTATGCTGCTTATAGTTTGGCTGAGCATGTGTCACTTCTTGTGACAACGCCATTCCATACTTCTGAAAAAGACTTTTTCCAAGTTCGGTGACGCGGTACACACCTCTTCTCGGCCGTTCGAGTAAGCCAGATACTGATAAATCGGATAGAGCCCACCCGGTACGATTTTCAATTGCAACATCCTGTCGTTTTCCTGATTGGAGTTCTCTCAAGTCCTGAGGGAGGTTCAGTTTCTCAACAGCGGCTGCCTTCAATTCGGCCCCAAGCCACTCTTTTTGGGTCATCGCTATAGACATCAACACCGGTAACATTGCATCCCAGGTGGGTACGCCATCTTTGGCAAGTTTAAGTTCCCGATAATCTAGTTTCATTTTGTTCACCTCCTTAAGCCAATTATATCTTGTTGCCGGCAACAAATTCGAAGAAAACAATTACTCCCTATCGCTGCTGAAGGCGCATGGGCACAGATGTATACCACACGTCAAAGCCACAAAATGAATAGATATTGTCTGAGGACAACTAGGTTAGTGAAAGTGGATTCCCTTTCTCCATTAGGTTAGTGTCAAGGCACTTTTCAGATGGCTCACGCATCATCCACTGATCAAACACGTACTCAGGACATCTAATAATAAACCATTTCCAATCCATAACGTCTCCACTACTTCACACAGAGGTGACACAACGTGATCCAAATCTAACCAACCTAGAATTTCTTACTCGGACTTCGTTGTGTTTCCCATTCCCGCAAGAAGGAGTAATCCTAAACCAATGGCTCCCTTTTTCCCATAATCTCGCATTTTACGTATGTGTTCAGTACAAAAAAAGCTCCTGTCTATTCAGCGTCTCCTTGTGGCATCCCGGAAACATGCAAATTCGGGCTGGTTTCGACTTTTTCATAAAGACTTCCCCCAATCTCTTTGTTTACCACATCTTCAACTAATTTCGTCGCACTAGTGTAAATCGTCTGTGCTAACTGCTGTACGTGGCCGCTGTCGCCACGATGACCATTGTCAATTCGCCAAGCAGTCGAACGATGATTCGAAGGGTCTTCTTCCAATAAACTTTGTTTAATGAAGGTGCGATAATTACTCAGAGTAGCTAGAAGGGGTTGTTCTTCACCGAGTGCAGTATATGCAGCCAAATTCATTTGAATGGACATATTCAAGTACCCCAGCGAATCTTGAAGTAATGTTTCGATTCTTGTGATCTCTTTACTCTTTGTTGCAGGGTCGGCAAGCTCAGATGCATCATTGCGAATTGCCAGCATTAGCTTGCTCGTGGTTTGTGCACCAATTGTCACTGCCTGCATCAACAATCTTTCTCGCAAACCTGGATCTTTCGATGCTAGACCTTCGATAATCAATTGTCGTGCACTGTAGACACCGGCAAAACGGTCATTATACTGACCTTGTTCTACTTGCTGAACAGCCTGAGTAAGCGCAATTAGTTGTTCAGAGACCGCTTGCAGCTGAACTTGAATAGCCGCCAGTTCTGGCAGCGTTCCAAGTTGACTGACCAATTTTTTTCTCCAGATTTACAAAGCCTTTTGACTCCCCTGTAACGCTATCCACAATGACACCATACAAGGTATTGGAATCCTTACGGGCTCCAATTTTCCATTGGCCTGAATCCAGCATAGATTGAGTATAGGAGTTGAATTTAGCAACAAACTCCACTTTGTTATCTTCCAGATGCCGCAATATATCAGAACCAGTCATGGCCGACTCTAGAATTGAAGTCAGTTTTTCACTTAATTGCAGAGATGCAGTTTGCCTTAATTTTTCCCCCAGGGATGAATCGAGGGAGTAACTATACAGATCGGGATCAGTAACATCAAAAACAAGATCTCCCGGCTTTGGCAAGATGATTTCAAATTGATTCACTATTATTACCCCCAACCGCAAGACTACCAAGTCAGTAAACAATTTCCTGGTAGATCGCTATCTTACAAAAAAACAGTCAACACTCAAAACGTCTATGGAAAAATCTGATAAAGTGTATACCTCGTCATCTTGACTGTAAGACTATCCTAGCCCAAACGCTTTAAACGCGGCTTCCTCCACGGTCTGATAAGTTACCCAAGTGAAGGCACCGAACAGATCCGCTGGCACCTCACTCATCTGTGCCATTGCAGATGAAGGCAACAGCACACTCTTCGCCCCGCTATCCTTGGCAACCTGCAATGTATCAGCAAGGTTCGTAATCTTGTCGATTGACCCACCGACAGTCATATCGCCAAGCACAACCATGCTATCCAGCGTGGACCGACCGACCGAAATTGAAATCAGTGAGATGTATGTGGCCAATGCCATATGTTCACTAATTCCATTGCCGTTCAGGTTGGAGATCTGGACAACGTAATTATGCTTCTTGGGCATGATACGCTGGTCAATATCTGCGTAATGGCTTTCCAGGCGCCGCATGGCAGTATCCATACCTTCACGCGTACCCCGGTTGTATCCGACCCCCGCTTTTTCCAGCTTGCCTTTGCCCGGCATTTGCTGGGACTCCAGCTTGAACAAGCTGAGTCTGCCAGAGTCATCGTACTGAATCGTGTAAACGTAGCCTGGTTTCTCAGTACCTGATGGAATCAGCGTGGCCGATCCCTGTTCTGGTACCGTGACAAATTTCTCCTCGCCTGATTCGCGGTCAATGTACGAGAAGTTCACATCGTAGAATTCCATCCCGCCGATTTTTTTTAAGCTGCTCTTTAACACGCCGGCGCATTTCCAATGCGAACTGAAGCACTTCCTCCAACTCATCTTTGGTGAATTTGCCGTCTGGAAAAAGAAGCTTAATCATCCCTGACACAGTCTTACGCACCGCAATCGTGTCTCGTTGATTGAGCTGAGCGCCAAGAGTGAAGTATTCCTCGATCACATCCCCATACCCGGTCTTGCGAAGCTCACGCATGACTTCAGCCATATAATCTGTGATCAATCCGTAGCCTTTGGTGAAAAAGGCTGGCTTATACTTAGGAATCTCCCAACCAGGCAGGTAGGCATGAATACGATCCAAAAACGCCGTATCAGTGCCCATCTCGGGAGGAAAGGGTTCGAATAGGTTGGACGTCCTCAGTAAAACGTCAACACTTTGATTGATGTTGCCAACAAAAACCATCCCGGCGGATGCCTGAACTTCTGTTCGCCCACGGACAAATGAACCCGATGCCATATAATCCTTCATAATCTGAATGCCGTCTTGATCCTTGAAGTTGATCCCGGCGACTTCATCAAACGCGACGACATCCCACATGCCGACCAGGCCGACCTCATGACGCGCCATGTTGTAGAACAGGTTAGCGACTGTGGTCTGACCACCTGATACAAGAATCGTGTTTGGCGACAACTCTTTGTACACATGGGACTTGCCAGTGCCACGCGGCCCCAATTCAACCAGGTTGTAGTTGTTCTCAACAAAAGGAATCAAACGCGCAATCAGCAATAATTTAACACGTTTATCAAACTGATCCGGCTCCATCCCAATAGTTCGCAGCAGCAAATCCAGCCACTCGTCGGTGGTGAAATGCTGCCGTGCATCTTTGATCTCTTGCATATCAATCGACGGCACCTGTACGGGAGTCAGCGAATCTATGACAAAATGGTCCTCGCTCTCGTGGTCGTAACTGAGGCGCACGATTGACCAAATGCCGCCAATAAGTAACCGTTCATATTTTTTTTGGATACTTCTCATCCACTGGTACCCCTTCAAGATTTAAATTACTAAAGCTGGCCTCATACCGATCCAGCTTTTCATTCAGCTTAACCGTAACGGTATCAATCACGGTGTAGGACCCGTTTTCACGGATCTTAGACTTCACCTTCTCGGCTTCGTCCTGACGCACATAATTATTGGCAAGCGTCTTTTTAACGTTTTCAACGCCCCGCTCAATCGTGACTGGGTCTGAACCGTTGGCATACTGACCAAGCAAAAATTCCAGAACATAGGTCGGCACATTTGCGCCTTCCTTAATCCGAGTAGTCAGATCCTTACGAACGAACCGGCCCGGCAGATATTCCTCCAGTTTTTCCAGCAGCGCTTTCTGGTCCGTTTGCTTTTCTTCATCAGATGTCAAAGCCGAAACCTCCTTGGATAACGATGTCCATTTGATAATCCGATGAATACTCAACATCGGTCTCCGTGTTGTGCAAGATTAAGTGGTACATCTTGCCGTTCTCAAATGGCTGCTCACTTAGTGTTAGACGGACGTTCTTAATCCGAGCATTAGGATCCTTATCCGCGATGTCAGCAACAAATGGGGTCACACCAGAAATCTTCCGATGCTCATCATCAGTCAAGTAAATCGAATAATGAGCCAATGTATTCACATCACTAATTGGATCATCCTGCATCACCCTCACGGTGACCTGTCTTGAAGTGATCCGACGACTTGACGTCACATCATGAATCTTGGCACTGACGGCCTGAGAACGGCCCTTTTGTAACTTAACATTAAGCACAGGAACCACCATCTCCTGAAGCGACGCGCCCCCATGAACGTAATTCTGGCTGGCTCCTGGTGCCTTGAAAATGTTGAAGTTGGTCGGGTAGTCGACATAGGTCGGATCATCATTACCCAGTAAATCACCCAACCGCTGAGACCCTACCCCTGTCAACTCGATTGGTACCTTGCTGAACGCATAACGCTGCTCCTTCTTTATCGTCTTAAAGTCGCTGATATCAATCTTATTGGCTTCATCAATTGGGGCCCAGCGATAGATGAAACCGTGATCTGAGGTAACCAAAATATTCCGCACACTAAGATTCCGCAGAAGTTCAATCGTGCGGCTCAACGCGTCAATTGTTTCGTCAACAGCCTTAAATACATTGTTCTCTGTCTTGGCACTCTCTCCGGTCACATCAATCTCATTGTGATAGAGATAGACAATCTGCTGGCCACTGAGCAAAGCTTTACGCTGTTCTGTATTCATGCTCAAAAACTTGGAAACTTGCGTAGCTTGGCTGGACTGGTTCTCGGCCTGAAGAATCTCTCGGCGTTTATCCACTGTGTCACAAGTCTGATCATCTACCGTCACATTCTTTTCACCATGATAGTCAAGATGATGATTGGGCAGCAAAGCTGGCATTCCAAAGTAAGTGACCGATGGCAGACCCGTAATCATCCAGTTCATTTTGCTTTCAAACTTGTCCTGACCATCTAATTTGGCCTGCAATTCCTTGGCCGCCTCGAACCGAAAGGCATCTGAAATAATCACCACCGTTTTCTGCTGTTCAGATGTCACGAAGGTTGAATAAAATCGGCGCTGCTGATGAGCTTGGCTCACTTGCTTGGGAGAATAGACCCGATTCCATTCACTGACTGAATGAGCAAGGTAGTCGTTAAGGTAAGTATTCTCAACTTTCCATCGCAATCCTTCAACCAAAGTTTCCTGATCTGGATTCACAGACATGAGTTTTGCGACAAATTCACGGTAAGTCGTGTCAATCCGATAATCATGGGTCGTGTAATCACTGATTAAGACTTCAAGATTATCGGCATTCCCTTTCGGTTGGAATCTGAGAATCGTCACTGCCGCCATTTCAATCTGATAGAGCTGATCATATTCCTTATGGTAAGCCAGCTTCTCGCGTAAGCTGATCGCTTGTTCAAGCGTCTTCTCTCCCACGCGCACGGCAATGTCGTTATCCAGCAGTCGATCAGTCATCCAAGCGATGATTAATTCATCGATCTGCGGAAAAGCATCAATCTTAATTAGTTGCGGAATGTCCAAACGTTTGAACTGAGTCTCGGCATGAACAAACTGCCAAACTTCACGTGCAATTTTGAACAAATCATCTCTTGCATCAATCATATTGCGACTATTCTGGACAAACGAAATAGCGTTGTTGACTGGGTTCAGCTGATAATCCGCAAACGAGGAAGGAAGATCTAACTGCGCTTCGTCATAAGCAAAGTTCAATAAAATTGCTGTCATTAAGCCGCGAAGGGTTGGCTGTTTTTTTCGAATACCCATAGGCCTGTGCGATAAAGTTCCAGAATGAAGCCAGCAAATCAAATTTATCAAAAACCCTCAGTGAGTCATTATCGTCTCCCAAAGAATCATTGTGGAGAACAGCGCGAAGAACGGAATTAAGTCTGGCTTCATCAGCTTTGGCTAAGACTGCCAACTCTGTCAGAGTTGGATCATTGCCGAGCTTGTATAGCTTCTGAAACCGGTTCTTTCGTTCCTTGCTACCAAAAAAATTGAGTCTGACTGGCCAACCAAGACTGCTGATCAGCAGGAAGTTGTAATTCTTTGCGCAACATTGTTGTGGCATCAGCAGTATAAGTCTTTGAGTAGCGAAGAAAGTCCGCCAAAAAGTTTAACTTTAATTCTGGCATCGGGCCGGGTGAATATACCAGTGCACTTTCATCCTTCTTCTGAAGGTCCAGTAACACCAACTTTGTTTTGAATTGCTCATCCGGCGTCATCTGCACTATAGGGACTCCTATTCTCTGTTCTAGTTCATCAATATTGTCTTCAAAGGTTGCTTGATCGTCATACCAAAAGACAAAATGATTACTCGGAGTAAACATTCCTTTAAGCGCTTCCGCGACCTGGTCGAGATTCAAATCTGCCATTTCTTGCTATCCCCATTCTTTGCCATGACCACCGATTAATTACTACTCCTAGTATACCCAAGGGAGAAGAACGTTACTACATTTGCCTTACATTAACGTGCTAACCAAGCGAACTTCGGAAAGATACCAGGAAGTCCAATTGCCTATTGGGCAAGTAAAAACCTGATTCGTGATTTTGAGATAGGATCCCCTCTCTCTTCTGTTGCTGAACCAAAAGTAGGCTTGCAAACAGGTAATAACGAACGATTCCTTAGACAATGGTATGAGGTCGGTTATTCAGCTATCAAATTTGATGCTAACGATAATAAGTCAGCGTTAGACTCTGGATTAAAGTGGTTTCCATATAACAAGGGCGGTTCTTATCGAAAGTGGTATGGAAACTATGATTACGTTGTAAATTGGGAACGCGATGGCTACGAAATAAAGCATTTCACTGATGATCGGGGTAAAGTGAGGTCTCGGCCACAAAATACAGA
>NZ_BBAJ01000075.1 GCF_001311195.1 Lacticaseibacillus camelliae DSM 22697 = JCM 13995
TTGGCGGATGTTTTTAGTCTTGCCCAGTCCTAACCACGCCGCAACACACGCACACCGTACGCCGGCAGGGTCAACGGTCCAGCGGCCACGTTCTGGCCAGACTCGGCATCGACCGTCGCCATCGTCGTCGTGACGGCCTGCTTGTCAGCGCTCATATTCATGACAAAATAGTAGGTGCACTTATCCGCGTACCGGGCCTGTACGGACACCTCCGGCCGGGTCTCGGCAAGCAGCGGCGCGCGCAGCTCCCGGTTCTGGCATAGCCGCCCGTAGAAGACATCCAGAAAATCGCGCCCGGTGCGCGGTCCGATGTAATAGGCACGCCCTTTGCCCGCCTGATTAACGGTCAGGGCCGGCGTCCCCTTGTAAAAGTCGGCCTCATAGGTGCCCAGCACCGTGGCGCCGGTCGCTTCCATCAGCTGGTTGAACTCGCTGGTCTGGAAGACCTGTCCCGCGTACGCCAAGCGGTTGTGCTCCCCCTCATACAACGAGTCGAACTCAGTCGGGTGAATACCAAACAGCTTTTGCAGCGGCTGCGGCCACCCGTTCAGCAGCACCGTGTCGTGCGGGTCGACGATCCCGGCGAAGTAAGACGACACGAGCGTCCCGCCACCGGCCACGTAATCGCTCAGCCGCGCCTCAAGCGTCGGCGTCATCACGTACAGCATCGGCGCGATGACGATGTCGTAGCCGGAGAAGTCCCGACTGGTCGGCACCAGTGCGACCGGAATATCATGCTGCCAGAAGTACGCATAGTGATCCTCCAGCGTCTGGAAGTAGCGCTTGCGGTCGCGCCCAAACGCGGCCTCACGCTTTTGCGCCCAGAGGCTTTGCCAGTCGTACAAAATGGCGACCTGGGCTGGACGCTTGCTGCCGCGCACGCCGCCGAGCTTTTCCAGCCGGGCACCGTACGCCGCGACCTCCCGGAACACGCGATTGTGTGGGTCATTGTCGTGGCCGACGACAGCGCTGTGAAACTTTTCGGAGTTGGCGCGGGCCTGCCGGAACTGGAAGTAGAGACTGCCTTCCGAGCCGTGGGCAATCTGCTGAAACGAGCTCAGCGCGTGGACGCCCGGCCGCTTAGCCTTGGCCACCGGCGAGTTGACCCTTGACGGCGTGGACTCCATCACCAGAAACGGTTGGTTTTTCAGACCGTAGAACGTGTCATGCACAAAGGCCGCCTTCATCGCCGTTTCGTAAAACGGTTCGAGGTTGTTGTTCCACTGCGGGTAGCGTCCCAGGACACGACATCGACGTGCTGCGCAAACTTGGCGTAGTCGATGCCCTCAAGCGGCACAAAGTCCCCGTTTGAGCCCTCCGCCATGAAGTTGGTGGTCACGGGCACAGCCGGATTGACGGCCTTCACCGTCGCCTTTTCCATGTCGAAAAAGTCGATGGTCATGTCGGTGACGAACCGCTTCCAGTCCAGCGCCATGCCGTGCGTCTTGGTGGTTGCCAGCTGGCTGGGCACCTTGATCTGCTGCCAGTCAGTGTAATGGCCGCTCCAAAAACTCATCAGCCAGGCGTCGTTGACCGCCTTGAGGCTGCTGTACTTTTTCTGCAGCCACTTTTGCCAGTTGGCCTCGCACAAGTCGCAGAAGCACTCACCGGAAAATTCGTTGGAGATGTGCCACATGGACAGCGCCGGATTGTTGCCGTAGCGCTCAGCCAAACGCCGGTCGATTTCCTGCACCTTTTGCCGGTAAATCGGGCTCGAGAAGCAGTGGTCGTGGCGAAAGCGTGGTGGTGACGCTGCAGGCGGTCGTCGACGCGGTTGACCTCGGGGTACTTTTCCGACAGCAGCGCGGCCGGGCACCGCTTGGGGTCGCCAGCACCACGTTGCCGCCCATTGCGTTGATCTCGTCGAACACCTGGTCCAGCCAGCCGAATTCAAAATGGCCCTCCGTGGGCTCCAGCGCGTCCCACGCAAAGACGCCCAGCGTCACGGTGTTGATGTGGGCCTGCTTCATCAACTCCAGGTCCTGCTTCAAGATTTCTGGATAATCGAGCCACTGGTCGGGGTTGTAATCGCCGCCGTGCATTAGCCGCTGATCGACATCAAAATTCATTATTTGATCACTCCTTATTAACGAAACAGCCGCCATCAGCGGCGGCTGTCACTAGACGGCAATCAGGTGCACCAAGCACGACTGATAATCGCCACGAAGACTGGCTGTATCAGCATTGACGCCATTAAATTGAACTGGCAAAGACAGGCCAATATTCCGTAACACGCTGCCCGATACCGGCACGCTTTGCCCACCAATGCGATAACGCCGGTGGTCATCAAGAAACGGCAACTTTAGGTGATCCGATACGGTTTGACCAGGTGTTGCCAAGATCCGGAAAAAACCGACCAGAGCCTCAGTGGCGTCTTGGTTGACGACCGCCCATGCGTACTCATTATGATTATCACCAGTTGGCCGTAATATTTCAAATCGTCCATTCAAAATCAACTGCTGATTCTTACGGTACTCATGAATCTGAGATCTGAGGGCATTCAGCGTCTTCTGGTCCAACTGGGTCAAATCCAGTTCGTAGCCTAATACGCCAAACGTGGCGACGTCATAGCGCATTGCTAAAGGCGTGGTGCGGCCGACCTGATCATTGGGTACCTTGGTCACGTGATTACTCATCGCGCTCAGAGGATACCCCAAGCTCGTCCCAAACTGAATTTTCAAACGCTCAACCGCATCACTATCATCTGAGACCCAGATCTGCGGTGAGTAGAAGAGAATGCCAAGGTCGAACCGGCCACCACCGCCGGCGCATCCTTCAATGAGTAGGTGCGGATAGGCCTGCAGCAACTTCGTATACAACGCGTACACGCCAAGGATATAACGGTGGAAAAACTCGCCTTGTGGGCGTCCTTGCGCGGCCAAATATGCTGAGTAGCCTCAGTGATATCCCGATTCATGTCCCACTTGATATAGTCAAGGTGGGTCTCATCAATCACCTTTGCCATCTGGTCAAACAAATCTTCCACTACTGCAGGATTGGCAAAATCGAGCACGTATTGGTGCCGTCCAATTGAACGTCGACCCCGCGGCGGCCCCACGACCCAGTCCGGATACCGCTTGATCATGGTAGTGTCAGGGGACACCATTTCCGGTTCAAACCACAAACCAAACTGCAAGCCACGCTGATGGATTGCGTCGGCAAAACTACCTAACCCATCCGGAAACTTCCTAGTATCGACATGCCAGTCGCCCAGCGAAGAGTTATCCGCATCGCGACCGCCAAACCAGCCGTCATCAAGCACAAAACAATCAATACCGATTTCTTTGCCCCGGTCCGCTAGCCGCATTAGTGCCTGAGGATTCAGATCGAAGTAAGAAGCCTCCCAACTATTGAGCACGATTGGTCGCGGCTGGCCCTGCCATTCCGGTGCGATGACGTGGTGATCAGCAAACATTGCTGACTGCTGGGCCAAGCCACTCATGCCCCTCGCAGAGTACAGGAGCACTGCCTCGGGTGAAGTGAAACTTTTTTGGGGATCCAGCAGCCATTCAAAGTGACTCGGGTGGATGCCCGTCATTAGCCGTGTCTGCTGAAACTCGTTGACTTCGGCGGAGGCCAAGAAGTTACCCGAATAAATCAGGTTTAAGCCATAAGCATCTCCACTGCGGACAGTGGCACCGTTCTTTACCAGAGCCACAAAAGGGTTCTGCTGATGACTGGAGGCGCCATGAAGCGATTCAACACTCACCGTACCTTGGGCCAACGAGTGAGTCTGAACCTGACGTTCGCGCGCCCAGTTTCCTGATAGATGAAGGAACGAATAGTCTGACTCTGGTAAATCAAGCGTGGCGCTGAAAAGGCGCTCAAGTAAGTAGGGGTGATTGCTGCGATTCGTGACTGTCGCCCAGCGGACCACTGCTGCGGCGTCAGCAAACAGGGCATAGTGCAGGACAACTTCGACATCCCAGGTCGAATCGGTAACCGTGAGTGCCAAACAGTCGGCCTGATTGCCAAAAGCGCCAGGCACCGCTAAATTGCGAGGTTTATCATGAGTGACCGAATAAGACTGGTACTTTAGATCAAGGTACAGTGGCGTTTGCCCCGCCTTCAGTGCGATGCTACCCTGTCTGTAATCAGTACTGCCGTATACTGGTAGTTCTTGCATCTGATCGGCCAGACTAAACTGGTGGTCGTTTGCACTGAACTTAACGGTGCCACCAGATTTGCTAACTGGCGTGGCCAGTACTGCCAGCTGCGCCTCGTCGAGGTCCAGCCGCGGGCCAAAGTACAAGTGACCCAGCTCACCGTTCGGAAGCACGTCGATAATGTAGCTGACCTGATTATTACTGAGGTGAAAGAACTTCTCGTTAAATACTTGGAGCGTCGTTGGTGTCACCTACTTTGCTTTCACGCACAGTAGACTGTTCGATCCACTGCATGCGTTTTTTGATGTTACGTCGATAGAGCAGCGTGTAGGCCCAACCGACCCAAGAAAAGCTGCGTTCAAACGTCTTTTTGACGAACGTGTTGGTCTCGCTGTAACTCACCTTGACACCAGCCTGAGTTGGCGTCAGTGCGTATGTTGTCGTGATCTTACCGGCAGCATACGCCACTTCCATAGAAAACCGCTCGTTTGGGATCAGCTCGCTCACAGTCATCGTCGCTGGGACCGGATCTTTATCCGTCTTGGTCCGCAGTGTTGTCGCCACACTCGTGCCCAATTTCAGCTCATGAATGGCGGCATTGCGCGTGTGAAAGTACGCCAGTTGCGACGCCATGATCGTCGCGAACACATCCGCGACTGGCAGCGCCATGTCATAAGCGTAGGTCATTGTTTTGGCCATCGTGATCCCTCCTATGCTAAAACGTTACTGCTCAGTAGCAGAAGCTTCAGCCTCCTTGGCTGCTTGTGCTTTTTCTTCGTTCAGGTACTGCTTATCCAGCACCTTCAGGAACGGAATCCAGATAATTGTTGAAACGACTACAATCACAATCTGGAGAAGACCGCCGCGCCAAGAACCGGTGGCTAACCAGCCTTGCAGAATAATTGGTGTGGACCAAACAACAGTCGCACCGGTCGGGTATGGTACCAACCAGTGGCAAAAGCAAAGTAAGAAATTGTCGTCATAATCAGTGGGACAACAATCCATGGAATAAAGATCGTCGGGTTCAGGACCATCGGTACCCCGAAGGTCATTGGTTCACTGATGTTGAAGATTGAAGGAACGGAGGTTAACTCCATGGTGTGCTTCAACCGTGCGGAGTGAGCAATGTACAACCCAGCAAGTGAAATCCCAAGAATCATCCCTGAAGTTTCAAAGCTGCCCGCAAAAGTCGAGCAAATGATGTGAGGAATGGACTTGCCGGCCTGATAAGCATTGTAGTTCTGAATATCGAGCGCGGCGTAGATAGGCGAAACAACTGAGTTCACCAGCAATGTCCCATGGATCCCAAACCACCAAAGGAACTGTGAGAAGAACAGGACAACCAACGTGGCTGGCAGTGTGGCGCCAAGGCCCTGAATTGGAACCTGGAGCACGTCGTAAATGAAGTCAAAGGCGTTGCCCCACTGCGTGAATGTGAAGAGAAAACGGATTAGGGTGAACGTCAGCAGTGATGCCGCACCGGGAATAACAGCGATAAATGACTGCGCGATAGCCGGTGGCACAGACTCAGGCATCTTAATCGTAATGTTGGCATTTTCAAGTTTAGAGTAGATAATGGTGGCAAAAATCCCGGTGATTAAGGCAACGAACATGCCCTTCGAGCCGAGTAGATTGATGTCGATAAAGGCACCAGCCTTGGTGTTGGTGATTGGCAGTAACATAACAAAAGCAGAAAGTGCGATACCGCCTGCATACAGTTGAGTGGCGTGGTAGTGACCTGCCAGGGCGTATGCAACACCGAAGACAACGAACAGCGACGTGATATTCATAGTCGCATTAGAGACTGGACCGAGGAAATTATTCAGGAAATCCATCACGCCTTTTGGCACATATTTGGCAAAGCAAAAGTCGTTGGCAGATTCTGGATAATAATCATAATAGAGGCAAACATCGTCGCCGGGAACGCAACCATGAAGCCATCACGAATACTCATGAGAAACTTGTTTTGCGAGAACTTGGTCGCCAGAGGCAACACTTTCTCGTTCATGGTGTCTTGTAAGCTCATGTGATTCACCCTCCTTGGGTTGATAATAGCAACAAGCAAATAAAATTTTGTAAATCGGTTTACAAGGGTTATGATAACGGCATGTAAGCCTAACAAAATAGTAGAATGTTGAGGTAACATATCCAAATGTCGACAAACTATGAAGCTAACAGAATTGATGATTTTTCTAGTTTAAACCGCAACACCAATTTAGACATCAACGTATACACCTGTGGCAGTGAACGCTGTGATCCAGATCACGCATACGGCCCCACCGTGCGCAGCGGCTATATGGTCTATTTTGTGCTCGCCGGCGAAGGTAGCTACACCGTGCGGAACCATTATTATCCACTTCACACGGGGCAAGGCTTTGTCATCGAACCCCACACATTGATTCGATTCCAAGCAGATCATCAGAAGCCGTGGACCTACCTTTGGATTGGCTTTTCTGGGCGCTCGGCCGAACGGTATCTACGCACCACTGCCCTTAATAATAGCAATCCCACGTTCACCTTTGAAGCGAATGGCGCCGTAGTTCAGGCGGCACAGGCGGTTATTTCCGCCTCGCATACTCAGCGGAATCGCAATCTGCTCATGACCGGTAAGCTGTACGAATTTCTTTTTCAGCTTAGCTCGAGCTACCCCACCACCCAGATAAGCACCAGCCTCGACCAGAAAGAAGTACTAGAATCTGCGCTCTTTTACATCGCCAATAATTATGGCGAGTCACTGTCGGTTAAGGACATTGCCGCCTCACTGCACATTGATCGCACATATCTGCATCGCCTATTCGTCAAGCACGTCGGCCAGTCGCCCCAGCAATACATCAGAAACTATCGGATCCAGCGTGCCACACAATTGCTTCTAGAAACCAGTTACCCGATTCAGGTCATCGCGCGAGCCGTGGGCTACCAAAACTCTTTTTCTTTCTCCAAAGCCTTCAGCCAGCTGGCTGGCAGCTCGCCCCGCACTTATCGGCAGGAACACAGTCTGCAAAAGTGAAGCGTGAAGTTCTCGCTGGCCATAGCCAGAAACCAGTGCTCTAACCATAGAGTGTGACCTGTCTCTCTGGAACAGCGAGGCGATGTTTTCCATGGAACATCACCGGCATGACTCGACGTATGTGATCCCCCTGAACCCGCTAATTTTTGCGTCATTCACGCCAAATGGCTTTATCTCTGCTATGCTCAAGACTCAAGAAACGGAGGCATTATCAATGGGAAAAGAACGGGTTCATCGTTGGGCGCTGCGCTGGGCACCCTGCTCTTGGTCCTCGGCATCGCCTGCTTCGTGATCAAAGCGTTCACGCCGACCTACCTCGACGCCAGCGGCATGCTGCACGAGTCGTTCTTCCTGCTGCCGCTTGGCTTTGCTGGCCTCTTTGCAGCATAGTCAGCTACTTGGTGGCCGGCCTCACGCACGGGCAACGTCAGCACGCTTAAGGCGGTGCACAAAAAGCCCCAGGTTCGCGGTTGCGAATCTGGGGCTTTACTTTGGTCTGAAGTTACCTGGCGACTTGCGCCGTGTGATCCGGTGCGCCCACTTGCGGTAGGACAGCCGGATCATTTTGTCACACTCGGTGACGGCCAGGGTAATGACCCCGGCGCCAATCGCAATGCCCCACTCCAGCCAGGACATCCCCGCCGTGCGGAAGACGCCCTGCATGAACGGAATGTAGGTGAACGACAGCTGCAGCACCATCATCGCTGCAATCACGCGAACGCCATCGGGTTGGAGAAGAACTGCTTGGACAGCGCCAAGGCGTGGGTGCGGATGTTGAACAGGTAAAAGATCTTACCCAATATGATGATGTTGACCATCATCGTCGACGCCACCTCCGCCGAGACGTAGCCGCCGGCCAGTAGCCAGTCGTGCGCCAGCAGGCCGATGCCCGAAATCATCAGCGACACGTACGCGATTTGGAAAACGTCGTGCCAGTTCATCATCGACGCGTTGTTGGCGCGCGGCGGCCAGGCCATGATCCCCGGTTCCGCCGGCTCCCAGATGAACGCAAACTGAATTGTGATGGCCGAGACCATGTTGATCCACAGCATCTGTGCGGCATTCAGCGGCATGTTGTCCTGCGTCAGGATGGTGATTGCAATGATCAGCCCTTCGGCAAACGACGTCGGGAGTAGGAACAGAATGCTCTTTTTGATGTTGTCGTAAATGCGGCGGCCCTGCGCGATGGCTTTTTCCATCGTCGTAAACTTGTCATCGGTCAGGATCATGTCGGCGGCGTCCTTGGCCACGTCGGTCCCGGATTCGCCCATCGCCACGCCGATGTCGGCCTTTTTTCAGCGCCGGCGCGTCGTTGACCCCGTCGCCGACCATCGCAGTGACGTTGCCAGCTTCCTGGAGCGCGGTGACGATCGCCAGCTTGTCGGCAGGCGTGGTGCGGGCGAAGACATCTGTCGAGATCATCGCCTGCGTGCGATCCTTTTCGCTCATCTCGGCCAGCTCGGTCCCGGTGACAACGGTTGGGCTGTCCGCCAGCCCGAGCTTTTTGGCGATGGCCAGCGCGGTGTCCGGATGGTCACCGGTGATCATGCGCACCTTGACGCCCGCCATGCGCATCTGGCGAATCGACGCGATGACTTCCTCGCGCGGCGGGTCAATGATGACGGCCAGCCCCAGGAAGGTCACACCGTGCTCGCAGAGGCCCTCAGTGATCTCGTCGACGCTGTCCGGCATATCCTCGGCCGCAACCGCGATGACGCGCATCCCCTGCTTGGAATAGGCCTGCGTCAGGTCGAGGTAATGCTGCGTATCAAACGACGGGTCAGCGGTCTCGGCCATCGGCAGCACCTTATCAGGCGAGCCCTTGACGAACAGGCGGTGCTGACCGTCCGGCAACCGCATCAGCTTGGCCATGTAGCGGTAGTCCGAGTCAAACGGCAGCATGTCGAGCTCTTCGTAGTCCGGTTCATCGGCAAAACCCTTGTGGTACGCCGTTAAAAAGGACCCGTCCGTCGGCTCGCCATTGATCTCATACTTGCCGTCGATTTCCGCCAGCGTCGTGTCGTTGGCCTCAAAACCGGCGATCAAAAGGTCGCGCAGATCCGCGCGGTCCTTGGCGGTCACCGGTTTACCGCGCAAACTAAATTCGCCAGTCGGCGCGTAGCCCGTCCCGGACACGGTGTATTCGTGGCTCGGGGTGATGATATTGGTGATCGTCATTTCGTTTTTCGTGAGCGTGCCGGTTTTATCGGTCGCGATCACGTCAACGGAGCCCAGGGTCTCAACGGCCGGCAGGGTCTTGACGATCGTATTTTCCTTTTTGACCAGCTGCTGCATGCCCATCGCGAGCACCACAGAGGTCGTCGCAGGCAGCCCTTCCGGCATCGAGCCGACGACCATCGTGACGACCGCCAGCGCCAGCGTGCCAACCGAGTAGTGGCCAGACCACAGGCCGAGGCCAAATAGTAGGACCGCGACGGCAAGAATTGCATAGGAGATCCCTTTGCCGAGATTGTCCAGCTCGGTCATCATCGGCGTCTTACCCTTGCGCACGTCCGCAACGGCCTGGGAAATTTTCCCCAGCTCGGTGTCCTTCCCGGTCGCGACGACCAGACCCATCCCTGAGCCGTGGCCACGGCGGTTGAGGCAAAGGCCATGTTAGTGCGCTCCGCCAGCGGCGTGTTCGCCGGCAGCGGCTCGACCGTTTTTTTTCGACCGAGTTAGATTCCCCAGTCAGCGCCGCCTCCTGCATTGATAAGTTATCAATGTCAAACAGGCGCAAATCGGCCGGCACGTTGTCGCCCGCCTCGAGGAACACGACATCGCCCACGACCAGGTCGGCCGAATCGACATCCACGCGCTCGCCGTCGCGGTACACCGTGGCCTCGTGCGACAGCATCTGTTTGATCCGCTCCAGGGCGTTCGAGGCGTTGCTCTCCTGCGAATACCCAATAATCGCGTTGATGATGATGACCAGACCGATAATGATCGTATCGGTCATTTCTCCCATCACGGTTGTCAGTACGGCGGCCCCAATCAAAATGTAAATGATCAGGCTGTTGAACTGGCGAATGAAGATGACCCACTTCGGGTGGTGTGCGATTCCAGCGCGTTCGGCCCGTTTTCCGCCAAGCGCTTGGCGGCCTCCTGACTGGATAACCCAGCCTCCAGATCCGGCACCTTTAACTCCTGCTGCAACGCAGACACCTCAGAATGGGTCATCGACCTCTGACCATCGGGACTGTCCATGTATCATCATCCTTTTTCGTTATAAATTTGGCATATTGCATGTCATATTAATTGTATTTTATCCGAATGCTCAGGCGCACGCAACTGGGCTTGGGGCGGATTCTTTCAGCCAAAAAAAGCCAGTGCACATTAGGCCCCACAGCAAACCTTGCATCAGGTTACTATTCCTGGCCACACTTTCGCTTCGTCTACATTATCGCTTCCTCCTCTTGGGGTTCTCGTATTCATTTGCCCAATATCCCGAATGGTGCAATATTTGATGCTCCGCCCACTATCTGCAAATCGAATATATGGCGGACACCTTGTCTTACCACGCCGGTCCATATGCTCACATGGTTTTTAAAAATTCCTACATCGAGCCTTGCCAATCGCTACCAGGTTAGCCAAGCTCGGAACTGTTTCTCTTCAGAGGAACAGCTCTATTCCTTTTTTTCTGCCCATCAGCTTTCTACGTCGTACATTCAGGCGCTTAACCCTTTTCTTCAGAACCTCCCTATTTTTTTCACTTATTTCAGTCTCCAAAGATCGCTGAATAGACCGAATCTCGGCATCTAACGTTGTAATTTGCGCATCAGGTGTCTTCACACCAGTCACTTCCACCGGGTCACCCCCTTGAGTTAAATCAGAGCTCCGCCGTTTTAGTAAACGATTTAAT
>NZ_BBAJ01000076.1 GCF_001311195.1 Lacticaseibacillus camelliae DSM 22697 = JCM 13995
AAAATTGAGGAACGCATAAAAGATTGATTAATTTAAGCTAGTACACAGGCCGTTCCTCAACAGGGACGGCTATTTTCGTGAATTAGAAAAGTGACTCGGCCCAAGTGAAACACGATGCATAAAGATTGGGCACAATATACAACGCAGATACGCAAATTTACATAGTCTCTTGGGCAATGTGCCTTAATATCGAGACGATGGCGGATGATGATTTTATTGCATGTATCAATAAGACTACGCGAATGAGTTTGGCCATCATCTAGGAGGAGACACTATGTTGAAAGAATCGAGTAAGCAAAGTAAACAAGCAAAGGGCAAGTTTGTGTTAACTGCCGCTGTAGTAGCGGCAATGGCTGCTACCGGGGTGGGCGCCAATGCCGTTCACGCGGCGACGTCTGCACCGAGTGCTGCTGGTACGCAGGCTCCTAGTCTCCTAGTCAGACAACTCACTCGACGGTGGCAACGGCCAAGAGTCAAACTCCAGTCGAAAAAGCACAATCAGCTGTCACGGCAGCACAAAGCAATGTCAATACGGCCACGGCTGCACAGAAAACGGCTCAGACCACATACAACACGGCAAAAAGTGGGCAAGATGCTGCTCAGAAGTCAGTTGATACGGCCCAGAAGCAGGTTGATACCGCGAAGACGTCTGTGACGACTGCCAAATCTGATGTGAACAAAGCTCAAACGGCGGTTGATGCAGCGCAAAAGAGTGCTGCGAAGGCGACCCCAGCTGGGATCCAAGACGCTCAAGCCGCTGTTAAGACGGCCCAGGATATTGAAACCAAGGCACAGAGCAATGTGGATACCGCCAAGGCTCAGACGGCAACGGATACAACCGCTGAAACGCAGGCACAAAACACCGTTGACCAGGCACAGTCCGCTGTTACTTCAGCTCAGAAAACTGCTGATGCCGCTAACAAGGTCGTTAACCAGGCCAAGGCAGCAATGGATACAAGGACGTCTGGGAGCAACGTTCAGGCTGCTCAGACTAAGGACGAGACCGCAGCCAAGAACGTGACTGACGCGCAAAAGAATCTGACCGAAGCTCAGGCTAAACAAAAAGCCGCAGATGCCGAGGCGACCAATGATGACGCTATTCAGGCCGCCACTACCGCTAACGTTCAGGCTCAGTCAAACTTGACTGTCGCTAAGGCCAACACTGCTGCCAAGCAGACCGCAGCTGATCAAGCCGTTGCTGCGCTCACTGCAGCTCAGAACGCCTTGCAGTCAAGCACTACGACTACCGCCAACGTCGTGACTGCCAAAGTCTCTACAGCCCTTAAATCCGCTGTACAGAACTACTTGACCGTTTACAAGAAAACACCCAGCGATAAGAATGCACTGGGCGCTGCCATGCAGAAAATCAGTGATGCCCTACAAGATAGCAGTTCCGTTAAGCTGAGCTACATCGGTAAGGCTGCTGATGATAGCACAACCTTTGATACGATCAATGGGACTAATAATGCTTTGGAAAGCATGAACGCGAGTCAACTGCTTGAAATTCAGCAAACCATTGCTGGTGGGATCAATGCGTTGCGCGATGCACTTGGCATTTCTGGCACGGTCGGGCATGTTGAACTGAACCAAGACGCCATCGACATTGCAAAAATGTATGCCACACTCGAATCTGGGGCCGACATTACACAACCAGCAACTGATCTTTCCAATCGTACCGGTATCGCTTACAGCACGGTCACTGCCACCCCTAACGCACATTCTGACGATGAGGACACGGCAATTGCACAGTTGGTTGAGGGCCAGTCGACTCGCAGTATGAAGAATATCAAGCAGCTGGTTTTGGATGACATGATCATGCAAAAGTTGTTCACACTTTATTTGGATCAATATGCAAACCCGACCAGCGCCGCCTCTAATGACACTGCCATGACTGCTGCTAAGCAAATACTTGGCCTCACCCAATCGCAGCTTCAGGCCGATACAAACGGCGCACCGAGTTACTTCGGGGTCTGGGACAGCGAATTCGGACCAATGGCCAGTCGTCATGACGGCAATCACATCATGATGTATCGGATGGCCTTCGTCCCAAACGTTGCCAGCGTCTTCGCCGATAAAGCCAAGTTTGACGCAACCCCGATCGCGACCCCTGGGGTGGCCAGCACTTCTACTACTGTCTCTGATACGACTACCCTACAGGCTGCTTTGACCACTGCTCAGGCAACTAACGCAGCCGCGCAAACTGCGTTGACAGCTGCTAAAGCGGCGAAAAGTGCTGCTCAAAGCAAGGCTGACGCCGCGGCTAAGACGCTGGCTGATGCCAAGTCTGCAAGCAGTTCTGCTGCAACTAAGGCCGCTGCTGACAAGGCTGTTCAGACTGCCCGGGACAATCTGACCAAGGCGCAGACCGCTAAAACCACTGCTGATGCAGCTCTGCAAGCAGCCAAAGACGCCTATGCTGCCAGTCAGCAGGACACCGCCACCAAGCAAGCAGCGCTGGATAAGGCGAATGCCGATGCGAAGACAGCTAGCGACGCCCTCACCGCGGCTCAAAGCAAGTTGGCTGAAGCCAAGACGGCTCTGACCGCTGCCCAAAAGAAGGTCGCAGCCGACAAGACTGCCGAAACAACGGCCAACGACGCTTTGGCCAAGGCCCAAGCAGCCGTTAAGACTGCTCAGGACAAGGTCACTGCGCTGACTAATGCGCCAAAGACTTTGGTCACGGCTCAGGCTAATCTGACTGCTGCGCAGAAGGCACTGACTAAGGCGCAGAGTGACTATGCTACCGCTGAAAAGACTGTGGCTGAGCTGACGCCAGCACTGAATGTAGCTAAGAGTACAACTGCCCAAGCCCAGGCACAGTTGGCCGCGGCAAACGCCAATTTGGCGGCAGCGAAGCACCGTCTGACAGCTGCTCAACGTGCGCTGAGGCGGGCGGAAAATGCTGAGACCATTGCCGCCAATGTGGCCCGTCAGCAGCACCGGATCGATTCAGAGGCTCAGGCACAACAGGGCGGTTATCACATCAGCGACAACGCGGTGGTCGATCACAATCAGCAACCGGTTGCTGGCTGGAAAGTCGTGAATGGTCAAATGGTCGACAAGTTCGGCAATATAGTTTCATTTAATCGTGCGACTAAACAGGCGCAGAACCAGGGCAGGCACAGTTTACCAACACTGGTGACCAAACCAACACTGGCCTCAATGCTGCTGGGTTAGCCATTGCCGCTTCATGGCAATTCTCGGTCTGGCAGACTGGAAACGGCGGGTACGCGACTAATGAACTGGAAAAAGATTCTTAAAATCATTGGCTGGATTGCACTCGGTGTGGTGGCACTGATCTTGGCCTACCACCTAATTCTTCTCTTGATTAGCCTGGTGGTCACGGTCGTCACTTGGATCATTGCGGCAGTTAAGTTTGTCCTGATTGGCTTCGTTGCGCTCCTTATCTGGCGACTAATGCCCAGTAACCAAGGCAGTTCTTCGGGCAGACACCACAGCGGCTTCATGAGCGACGCGCGTGATAACATTCCCAGCGCCAAGAACCAGGTGCCGCACGCCGAAGATCAGGTGGGCAGCGCGATGGATAATGTTTCGCACATCTTTCGGTCCGACCGTGACCGACGCCGTGGTCGTTGATGGCTTTTAGGGAGCATTGCAGCTGTTGCCTCATGACTGGTTGAGACGCAGCTGTGATGCTCTTTTTTTGTACGAATTGGGAAACGGGCCTTGTCTGGCACAATTGGGCTGATTGCCAGTACGGTGGGGGTATCTCGGTTCGGATGAACAGGGGCAGAGCCTTGGCTCGCTGCCAGTGTTTCACGTGAAACGGTCGTACGTCTGCGTCATAATTGAGGACTAAAAGAGCACCAGCGACGAATTTCTCATCGCTGGTGCCGGTTGACGTTGTTGGCAAAAGTAGAGACTGCCTTTGGGGGAAGGCAGCCTCCGTATGAGGAGCATGAGGAGAACGGGAGAACTACTGTCGGGATGATTCCTCCCGACGAATACATTGTACGCCGACGAACCCAGAGGGTGGGTCGTGGAACACTTGCGCAGGACAATAGATTTTTCCCGTTTTAGTGGAACCGCATGCCACCATCGACCTGCAGAGACTGACCCGTAATGTAACCGGCCGCGGGGCTGGCGAACCAGGCCACTACTTCGGCGACGTCGGCAGGGGTGGCTTCGCGCCCGATGGCGATTTCTTTCAGGCAGTCCGCTTGTTGTTGCTGGATCGTCTTGTTTTTGATTGCGGCTGTTTTCTTGTCGATGGCATCGCGCATTTTGGTGCGCACGATGCCGGGGTTATAGGCATTGACGGTAATTTTGTCCTTGGCAAATTCCTTGGCGGCGGACTGGGTCAAGCCGCGAATGCCGAACTTTGAGGCGGAGTAGGCGCTTTGCAGGGCAGAGGCCTCGTAACCGGCCAGGGAGGCCGCGTTGACGATCCGGCCGCCATGGCCTTGCCGCTTGAACTGCGCGCCGGCGGCCTGAATGCCCCAGTAGGTGCCCAGCAGGTTGACGTCGATCAGGCGCCGGACGTCGGCTTCCTTGGAGTCGACGAAAGTTTCGATAAAGGCCACGCCGGCGTTGTTGACGTACACGGCGAGCTCACCGAGATCCTTAACGGCATTGTTGACCAGGTCAAAGACTTCATCGCGGTCAGCCACATCGAGCTGGTAGGCCTTTGCCGATGCGCCCGCGGCGGTCAGGTCAGCGGCCACCTTTGTTGCCGTTGTCGCGTTGATGTCTGCGACCGCGATCGCGTAGCCGTCTTTGGCCAGGCGGTGCGCAATGCCTTCACCAATGCCTTGCCCTGCTCCAGTTACAATTGCTAATTTTGTCATGTTGCTCCTCCTTCAAAATAAAAAACGCGGTCTCGTCTGGTCTTTTGACCAAGGACGAAACCGCGTTCGCGCTGCCACCTTTGTTTAGACCGCGCTCACACGCGATCCCTCATGACGTACCCGATGATACGCCTTCCCTGTAACGGGCGAACCCGCTGCCGCTTCGCACAAACTTGGCGGCAGAGCTTCTGCAGGACATATTCCCCCGGGTGTGGCCGCCATCTTGCACCGAACCGATGGCTCTCTTGAGGCGCTGCACAGGTACTCATCTTGCTGCTGATTGACTCACTAAATTGACGTCATTATTGACCGTGGCAGGAGTCTTGTCAAGCCAAGAATGAGCGCATTATTGTTTTTATCTCATTTTCGAACCATCGATGAATACGCTATGCAGACTGTATATGGGTAATTTTTGTTATTTTAACGCCTAAAATTGTGAGATGGTTTAAATTCGGTGAGAATTTAATTAACGGAGGCGTTGACACCCCCAATCAGAGTTGCTAGACTAGGCCCTAAATTAAACAAGGCGAAACGTTTTTGAGTGAGTAGCGTTGCTGGGGCTGCACAGAGAACCTGCGGATGGTGGAAGCAGGCCAGTTTCCTGGCGTGAAGATGGCTCAAAGGAGATTGGCACACTGAACCGTGATTGGCGAGGCTGTGATGGTTGGCACCCATTACCATGCACACAGATGATTGTCTGTTGTCGAGGATCGCTGAGGCGGTCAATTTAGAATGGTACCGTGGGTAAGCTCACTTCTAACATTAGTTAGGGGTGGGCTTTTTCTTTTCCCACCGTCCTGCCCAATCAAAAAAAACGTCTGGTCGAGAGTCGCTCAAGACCAGGCTGGTTAGCACCCATTAGCGTGCAAAAGGGCTAGTTAATAGCTGAATTTAGAATGGTATCGCGACAATGCTCGCTTCTAACACGGTTAGAAGCGGGCTTTTTTGGTGGGAGGAATGGTCATGGTTGATTCTCGAGAGTACCGGCGCTCTGGGCAGACCTAGCGCACTGAAGTCCAGGCAATTAAAACACAATGAGGAATGATGGAGGCATGAAAAGATGAAATTACGGTATAAATTGATTATGGCTGTCGCGGCAGTGGCGTTCTTGGTGGCAGGGTGCGGCAAGCAGGCCAAGGCCAGTGAGACGCAGACGAAAACGGTCAAGGTCGGGATTGTTGGCGCGGATCAACAGATTTGGCAGGCCGTGGCGAAGAAGGTCAAAAAAAGAAGGGATCATCATCAAACCTGTCCAGTTTCAAGACGACCGGGCCGACGTCGCGCTGAACGATGGCGACATTGGCCTTAACGCATTCCAGCATTATTACTTCCTGAGCATTTGGAACAAGTCGCATCACGCAGACCTGCAGCCGATTGGGAACACGCTGATTGCCCCGCAGCTGGTTTATTCCAAGAAGGTCAAGTCGCTGCAAGACCTCAAACCAGGGGCGACAATTTCAATCCCTAATGATGCCACGAACGAAGGGCGGGCGCTGAAGGTCCTGGTCTCAGCGCACCTGATCACGCTGGACAACAAGAAGCTGCCAACGATTCACGACATCAAGTCAAACAAGCTTCACCTGAAAATTAAGGAGCTGGAAACGGCGCAGCTGCCGAAGACGCTTGACGATGTTTCCGCCTCGGTCATTAGCTCCGGGGTTGCCGTTGATGCCGGCCTGAATCCCAAGGACGCCATCTATCGCGAGAAAGTCACCAAAGCCTACAAGCCGTGGGTCAATATCATTGTGGCCCAGAAGAAGGACAAGAATAATCCAACTTACAAGAAGATCGTGAAGGCTTACCAAAGCCCTGAGATCAAGAAAGTGATCAAAAAAAGTGTACAAGGGCGC
Source organism: Lacticaseibacillus camelliae DSM 22697 = JCM 13995 (assembly GCF_001311195.1). Taxonomy (GTDB): domain Bacteria; phylum Bacillota; class Bacilli; order Lactobacillales; family Lactobacillaceae; genus Lacticaseibacillus; species Lacticaseibacillus camelliae. The sequence goes on from NZ_BBAJ01000076.1 coordinate 6,659, forward strand.
CGTACTACCGGCGTGGGACTACAAGTTTTAAGCTAACGAAAGCGTGATAATGATGGCAATTGATTGGCAAAAAGCAGCAGAGGCATATCAAACGGAGATCTTGGCAGATTTGAAAACGCTGCTGAAGATCAACTCGGAACGCGATGTGGCGCATGCCAGCGATGACTCACCCACCGGCCCAGGACCCAGCAAGGCGCTTGAGGCATTTTTAGCCATTGCAACGCGGGATGGCTTTGACACGCTTGATCTGGATCACGTGGTCGGGCGCATTGCGTTGGGCAGTGGGGATGAGATTTTTGGCTTGTTTGGGCATGTGGATGTGGTCCCCGCCGGCACCGGCTGGGTGACTGATCCGTACACGCCGACCCTGCGCGACGGGAAGTTATACGCCCGCGGCGTGGCCGATGACAAGGGACCGAGCATCGCCGCCTATTACGCGCTCAAGTTGCTGCGCGACGCCGGGGTCCCGTTGCACAAGCGGATCCATTTCATTATCGATACCGACGAGGAAACCAACTGGACCGGCTTGCACCGGTACTTCAAGGACCAGCCGATCCCAGATCTTGGTTTTTCGCCAGATGGGCAGTTTCCGGTGCTGAATGCCGAGAAAGGAATCTCCAGCATTATCGTGACCTTCAAGTCGGTTCCTGACCGCCCGGCAACGCTGCGATTAGAGCACTTTCAGGCCGGCTCGGCCATGAATGTGGTGCCGCAGTATGCCGAAGCGGTGATCAGCGGGGCGCTGCCCCAAGATCTTCAAGCCCAACTCACCGCATATTGCACGGCCCACCATGTGACGGCGACGCTGACAGGCGCAAAGGAGAAGGTCACGATTCGGTTAACGGGCAAGGCCGCGCATGTCAAAGAGCCTGCCGACGGTCTGAACGCAGGGACTATCTGGCGGCATTTCTCGCCCCGTTCGCCTTTGATGCCCAAGGGGCCCAGTACCTGCAGACAATCGCGCGGTATTTTCACCAGGATACGCGGGGTCATCACCTCAAAATCGCGTATCGCGATGACGTGATGGGCGAGCTGACGCAAAGCCCGGACCTCTTTAGTTATGAGCCAGGCGGGGCCCAGACGGTGCTGACCAATCTTCGGTATCCTAAAGGCGTCACGATTGAAGCGCTGCGCAAGCAGATTGTCACGACGCTTGGGCCTGAACGGGTCAGCGCAAGGATTCGGGATAATAAGGATCCTCACTACGTTGGGCTGGACGATCCGTTAGTCAAGACACTACTGGATGTTTACACCGCGCACACCGGCAAGCCCGGGTACGGGCTGACTTACGGCGGCGGCACCTTGGCGCGCAGTATTCCACGCGGCGTGGCGTATGGGCCGAAGATGCCGGAGGACGAAGAGGTCGTTCACCAGGCCAATGAATATATGAGGGTCAGCGACCTTATTCAAGCCACTGCGATTTACGCAGACGCACTCTATCGCCTCACTAAATAAACACAAGTGTAATTTTATTATCTATTTTCCGCCTCTAACCTGATTTTATACGCGTTAAGGATCATTACGGGTGCTGATGGGCTGAAATTGGCTGGGCGTGTGCTCACGGCAGAAGCAAGTCGAAGCAAAGGATGAAACGGTAATTGGTATAGGGCAGTCAGTAAACGTTTACAATAACGACAAAGGGCGCTACACTGAAGTCGATAATTGGAGAAGGAGAGCGCTTAACATGACGGGGCCTAGTGAATTGCCAGCCGCGGCGGCGGCGTGGCTGCAGTACTGCCGAGCACATAATATCGGTTTGTTTGATGCGCTGACGCAGGGTCACGCGATGCCAAAAGTGGCCCTTGATGAGGATACCGCGGCGGACGTTGCGCTTTACTTCTTCGACGCGGCGCACGACGAGGATTTCGCCCGCGCGTGGTTAGCAAGCGTTGATCAGGCGGGTCAGCCACTTGGCGAGTAATTGAACAAGCAATTTTGGGTCGGTTTTGTCCGGCCCTTTTTCATGCCGTAAAAGGATATGGCTGGGTTCAAAACAGGTCAGTTCCGGTCAAATAAAATATGTTAACCTGCGGGTATTGAGTGTACTTGTGGCGCGCTTCACGAGTTGCGCCACGGAAAGCGGAGGTTCGATATGGAACGGCAATGGACGGAACCTGAACAGATGCTGCTGCGGATGGCGGCGAAATACACAGACGCGGAGCTGGCGCCTTACGACCTGGAAATGGCGCACACGAACCGCTACCCGGACGGCTTGGTCGACAAGCTGATCCAAACCGGCTTTTTGACGGTGATGCTGCCGACTGAATACGGTGGGGCGGGCTTTGGCCCCGAGGTGACGGCAGCGATGATCGAGCGGATCGCCAAGGGCAGCGCCAGCGTGGCCGCGACTTTGGAAGGTCATTACAAGAGCGTGGCTGCCGTCCTGAAGTACGGCAATGACGCGCTGAAAAAAAACGCTGCTGCCGCAAGCGACACACCGGATTTTTGCGTTTGGCATGACCGAGTCGACCGGAGGTTCTAACCCCATGGGGATCCAGGCCACGGCCAAGCGCGTGGCCGGCGGCTGGCTGCTTAACGGCAATAAGGTGATGATCACCAACGGGACACTGGCGGAGGTTTACTGTGTGCTGGTCAAAACCGGTGACCAGGAGCTGTCGGTGTTTGTCGTGGATAAGGACATGCCGGGGTTTGCGTTTGGCAAGCGGGAGAATTTCATCGGCCTGCGGGGCACGCCGATCGGCGAAATTTTTCTCACCGACGTGCGCGTGGCTGACGACCACCTGCTCGGCCAGGTCGGGCAAGGCGGTGTGATCGGCGACCATGCGCACGACGACGCCCGGATCCTGATGGGGGCGGTGCTGTCCGGCATTATGCAGCACGCGCTGAGCCTCGCCGCCAAGTACGCGAACGAACGCACCGCGCTGGGCACGCCGATCGGCCAAATGCAGGCGATTCAGCGCAAGCTTGCCGACATCAAGATCAACCAGGAAACCACGCAGCTGTTGTGGGAGCGGGCGGCCTTTGCCAAGCGCAGGGGCAGCCGTATTCGGAGCTGGCTGCGATGGCGAAGGCCCACGGCTCGCGCGCGGCGGTGGCTGCCGGCGACGACGCGCTGCAGGTGTACGCCGGTTATGGCTACTCCAACGACTACCCGCTGGCCCATCTGATGCTTGACGCGCGGGCGCTGGAAATTGCCGAGGGCACAGTCGAGAAAATGCGCACGGCCATTGCCCAGGCTGAGCTGAAAAAGGAGGAAGTCTAGATGAAAATCGTCGTCTGCATTAAGCAAGTGCCCGGCTCTAACCGAGTGTCATTTGACCCCATCACGCACAACCTCGTGCGTGAAGGCATGGACGGGCGGATGAATCCCTTCGACGAAAATGCCATCGAGGCGGCCGTCCGCCTGCGCGAACAGGTTGGCGGCGAGGTCATCCTCCTGTCGATGGGCCCAGACGCCGCTAAGGAAACTCTGCACGACGGCATGGCGATGGGGGCGGATTCCGCGTACCTGTTGTCATCTCGCGCCTTTGCCGGCTCAGATACGCTGGCGACGGGCTATGTCTTGGCACAGGCCATTCGCAAAATTGGCGGCGTCGACCTGACGCTGTTCGGCCGCCAAGCTGTGGACGCGGATACCGGCCAGGTCGGGCCCATTGTGGCGACCGAGCTGGACCAACCACAGGCCACGTTTGCCGAGAAAATTCAGCCGCTGGATGCCCAGCATTTGGTGGTGGACCGGGACCTGGGCGCTGAGACCCAAAGCGTGCAGTTGACGCTGCCGGCGGTGATCACCGTGCGGGCCGAGGCCAATCAGCCGCGCTACGAAAGCCCGGTGGCGATTCAGCAGAGTCTGACTAAGCCGCTGACAACCTGGACCGATCAGGACCTGACACTGGACGTCAAGCGCATCGGTCAGGCAGGCTCGCCGACCATCGTGCGCAAGGTTTACGCACCCCAGCCGACCACGCGTGCGGCCAAGCCGCTGCCGCAGGACCCGCAAGCCGCGGCCAGGGAGCTGCTGAACATTTTGCAAGCACAGGGCTTGCTGTAAGGAGGCCGGAACATGATCACGAAAGATGCGTTATGGATTATCGCTGAATTTGAAGGCGCTAGGATCGCGCCGGTCACCCTGCAGCTGCTGACTAAGGCCCGCGCCATTGCCAACGGGCGCGCGGTGGCCGCTGTTGTGCTTGAAACGCCGGCGCAACACGGTGAGGCCACGCTGGCTCAATACGGCGCGGACGAAATCATTGTGGTGCAAGATGACGGGTTTGCTCACGCCTCTGACCGCACGCAGGCCAAACAGCTGACCGCGTTGATCCAGGCCCACACGCCCAACACGGTGCTG
>NZ_BBAJ01000077.1 GCF_001311195.1 Lacticaseibacillus camelliae DSM 22697 = JCM 13995
AGTTTGATTCGATCAGATTCCTTGCTGCTTTGGGTAATTCAGGGAGACATTTTGGGTATAGAAAAAGCATTTGACCTAGGCCAAATGCTTTTCCATGTTTGATATAAGGCTTGTGATTGAGAATTACAGTTTCTGGAATTGAGATGAATAGAACGGTCAATTTATATCCATCGCTATCAAGATAATCTGACGAAATTTTTGATGGCTGGTTGATGATGAATGATTGAGTTAAGACTAATTAGGATTGTTAGTGCACGGGGATGCACACAGGTCGGTTGGTCACAAATACATAAAATAACATGAATAGCTTTTTGAGGGGGGCTTATTGTGGGCCCTCTATTTCATTAACGTTAAGATAGCCCGAATCTTATTTTGACGTTCATTGTCTGGCATAGTCCGTAACATCCCCCAGAGTTCTTCTTCTAAATCGTCCATAGGAAAATGACCAAATATCGAACTGAGGTCCATATCAAGTGCGTTTAGCACATCCATCAATTTATCCAACTTTATTGATTGAACTGTTTCGCGTTCAAGACGGGAGATGAAGGTAACGGAAGCACCACTTCTTTCGGCGAGCTGTTCAATTGTCAAATGTTCCTCACTGCGTCTCTGTCGTACTTGAATGCCTAAGTTTTTGGGAACCATTACAATTACCACCTTCCTATTTAAAAAAGTTTGGCGATGTGTAATCTAATAATAAATATCTGCAAAAACCTATATTATAAATTTAGTTACTTTGAGACACGTTTATGATATTCTTTTGGTGTCTAAATACGGGAATAGGGGCTTGTAAACGCGAACAATTAAGAACGGAGGAGCGTGATGAAGAAACGGTGTTGGGGACTATTTATACTTTTATTGGGGGCTATAGTCGTTGGAGTCAGTGGATGTGGTTCAGAATCTTATCTTAAAGACGTAAAGGTGACATTTGCTGGCTATCAGGGTAACGGTAGCGCAGACATTTCGGAAAAAAATCCAGTTATCAATCATGAAGCGAGTAGCAGAAAAAGAGGGTAAATCTGCTAAGGTGGATGCAGACTTGCTGAAAGCATATATAGACAAGGCTGAAACGGCAAGTGATTTGGCATCCGAGACTAACTTTGAGCAAGGCAACTTGACGAATGAACAAGCGCTCAGAGCTCAGGAATATTTAGATCATATGTACAAAACTACACTCGATATTAACCCAAGTACCAATTTGTCAAATGGCAAAAAAGTACAGGTGGTTTTGAAAGATAACAGTGAAAAGCCGTATTTTAAACCCGCTTCAAAAGACTTCAAAGTTTCTGGGTTGAAGACGCCCAAAAAGATTTCTATGAAGTCAGTACTTAATACACTTAGTTATAAGCCCGTTGGAATCAGCGGTCAGGGAAATGTAGTGATTACCGTAAAGGTTGCCAATGAAAAGAGGACAAATGTTACTCGTGCCGCTTCAGCTGCGGTGCCCGTCCGTGAATCTAAGCTGTCGAATGGTGATGAGATATCAGTAGCCGAGGAAGATGTGTTTAACCTCATAAAAAAAGAAGTATCCCCAATATAAATTCGTTAGATCACATAGCCCTGCGAAGTACTTGACTGTTAAGGGACTTGAGTCTAATGACTGGAACGTTTCAAACTTGAATGCTGTAGCTAACAAATTCCAAGGGCTAAATTTTGCGCATCGGACAGCGGAAAAGCCTAATGGTTTTACCGATAAATTTTCTGGACAATTGAGGCATGCGCTATACACAGAGAGCTTTCGTTCGCTAACGCTGATTTACGAAACACCTGCGCATAAATTCTTTACGTTTGGAATAATGGCCTTGGTAGATAAAAATAATGAACCCAAAAAAATTGATTTCCGACTACCGTACTAATGAACCGTTAGAAAACGCAATCAACAGCTATAGTCTTTTAGGACACACAGTTAGCGAAGAGTTAGATGCAGATCCGTTCAGTTCAATCCAGGAACATTCACTGAGTAGACAGTATATGTTGCATCAGGCGAAATAATTATTTCTCTTGGCGTAGGGCATGAAGGAGAGAACAATAATGGTACAGTCCTCAAGTGATATCAACATACTATATGACCATGGCCAGAATCAGCAGGCTCAGTGGCAGGCTGAAAATATTCGTTATATGAATGCTGAACATTTGAAAGTGGCATTAAGTCTTGTTTTGCAAATTTCTACGTTTGTCAAAGTCGAGGGTGAGGCACAGTCCAAACTGAAGAGGTATATTGAACAACAGTTTTTGAAGACCGAAACTGGAAAAGCATCTATGAAACGAAGACAAGATGCCAGTAATTCGCCAGCTTTACAACAGCAAAAATCAGAAATTACTAGTATGGAAAATCAGATCAAAACCTTACGAACAGGAAAACTATGGAGAACACGGTACCTGATCAAATCCTTTACGATTTTGTTTATTGTCTACTTCATAGGGTGGCTAGTGATGGTGCTTAGTGAAGCAGATTTCTTAGGTGTATTGGCGCTTGTGGGAGTGGCGATATATTTGGTTGTGGGGTGGCGTAAGCAAAAACGTGTAGTACATCAGAAAGTAATTGATCTGGAAGCAGCTGTTGATGCGAAAAAGAAACAGTATAGGCAGAGTCTTGACGAAATTCTCCAAACGTATACCCAAGAAATTTCAGCGTATAGCAAGCAGCTGAAGGGAGACGTTGAGTATGAGGATTTACTCTCAAAGTTATGGCAAGCCAATAAAGATCGTGTATCCACGCAAAAGTTTCGCAGTCAAATTCCTGAACAGTATCGAAATGACAAGGCAATCCATGAAATGATCAACTCACTAGATACTGGGGAGGCTAATAGCTGGGCAGATTTAATGGGGATTATGCGGCAACTGGATCAACAGAAGCAACACCTTGAAGAAATGCGGCGTCAGACTGCAGCGATTAGAGAAGGAAATCTTCAGAATCAGTTGAATGCCGAACGTCATGTAGCATCCATTAATCGGCTGACAGAAGAAACAAAGCGTCAGGCCGCGGAAACAAATGACCACTTGCGAGAATTGGAGGATGAAGTTCATTACCAGAATCGATACTAAAATTTAACCGATACGTAGTCCGAAGATACAAAGTCAGAGCCCTATGCTGTTATGTAAGCATAGGGCTCTTTTTGCTTGACGGGAATTACACTACTGAAAGTTGTAACGTGCAGCAACAATATTGATTGAAAAGGGATGGTTTTTTTTTCAATGAAGATGGCTTCCATCAAAGTGAATTGCTCAAACCAATCTTAATGGAGTTTGGATCACCACACACCACCATTCATGGCTTGCGTGACACGAATGCGAGCTTTTTGTTCAGCCAAGGTTTTGATATGGCAACGATGAGTAATCGACTAGGCCATGCAGATATTTCAATTACGCAAAAGTACTACATTACATAAATGCCGAAAAAAAACACGCCCAAGATGGACGTGTTGCCGAACTACTTGACCAATTATAATTGGTGCACGCTGGTAGGTCTGAGAAACGCTGTTACCACAGTGTTTCTGGTGAAAAATATTACAGCTTCTGGTTGTAGTACTCAACGACAAGGGATTCGTCGATGTCTGGTTCGAGTTCGTCACGCGTAGGGAGGCGCACATAGGTGCCTTCCTTTTTGTTGTCGTCGAAGGAGACGTATGCCGGGCGAGAAATCGTAGCGTCAAGTGCATCACTGACGATTTGCAGGTTTTGGCTGCGTTCGCGCAGGCCAATCACTTGACCAGGCTGAACTTCGTAGGAAGGAATGTCAACGCGCTTGCCATCGACCGTGATGTGGCCGTGGTTGACGAGCTGGCGTGCCTGCGGACGAGTGGTGGCCAAACCGAGACGGTAAACCAGGTTGTCCAGACGGCTTTCAAGCATGATCATGAAGTTATCCCCATGGGTACCTTCTTTAAGCTTGCCGGCGCGAATAAACAGGTTCTGGAATTGGCGTTCGTTCAGGCCGTACATCCAACGCAGCTTCTGCTTTTCAGTGAGCTGCTGACCGTATTCGGAAACCTTACGGCGGTTGTTAGCACCGTGGTCACCAGGGGCGTACGGACGACGTGCAAGTTCTTTACCAGTGCCGGAAAGGCTAAGCCCCAAACGACGGGACTGCTTCCAGCGAGGACCAGTATAACGAGACATAGGATATTTCCTCCAAGATTTTTATTTGGAGTAAAATAATGAATTGTGAATTCAGAACACGGGCAGTCGGGCTAAGCCGTTCGCTCTTGCAGCCGCGGTTACTAAGCTCTCCGATACCGGTTGCCAAACTGGAGCCGACCATTCCATTCACTGCTGCATTATTTTACACGCGCACTAGTATATCGCGGAAAGGGCCGCCGCGTCAAGGTGTTTCGCAAGCGCAGCGCCAAAGTCCGTCAGCACTTTCACGTCACTGTCGGAAAAACGGTCCAACACGGGTGAGTCGATGTCCATAATGCCGATAATGCGACCGTTGACTTGCAACGGGACCACGCATTCCGAGTTGCTGGCGGCATCGCACGCGATGTGGCCGGCAAACTCGTGCACGTTCGGTACGCGCAGCGGGGTTTGCTTCTCATAGCTGGTACCAACGACGCCGCTGCCCGGCTGAATGTGCGTGCAGGCGACTTGGCCTTGGAACGGCCCGAGGTCCAGCGAGTCGCGCCGCTCACTGTAGAGGTAGAAACCAGCCCAGTTGACCTGGTCCATTGAGTTGTAAAGCAGCGCGGCGGCGTTGCTGAGATTGGTGATCACGTTGTCCTCACCGGCCAGCAGCGCGGCGACTTGGTCAACAATCAGGGGATCGATAGCGGTCATGATGACACTCCTTTTTTAGTCAAAAGTCCTAAACGTCGCGGCTTTTCCTATTAAAAGGGTTTCATATTGCCGGCGTTTTTGAGATACTAGGAACCGAAGACGATTTTCGACACATTAATGTCAGTGTACGAGGCAGTGACAGATAATGCAACATCGGGGGTCGGCGCGGAAGGTGTAGAGAAAATGAATTGGATTATCATCGTTTTGATTATCATTGTGCTCTTAGCCTTAGGGGTATGGGGCTATCAGCTGCGCAACACGCGGCTGATCCACGAGCTGGATGCCGGGGTGGCTACGATCGATACTGGGGCGGTCCCAGGGTTGATCCGCAGTATCCAGCAGCTGAGCCTGACTGGCGATAGCCTTGAAGACTTCAAGTCCTGGTCGCAAAAGTACCAGGCGCTGGTCGACGGCGAACTGACTGAGCTCCAGACGGCGCTGCTGGACGTGGAGCAGGCGAACAAGCAGTTTAAGTTCGGTCAGGTCAAGGACGGAATGGCCAACATTGACGCTCTGCAGACTGCCGCGGCCAAAGACATGAAGCAGATCGAAAGCCACCTTGACGAGATCAAAGCCGCCGAAGCCGCAAACGCGAAGGGGCTAAAGGCGCTGCGGAACGACTATCAGGAGGCCCGCAAGACTGTGCTGGCTAAGAGCTTCGCATTTGGCGATGCGCTGCCGGCGTTGGAGGCCAGCCTGCAAGCAATCGCCTCTCAGCTGACGACGACGACCGAGGTCAACGTGGGCGGCGATCCGCGCCGGGCGCAAAACGCGCTCAAGCAGGTGAAAAACGGCGTGGCCGCGCTGAAACTGCAGGTCAAGCAGCTGCCGCCACTGGTCAATTCGGTGGTGAATGAGTTCCCCGCCCAACTGAAGGAGATTAAGACAGGCTACCAGCAGCTGACCGCACAGCACTTCATTTTCACCGAAGATGTGCCTGCGGGCGTGGCAGCGGTGCAAGGACTGGTGGATCAGGCTGAAGCGCAAATCAAGCAACTGGACGTGACGGAGCTGACCGCCAACACGGCGACTATCGCAGACAAGATCGACAGCTTGTACGCGGTGATGGAAAAAGAACTCAAAGCCAAGGCCTCAGTCTTGGATCAGAAAGAGGAGCTGCGGCAGTTCATCAATCACGCCATGCAGCAAAATCGGACGCTGAACATCGAGCTGGATCACTTAAATCAGTCCTACCAGCTCAACCATGACGAAATCAAAACGACCAACGACTTAAAGGTGCAACTTGATGCGATCGACCAGTCCTTCAATCAGGCCAACGACCAGATCGCGCAGTCAAAAGCAGTTTACTCCGATCTCTTGGCGCAATTTACTCATGACCGCACGGACCTGACCGAGATTGAAAAGAAGCAGCAGGCCATTAACGCCAGTGTCTCGGGTCTGCGTGAAACCGAACGCAAGGCGTTGAATCAAGTCGACGCGTTTGAGCGGTCGGTGCGCGACGTGCGCTACGAAGTCTCACGCCATGACTTGCCGGGGCTGCCCAAAGCTTACCGCGACTTTTTCAAGGTGGTCAGCGATGAGATCCTGCAGCTGAAGGACGACATGGATCAGGTCAAAATCGATCTGGACGCCATCGCCAAGACACTGATTAAAGTCTCCGCCGACATTGACCAGCTGAAGCAGCAAAGCCGTGACATTATCGGTGCGGCGGGGCTTTGCGAACAGCTGCTTCAGTATGCCAACCGTTACAAGACGTCACATGAAGCCGTGGCGAAGGCGATGACGGATGCCGCGGCGCTGTATGCTAAGTATGATTACCAAAGCGCCGCGGACACGATTGCGACCGCGCTGGAGCAAGTTGAGCCCGGCAGCTACAAGAAGGTTGCCGATGACTACAACGCGCAGCAGCACGATGAGCTGGTTTAACGTGCCTTTAAGATAGAAGAAAAGTGCGGCCGTCGGTGATCCGGCGGCCGCATTTGTGTTAGCGGGTGGGCGTGATGTAAGGCACGCGCGGGACTGTCACGCCAACGCTGGTGCCAGCAACGTAATCGGCGGTCGCAACCTTGGCCAGGCTCTCCGTGGTCCCGGTCAGGATCACGCCTTTGAACTTGAGCTGTTTGGCCGGTGTCTTCATGGCGTACTCGTAGGCCTGGTTGTGCTTGGCGCCGGTCCAGTACTGGCTGAGTGCCTTGCGCCAATACTTGGCCTGGCTTTGCGGTGTGGCATCACCGTTGAGCGCCATTCCGATCGGACTCTCCGCAGTTCTGGGGTGGGCAACGTCGCCGGAAATCGAGACATGCGCCGTGTCGTTGAACAGGTACGCCCAGCGCAAATTGAGACTTTTCGGCAGCAGCTGCTTTAGCGCTGCATAGGTGTAGCCGTGCTTGAAGGTGACGGCAATCTCGCCGACGTGATCAGGCAGGCTGGCGAGTGTTTCGGCCTCGTTTGGCAGGCCCTTTGTGCCAGTGTAAAAGCGCGCAATTTTTTTGCGCGGTGCCAGGCTGGAACGCTTGCCGGCCGAAGTGCTGGTCTCGGCGCTCTACGGTTTGGGCATAAAAGCTTTCGTCAAGCTGCCAGCGCAGGTTGGTGTAGTGAGACGTGTAGGTGCCCCAGGGGACGGGGTAACCATCGATGTCCTTGTATTCTTTGGTCACCACGTTGCCGCCAAAACTCGTGTCGTTTGCCAGCATTTCCGAAGAGACATTCACATTGGGTTCAGCGACCGTGTGGTAGGCGTTCAACTGGTCAAAAAGTGCGGCGCTTTGGCGGCCGGCTAATTTGTTTAGGCCCCCGTAGCCCAGTGGTACAAGGATGATCACCACGATGGCGGCAATCACCGCCATCATCAAACGCTGTTTCCACTTCGCATGACGGAGTGCTTTATCTAACATTGTTATTCCTCCCATTTGGTGCGCAGGCTTTCCCGGGCGCGGGCCAGCATTGTCTTAACGCTGGTGGGCTTGACCCCAGCAGGTGCGCGATTTCTTCATATGAAAAGCCGTAATAATACTTCAGCGCCAGTAGTTCCTGCTGGTTGTCAGGCAGAGGCGCGATCATTTCGGCAAACTGCGCTGGAGTGGCGGTGGCCGAATCAGGCAGGCGGTCCATCAGTGTTTCGCGCTGGTGTTTGCGCAGCGTGTCCAAGAAGGCGTTGAGCGCGATGCGGTAGAACCAGCCATCGAAGTTGCCCACGGAAAGGCGAGGGAGCAGGATGATGATTTTCTCGTAGGCCGTTGCCACGGCGTCTTCTGCATCAGCCCGCTGGATCCCGCGCGCTTGCAGCCGCTGCACGACCGTCTGGCCCAACGCCAGCAGGTGCTGGTCGAACTCTGATTTTGGCATCTCGCTCCTCCCTCCATGAATAAGACGTTTGAACTCCGCCAAAAGTATACAGGTTGGGCGATATTTCTCCCACTAATTTCGCCGCGGCGGCCCCAGTGGTTCATTTTCCGGTCATTATTTGGTATACTTGCATGCAGCTAAACTTACGAAAAGAAAGAATGGTCAACATGATTTATTTCGACAACAGCGCGACCACCAAGCGCTGCCAGTAGTGCTGGACACCTACCGCAAAGTTTCCGAGAATTATTTTGGCAATCCCAGCAGCCTGCACGCGGTCGGCGGCAAGGGCAATGAGGTCCTGCAAAGTTCTCGCAAGCAGATCGCGGACTTGATGCACGCCAAGCCAGACGAGATTTACTTCACTTCCTGCGGCACGGAAGGCGACAACTGGGTCATCAAGGGCACGGCCATTGAAAAGCGGCCGTTTGGCAAGCACCTGATCACCACGCAGGTCGAGCACCCGGCCGTGATCAATACGATGAAGCAGCTCGAAGAACTTGGCTTTGACGTCACTTACCTGCCTGTTGACAAGCGAGGCTTTATCAACCCCGAGGATCTGCGCAAGGCGATTCGGCCGGACACAATCCTTGTGTCTGTGATGGCCGTCAACAACGAGATCGGCGCCAAGCAGCCGATCGACGCGGTAGCCAAAATTCTGGAAGATCACCCGAGCATTCATTTTCACGTGGACGCCGTGCAGGCGATTGGCAAAGGTTTGATGAAATCGCTGCGCAACCCACGGGTCGATTTTCTGACGTTCTCCGGTCACAAGTTCCACGCGCCGCGGGGGACAGGCTTTGTCTACATCAAGGAGGGCCGACACATCGCGCCGCTGCTGACCGGTGGCGGTCAGGAGGACAACTTACGCTCTGGCACGGAAAACACGCCGGCAATCGCGGCAATGGCCAAGGCGCTGCGGCTGCTGCTGACTGATGAGGATAAGAAAGTTGCGCACCAGCAGGCCATCCGCAAGGCGATTTACGACCATGTCAGCCAGTTTGCCAACGTCACCATGTTTTCCCAGCTGACGCCGGACTTTGCCCCGCACATCCTGACGTTTGCGATTGAAGGCGTGCGCGGCGAAACGATTGTGCACGCGTTTGAGCCCCACGACATTTACATCTCAACCACGTCGGCCTGCTCCAGCAAAAAGGGCACGGAAAGCTCAACGCTGGCGGCCATGCATGTCGATGACCGCATCTCCACCTCGGCGATCCGCGTGAGCCTGGACGAGTACAACACCATGGACGAGGCCAAGGCCTTCAACCAGGCGTTCGATCAGGTCTACGCCGGTTTTGCCAAGCTGATGCCGTCCGCATAATGAGTTGCCAGAACCAGTTTAATAGGAGGAACTTTTGTGAATTACACTGAGATCATGGTGCGCTACGGCGAGTTGTCCACGAAGGGCAAGAACCGCCAGGCGTTCATCAGCCGGCTGCACGGCAACGTCACCAAGGCGCTGCACGAATTTCCCGACTTGACGATTCGCCCGAAGCGCGATCGCCTGCACATTGAGCTGAACGGTGAGGACGCGAAGGCCGTCATGGCCCGGCTGTCCAAGGTGTTCGGCATCCAGACCTATTCGCCGTCCGTCAAGGTCGAAAAAGATATGGCTAAAGTCCACGAGCGGTGTTGGACTTGATGAATGAATCCGTGCCGCAGGGGGCCAGTTACAAGGTCAACACGCGCCGGGCGGATCACACGTTTGCGCTCGACACCAACCAAATGAACCTGAACCTTGGCGACTTTCTGGTTGATCACCGGCCGGATCTGAAGGTACAGATGCACCATCCGGATTACACGCTGCGGGTGGAAGTACGGCGTGATGCAATTTACCTGTCCACCCAAACAATTCAGGGCGCTTTGGGCATGCCGGTCGGGACGGCCGGCAAGGCGATGCTGATGCTTTCCGGGGGGATCGATTCGCCGGTGGCAGGGTATTACGCCTTGAAACGCGGCGTCGATCTGGAAATGGTTCACTTTTTAAGCCCGCCGTACACGTCCGATTCGGCCTTGAACAAGGCCAAGCAATTGACCACCAAGCTGGCGCCATACGCCGGTTATATTAAGTTTATTCAGGTCCCGTTCACCGAGATTCAGGAAACGATTAAATCAACTGTGCCTGAGGGCTACCTGATGACGGTGCAGCGCCGGCTGATGCTGCGCCTGACCGAGGCGCTGGCCAAACAGCGCGGCGGGCTCGCCATTGTCAACGGGGAGTCGATCGGCCAAGTCGCGTCTCAAACCTTGGAAAGTATGGTCGCCATCAATGATGTGACCAACATGCCGATTATTCGGCCGGTGGCCACGATGGACAAAACGGAGATCATCAAGGTCGCGCAGGACATCGACACCTACGACCTGTCGATCATGCCGTTTGAGGACTGCTGCACGATTTTTGCGCCGCCGTCACCAAAGACCAAGCCGAACCTGGACAAAACACGCTACTACGAAAGCAAGCTCGACGTTGAAGGGCTGATGCAGCGCGCCTTGGACGGCGTGAAGATCACTGAGATCAAGTCGTCCGACGAGTTCATGAACCAGGACCAGGACATGATTTCAGAGCTGCTATAAAAAGGAGACCGCGATGACTGAGATCCGCTACATGAATCGGCCCGAGGCCAAGGCGTACTTGGATTGGGTCTATCCCGCCCCATATGAGTTTTACAACATCCCGGCAGAGGTCCACGCCACAGAAACGGATAACATCTTTGCCGAGGACGGGGAAGACTACTACTCCGTGCTTGAGAACGACGAGCTGATTGGCATGTACGAGTACGCGTTTCCGAGCGGCGTGATGGAAATCGGTCTGGGCCTGGCGCCGGCGTACACCGCGCCGGTCGCGGCCGCGCCTTTGTGCAGGCCGG
>NZ_BBAJ01000078.1 GCF_001311195.1 Lacticaseibacillus camelliae DSM 22697 = JCM 13995
AAAATTGAGGATCAAAATGGGCGCACTTATCTCTCCCTCTACGATGCCGATGGAGCCTGGCATGGCTACATTAACGCTAATTCGGTGAGCATCGCGGCTGGCCCTCAAGGCGGGTGGCTGGCTGACAGCGGCTATGCCACGCTGACGCAAGCAGGCCAGCCAATCTATCAAGGTTTTGATGAACAAGCCGCCACGACAAGTGATCAGTACCTGGGTCAGACTTTCAAGATCACTGGCGCGTACCACTGGTTTGACGGCACTGTGTATGTCTCACTTTACGATGGGACGGGCAAGTGGGTAGGCTACATGGCTGCTGGCAGCTTTACCCAGGGGACCAACGCGCAGGGGCCGTTTCAGGCCCACACAGAATGGGTGTCTGTGGCGCATCCGGGCTACCAGATCTGGAAGAGCTTTGCCTTTACTCATTACACTAAGGCGGCGGCGAACCAAGTTGTCGAAGTTAAAGGCGTTTATCACCACGTGAACGGCTCGATTTATGATTCTGTATACGATGCCGATGGGCACTGGCTTGGTTATGTGAACGCCAAGGCGGTGACTCCGATAGCCGATCCAATCGGCCAGATGAAGGCAGCTGACCGTTACGTGACCGTCACTGACAAAAACGCCCAGGTCTTCCAAGACACGCAGTTCACAAAGAGTGACAGTGCCGACGCGCTTTATCAGCACACGTACCACGTGGTGGGTGAGTATCAACACGTTAACGGGAATACCTACCTAGTTTTGCACGACAGCCAAGATCAGCTGGTGGGCATTGTTAGTGCCAAAAGTGTTGCCAAGGCGAACGGGCCTCAGGGTGTGTGGCTGGGTGCCAGCGGCTACGTCACGTTAAACGGTGAGAACACATTGTCCAGTGACTTTGACCTGAGTCAGGTCAAAACGGCGGGCAGTACGGTCGCTGGCAATACGTACAAAGTGACCGGCCAGTATCATACGTTTGACGGGCGCGTTCTTTATTCCGTTTACGCCAATAAGCAGTGGCTGGGCTATATCGATAGTCGCAAGGTCAAGCTGGTTGCCAGTCAAACGGGTTCTTGGATCAGTAAAACCGGCTACTTTACGACCACCAAAAAAGGCGAACCAATTTGGCGCAGTTTTTTTTGGTTCCAGTCAGAGTACGTCTTCGCATTATCAATCGACTTATCAGATCAAGGGCCAGTATCACGCATACACTGGGGCCACATACTATTCACTTTATGCAGCCAATGGCGGCTGGCTGGGCTACATCAATGCCAACAATGGCGCTTTTGCCTCTGGGCCTCAAGGGGCCTGGATGGCGCACAGCGGGAAGGTCACGCTGAGTCATACCGGGTACCCGATTTGGAAAGGATTCTTCACCAATCAGGTCAACACGACGACGAAATTGCACAACAAGCAGTATTCGGCGACAGGCGAGTACCATCATTTCAATGGTTCCGTGTACTATTCGCTGTATAGTGGCAAGACCTGGATCGGGTACGTCAATGCCGCGGCGACCACGCCCACGAAAAAGAGTGGCTGGTACTCGGTTAACGGTGTCTTGAAGTACTACGATCAGACGAAGGCTAAGTACACGAAAAACTTTTCGCTGGTTTACTACAGCCAGTTGGATGGCCGCTGGGCAGGCAAGAGTTATGGCGGAATCAATTTTGGTAAAACGGGATGTGGTCAGGCCTCAATCGCCATGATTGTTTCCGGCTTTGGTCACAAGATCACCCCCAGCCAGGCTGCTGATTACTCGCATCGTTACGGGACCTTTGATACCCCAGGTGAGGTCGGTTCCGCTGAATCGGATCTGACCAAAGTAGCTGACCATTACGGGGTCAAGTGGCAGGTGATGAGCTCTCGCAGCCAGTTGCAGAGTTACCTGCAAAAAGGATATCCGGCAACGGTTTGCTTGAACCTGAGCGGTGGGGTGCGCCATATCGTGGTGCTGACCGGTTACTCGAATGGGACGACAACGGTTCATGATCCGTGGAGCGGTCTTCTGTTCAGCGGGCGCCATTCGCTGTCGCAGGTTTGGAGCATGCTGTCATGGAAATCGGATAATACGAATATGGGGGCTTCCGCAGCTGTCGTTTACATTGGCAAGTAAGAAAATGACACTTTTTTTTGAAATTTTTGGGTGAGGAGTAATCAATTGGGTAATCGAATTCATGCAATAGTGCTGGCTTTAACCGCAGCAAGTGCGATTGGTTTTGCTGGGAGCGGGGTGGTCACTGCCCCGCCGACGTCGGTGCTGGCGTCGGCTCAGGCCCATTCATTGCAGATGGCCGGTACGTGACTGTGACCGCGAAAAATGCGGTGAGTTGGAGTAGTTTCGGCTGGACTAAGCGGGAAAATGGTGACGCGCTGTATGGCCACACCTTCTTGGCCAAGGGCCAGTACCACCACCAAAACGGCAGTGTTTACTTGAGTCTATACGACGCTGCCGGCCGGTGGCATGGCTATCTCAATCAGGCTTCCGTCCGGGTTGGCGCAAACGGCGGCCAACAGGGTGCGTGGTTGAGCGCACAGGGGTACGCCACTTTAATGAGCTCGGGTCAGCCGATTTATCAGGATTTCAACGGGCAGGCCGAAGCCACTAGTGACACGGTGCTGCACCAGACTTTCAGGGTCACAGGTGAGTACCACTGGTTCGATGGGACGCGCTATGAATCCTTGTATCGGGCCAATGGGGGCTGGCTTGGCTATGTGCCGGAAAGCAGCGTCAAGCTCACCTCTCAGCCACAAGGGGTGTTTCAACCGAAAACCGGTTGGGTGCGGGTCACTCACGCTGGGTACCAGATTTGGAAGAGTTTTGGCTTTAGCAACTATTTGCGCGTGAAAAATGGGGCGGCATTGCGCGTCAAAGGGCAATATTATCACAGCAATGGCAGTGTGTATGATTCACTGTACGACGCTGGCGGTCATTGGCTGGGGTACATGAATGCGAATGCTCTCGAAGAGGTGAGTGACCCGCTCGGCCCCAAAATCTCCGATGATCGTTACGTGACCTTTACTGCTAAGACGGCGAAGTTATGGCAGGACCCACAACTGACGCAGCAGGCGACAGGGGGCAGTGCGTACGGCAAAACGTACCATGCCACCGGTAAGTATGAGGCGATTGACGGGACCGAGGTCTTGATTCTTGAAAATCACCAAGGTCAGCTTGTCGGCTATGCCAAGGCCAGCGATGTCACTGTTGCGGCAGGGCCGCAAGGGAGTTGGCGGCGGGCCAGCGGGTATGTCACTGTGGACCAAGATACGCCAACCTACAGTGACTTTTCATTGAGCAACCAGAAGAAGACCGCTGCAGAAATGGGCACGGCCACCTACCAAGTGACCGGTCAGTACACAACGTTTGCGGGCCAGACCTTGGTTTCGCTGTATGATGCCAAAAACCAGTGGCAAGGATACGTCGACGCCGCTAAGGTCAAAATCGTGGCTAAACAAACCGGTAGTTGGCTCCCCAAGGACGCTTATCTGACCACAACGAAGAAGAATCAGCCGATTTGGCACAGCTTTTTTTTGGGGCAAGCCAAAGTACTTCAGCAGTCTATCAGCAGACTTTTGAAGTACGCGGTCAGTACAAAGCCTTTAATGGCGCGACGTACTATTCGCTCTATCAGGCGGATGGCTCATGGCTTGGTTACCTCAACGCTGCCAACGGTGCGGTGAGCGATTCTCCGCAAGGCGCCTGGATGAGCCATTCTGGCAAGGTGCAGCTAACCCACTCAGGCTATCCGGTTTGGCACGGCTTTTTTACCAGTCAGGCCGGCTCCAGTACCACAATGAAAAATCAGGTATTCTCCGCTACGGGTATGTATCGGCACGTCAATGGGTCGCTATATTATTCACTGTATGATGGCAAGAAGTGGGTTGGGTACATCAACGCCAAAGCCACCACACCTTGGTCAAACTGGCAGCCGCTCGGCGGGAGTTTGAGGTATGTGGATGACCACACGCTGCAGCCGACCAAGACCTTTAGTCTGAAGTATTATAGTCAGCTTGATAAGCGGTGGGCGAATGTCAAATACGAACGCTGGACGCTCGGCAAGACTGGCTGCGGTCAAGCCACGATGGCCATGATCATTTCTGGTTTCGGTCAAAACGTGACGCCTAAAATGACGGCAGATTACGCTCATGCGCATGGTACTTTTGATCGCGACGGTGCGGGCTCTCTTCAGTCCGATTTGACGCGAGATGCTGATCACTGGAATTTGAGTTGGAAGGTCATGGGATCGCAGGCCGAGCTGGCAAGCTATTTGGCGAAGGGTTATCCGGCATCGGTATGTTTGGACTTTGGTACTTACCGCCACATTGTGGCATTGACCGGTTATGCCAATGGTTACACCACCGTTCACGATCCATGGAGTGGCCTGATATACAGTGGCCGTAAGTCCCTTACCGATATTTGGAAGCGGCTGTCCTGGCTCCAGGGCAATCACGATGAGGGCGCGTCTGCCGCGACGGTTTATATTGCCAAATGAAAAGGCAACGGAAAGGATCACTCATGAAACGTTCAAGTAAAATCGCGATCTGGGTCATAGCTGTGGTGGTCATCATTGCGGGGGCTGCTTGGTTCGTGCATCAGGACAGCCAAGCGCCTACGAAGGAGACCCAGAAGAGCAGTCAAGTGAAAAAGGCCCGGCAGAAAAAGGCTGAAAGTAAGTCGGCGGCAACAAAGGCCACCAGCAAACAATCCTCGAGCGCGAGTTCTTCCAGCAGTGCCGCTGGTTCATCTGCAGTTGCCAGTGTGGCAAAAGCCGCCCCTCAGCAGTTGGATCAGGTCAAGGCGAATGCAGGGGGGACATACTCCGACATTACGGCGACTGCAAAAGGTGATAGTACGGTCGTTTACACGATGACCCTGGCAAAAGCGCTGGATAAGAACACCGATAAATCAGCACTGAAGACGGTTTTGGTCAAAGCGTTGTTACCCGCCATTAATCAGGCTCGCAAAACTCAGCCAGGGGTTGTGCTCAAGGTAGTATTGAAAAATCCCGACAGCACTGAGGTCGTGAATGATGTGATTTCGCAACAAGATATTGATGAGGAAGTTCAGTAACTTACTCCGGACTTTTTAATTGAGCCGACAACAGTGTCGGCTTTTTTTGATTGTGAATTGGCGGCAGAACTACTATGCATGCCTAAGAGTTAGTGACCTGTGCATGGCTTTGTTAATGGCTGTGTTATATTGGTTCTTGAAAGAATAACAGAGGTAGATGAGACATCATGAAGATTTTAATTGTTGGGGCCGGGTTGTTCGGCGCGGTGAGTGCCAATGAGTTGGCCAAGCGCGGCGACGACATTACCGTGATCGATAAGCGTGACCACATTGCCGGCAACATTTACACCAAAGAAGTTGAAGGCATTCAGGTGCACCAGTACGGCGCGCATATTTTTCACACCACCAGCAAGCAGGTCTGGGATTACGTCCACCAGTTTGCGGACTTCAATCGCTACACCAACGAGGTCGTTGCCAACTACAAAGGCGAGCTTTACAACCTGCCGTTCAACATGAACACATTCAACAAAATGTGGGGCGTGATCACCCCGGCCGAGGCGCAGGCTAAAATCGAGGCCCAGCGCGCGGTCCTGCACGGCAAAAAGCCCGAGAACCTGGAGGAGCAGGCCATTTCGCTGGTCGGCACGGATATTTACACGAAGCTGATCAAGGACTACACCGCCAAGCAGTGGGGCCGCGACCCCAAGGCGCTGCCGAGCTTCATCATTCGCCGGTTGCCGGTGCGGTTCACGTTTGACAACAACTACTTCAACGACCCGTATCAGGGCATTCCCATCGGTGGGTACACGCAGATCGTGGACAAAATGCTCGATCACCCGAACGTGACCGTGCAGCTCAACACCGACTTTTTGGCCAACAAGGACGCTTATCTGCACGATTACGACCGGATCATCTACACGGGGATGATCGACGAGTTCTTTGATTACCGCTTTGGCGCACTGGAGTATCGCAGCCTGCGCTTTGACACGCAGGTGCTCGATCAGGACAATTACCAGGGCAATGCGGTTATCAACTACACGGATGGCGACACGGCCTTCACCCGGATCATCGAGCACAAGTGGTTCGAGTTCGGTGCCGGCAACAAGGGCAAGACGGTGATCACGCATGAATACCCGCAAAACTGGTCGCGAGGGGTCGAACCGTACTACCCGGTCAACAACAGCGAAAATGACCACCTGTTCACGCAGTACCGGAGCTTTGCGACGGCCAACTTCCCGCAGATTACCTTTGGCGGGCGGCTGGGGATGTACCGTTACTACAACATGGACCAAGTCATTGCCGCGGCGCTGCAGTTTCTCGCGCACTTCGACAAGTAATGAGGCCGCAAAAGGAGGCGTTCCGGCTGTCTGAGCTGGAACGCCCCCTTTTCGTAAAATCTTTATTGCGCGCGCTTCAACACTGCCTGGATCAGGTCGGCCGAGTTGGTGAACACCGCGCCGTTCAGCTTGATCAGGCCGATGGTGTAAAGGTTGAGGTAGTGGAACTGGTTTTCCGCCACGTCCTGCAGCGCCGCCAGCTTCTGCTGGTTGGTGGCGCCCAGCCGGCGGGAGTCGGTGTACAGGCCCAGGATGGGGATGTGCTTGGCGTACGCCACGCCGATTTCGGTGGCCACCCCGACGTCAATGGTGGGACCGTCGAGGACGGCGATCATGAGGTCGGCCGCCAGGACCTTCTCAGTGTCGGCTTGGGCAATCATCTTGGAATCCGCATAGGCATTCTTGTCGTTGATGCTCGCGTTTTCCTGCGGCAGGTAGATGTCTAGGCTGGGCGCGGCTTTGCGGAGCTTTTCGACCAGCTGCGCGTTGAAGGCAAAGTCAGCCTCGCTGAACAATGCGTTAGCAAAATAGATTTTCATGACGGTCTCTCCTTACTTGCGAGTGAACTTGACAACGGCTTCGCAGCGCGCCGTTTGCGGGAACATGTCGACGGACTGGATGTAGTCGACCTGATAAGCGCGGGCCAGCGGCACCAGGTCACGGGCCAGCGTGGACGGGTTGCAGGAAATGTACACGAACTGCTGCGGCCGGGCCTTGAGGAGCGCGTCGATGAACGGCTGCTCCAGGCCGGCGCGCGGCGGGTCGACGATCACGGCGTCAGGCTGAAAGCCCTGTAGTAGCCACTGGGGGAACAGCGCCTCGGCGGTGCCAAGTGTGTAATGCACGTTGGTGGCCTCGTTCAGCTCGGCGTTGCGGTTGGCGTCTGCCACGGCGGCGGGGATGATCTCCATGCCGCGCACCTCGCCGGCCGCCTTGGCCAAGCTGATGCCGATGGTGCCGATGCCAGCGTACGCGTCCACCAGTTTCGCCCCAGGGTGCAGGGCCAGCGCCTGGAGCGCCTGGGTGTACAGCACCTCAGTTTGCGCCGGGTTCAGCTGCAAGAAGGCCTGCGGCGACACCTCGAAGTTGTGGCCGAGCAAGCGCTCGGTGATGTATGGCTGGCCCGCCAGCAAATGCGTTTCCGGCCCCCAGATCAGCGAGGTCTCACCGGGGTTGATGTTCTGCGACACCGACACCACAGCAGGCAGCTGAGCCGAAATACCGGCGAGCAGCTGCGGCTTGTGTGGGAGCTTGGGCGAATTGGTGACGAAGGTGACCTGGACCTCACCGGTGGCGGCAGATTCGCGGACCACCAGCGTTTTTACGATCCCAGACCCCTTTTGCTCGTCGTAAATCGGCACCGCCAAATCTTCCAGCAGCTGGCACAAGCCCTGAACCACTTGCATGGTGAGCGGCCGCTGGGTGAGAAAATCGGTTAGCGGCACGAGGTGGTGCGAATGCGGTGCGTACAAGCCGGCGCGGACGTGGCCATCGATGACGCGGACCGGGAACTGCGCCTTGTTGCGGTAATGCGTCGGGTCGGCGGCGCCGATGGTGGGCCGCAGCTCGTAATGCTGCCAGCCGGCCGGTTTGAACTTGGCCAGGCTCTGCGCGACCACATCGCGCTTGAAAAGGAGCTGCGCCGGGTAGGCCAGGTGGTTGAGCTCGACGCCGCCGATTTTACCGTAAAGCGGTTCGGCCGGCTGCACGCGGTCGGGCGAGGCCTTTTTCACGCGGTGGGTGATGGCCTCGAGGTACCGGTCGTGCACGGCCGACACCTGCGCGACGACGACCTCGCCGGGCAGCGCACCTTCGACAAAGGTGATTTTGCGTTTGTAATAGCCGATCCCGCGGCCGTTGATGTCCAGTCGCTTGATCGTCAACGGGAAGCGAGTCCCGCCTTGCACTGTATTTTCCATGAGGCACTTCCTTTTGCCCGTATTATAGCGAAGATGGCACGGCTGCACCAACTCGGGTATAATCCTTACAGGAGGAAACAACCGTGAAAATCAGATTAGAGTCAAATTCTTCGAAGAAAACGATTGCCTATATCACCCACAACGGTGAGGTCCAGGAGCTGATGACTGGCACCACCTTGACGCTACCGGTCCGGCGCGGCGACACCGTCACCTTTAAGGTGGGCCACTATTCACGCACGCACCAGCTGGAATTTCAGTCGCCGGAAGCGAGCTTTGTGCTCGAGCCGAACCGCAACCTGGTGTACGCCTACATGATCGCGCTGGTCGTGCTGATTGCCGCGGTGTGGTATTTCAAGACGATTTCCAACACCGTGCTGACAATTCTGGTGGTGGTCGCGCTGATCATTTTTGAAGCGGTCAACTACTTTAATGGCTACCGGGCCGTGCCGGTTCATCGGTAGGAGCGGGAAATGAAATTTCTGAATGGAAATGGTTTTCTTGCCGTGCTGGTGGTGCTCCTGGTCTTCGGCATTGTCGGGTACCTGCTGAACAACGCGGTGGTGTTGATCTTGCTGCTGGTGGCAGTGGTGGTGCTGATTCTAGCCAAAATTGCCGTGCGCCCGCGGCCAAATAAAAAGGACTGAGTGCGCTCAGTCCTTTTTGGCCACTACCTGCAGCCTGACGGCATACAGGGTGTCCATTAGATTGAAAAAGTCGCTTTGCGCCGGGGCCAGCTGCCAGTTGATCACGCGGACCTTGGCCAGGCGCGCTTCGGTATAGTAGCGGGAGAGGACACCAGACGTGTTGAGCGTCGTGATGATTACATCCGGCAGCTTGCTCGCGTCTGGTGGGACGATTTTCACAAAGTGCAGGCCTTTCAGGAACGTGAACAGGTCGCGACTCATGAAGGTCCCTTCGTCCACAATGACCGCAACTTTGAGCTGGTGGTCGTTGTTTAGCTCCGGAAAGTCTGGGGCGATGACGGCGTAAAGCTGCTGGTACATCGCGTCGTAATCACCGGCTAACTCGCCGACGGCTGCCGGCTCCAGCTGATCGAAATACTGCCGGATCAGCGTGGGCAGTCGGCCGTTTGCCGCCTCTTGAACTTGCGGGTTGAGAAAATCCAACCGCATGGCAAACGTTCCGTGCAGTGTCAGGTATGAAAACGCAATACGGTGCAGGTTGGCGAGCAGTACAGTGTGCTTTTCTGGCTTGGCCTCGGCAGATTGCGGGTCGCAGGCGGCAAGCAGGAAGTCCATCAGGCCTTGCGCAAAGTTGTGAATCGGCGTGTCTGGCGTGGCGAGGCGGTCCAAAATGAGCTGATCCTGGCCGTTCAAGGTCTCGCGCATGGAAACGTAATGCATGCGGCAGAAATCATAGTAGTTCCGTTCACATTCCAGCGCCGGCTCAGAAAGCGCTGGAAACCGGCTAGGGGCAAAGACCTTAGCGGCATTATCGCTGGCGCTAAACAGCGTCGGCAGTTGCTCAGCCGGCCGGATGAGGTGACCACCTGCGATCCGCATTGCCTGAATCGCCAGCACCATGACGTCCTGCTTGTTTGGCACGGCCGTGGCATTGTATACCGCGCCTTGCTGCGGTTGGTTGAGCAAATCAAAATCGCGCCGGGCAGTATCGAACGCTTCCTCGGAAAACGGCCAGCCGACCCCGCGGTAAGCCAGAAGGTAAAACGTGAGAATCAGGATGCGAATCTGCGTCTCCGGGCCATCTGGGGCCCAAGTGCTCGCGTCAAGGTGGACGCCTTTGCTTGCCATGTAGCGGCGAAAGGGTGCGATGCGGCGACGCAGCGTGGAAATGCTGATGTCGGCACTGGCGCAGAAGTGGTGGACATTGGGAGCAGGCGTGCGGAAGACATAGTCAAAAAAAGCGGAACGCCATCGACTGGTTCAGCAGGTGGAAGCGATACTCATCAACGGTCAGCTGGCTACTAGGATTGTGAAAGACGCGTTGCCGTTTGGCTGTTTTTTGCTCGGGTACATCTGCTGCAGGTCGGCCATGATTTCCTGATTAGCGTTATAAGTTTGGGAATAGGTCAAACCTGATTCCTGAGTGAGGCGGTTGATGGTGAAGTTATTTTCCGCGTGCGCCTTCATCAGGCGGAAGACTTGGTAAGTCGTCGAGGTCCGCTTATCAAAAAAAATGGTCTTCGAACACGCTGCTCACCCCTTTATTCACGCCCTTTTATTAAACCATATTTTACCATATTATTATAGAGAATAATTCTTTTGAGGAGGCCGCGAGATGCAAACAATCACAAAAATCACTGCCCAGAAGCGGCGGGGGCGGTACAACCTGTTTCTCGACGGCAAGTACGCTTTCCCCGTCAGCGAGGGCACGCTGGTGAAATACCGGCTGCTGAAGGGCCTCGAACTGTCGCCGGAGGACGTGACGACCATCAAGGACGCCGAGGTGGCCTCGGTGGCCAACGCCACGGCGCTCAATTACATCAGCCACCAGCCGCGCACGGTCCACGAAGTGCGCGACCGGCTGCGTCAGGATGAAGTCCCTGAGGCCGTGGTCAAGCAGGTCACCGATCACCTGAAGGCAATTCGCCTGCTCGATGACGCCCAGTACGCGGACATCTTAGTGCGCGACAACCTGGCGATGGGCGAGCGCGGGCCGCGGCAGGTCG
>NZ_BBAJ01000079.1 GCF_001311195.1 Lacticaseibacillus camelliae DSM 22697 = JCM 13995
GAACCGGGCTGCCAAACGGTCCAGGATGGCCGAGCCCAGCCCCTGCCCGCGCACGGACTCTGCAGTCGCCAGAAAAATCAAGTAGGTCAAATCCCGGGTGGTCACCGAATACGTGAGCCCAACGAACTGCGGCCCGTCGTGCCAGGCCCAAAAATCGATGCCTGACTTCGCACTGCGCACCAGCAGCCAAGGCAGCGGCACTTTTTCCGCTTTGGGGAACGCGCGCTGGTACAACTTGAGAACGGGAAAATAATACCGACTCGCCGGTCGAACCGGTTCACACTGCAACGTCATGGCTGTCGCCTCCTGCCCCCAGTTTAGCAAATTTGAGCGGGCGACGCGAAATTCACAAAGCGGTCAGAAACTTTTGGTTTTTCCGGCCTGTTCACTTATAATGAAAGCAGGACACTTGAGACTGGGGGCATTAATTATGCGGTTGATCGATATCACCAATAGCTACCCGCACCTGGTGGCGCAACAGCTCGCCCATACCGACACGAATTACATCAAAGTTTATTCACTCGGCAGCACCACGGTGATCTACACGCGCGCCGCCTCACACGATGAGTTACTATTCACCAATGATAAGCGCAACATTCAGGACGCGGAGATCGCGTTTGCGCTGGATAAGTTGGCCCACGTCGCCTTTGCGGATGTCAACGTCATTCACGGCGATAAGCTTGCCGAAGTATCGCTGGCAACGGAGGAGTTTTAGCAGCAAAAGCCGGCAGTTGCCGGCTTTTTTTGCATGGAGGAAACCATGGGCCTGTTCCAAACAATTTCAAACTGGTTTAAACGCCGGCCGCGCCCAAGAACCAGTGCGGCCAAGGCGCACCAACAGCCAAGCCGCAAGCAAACCGGGCCAAACTCAGCGGCAACCTCTGCGCTGCCGCCGGCGACCGGCGCGACCAGTCGCTTCACCACGGTCACCATTTACTACCGCCTGCGCGGCAGCAACACCGAGTTGCGCAAGCCGAGCGTGGTGCGCGGCCCAATCGGCGCGCGGCTGACCATTGCGATTCCGCAAATTGAAGGGTGTGACCTGTTTGCGGTCACCAACTACTTGACCCGCTTTCCCGCCAGTTCAGCCGTTGTGTACTTGCTGTACGAGCCGCACATCGCCGCCCCGGTCACGGTTTACCACCGCGATGAAACCGGGCGGCTGCTGGCGGCGCCGACGATTCTGGTCGGCCGGCTGAATGCGGCGTTCACGGCGACGCCTCTGCCCTCGCTAAAAGCCCACGCCGAGCCGAGTACGCCGCAACACGGCCGTTTCACCCAAACTGCGCAAACGCTGCACTTCACCTATCAACTCGGGCCCGCCCTCACTTACGCCGATCCGCAAAGCGCGTACGTGGAACTGACCGCGCCCAAGCCTGCCTACCCGGCGCCGGTGCAAGATCAGCAGTACGCGACGTGCCTGCCAGCCGGCTCGTTTTGGCGCGTGTTCAGCCTGGCCAAGAACCAGGCCGGAGAGGTCTTCCTGGACCTTGGGGGCAGTCAGTGGATCACCACGGCCAACACCAAGCCCCAGCAAACCAACCCGTTTTTGCCGGGCGCTGCGCAGCTAAAGCTGACGACCAACCTGGTCACCTTCAACGCCCAACCACTTCAGGCGGTCGGGCAGGTCAACACGACCGGCTCGCTCACGCGCTGGAGCAGCCCTTACGGCCAGCGGCTTGCTCCCTTGCCGGCAGGATCCCGGGTCGCACTTTTGAAGATCGTATACGGCACCGACGACAGCACCTGGTACAAACTCAGCGACGACTCGTACGTGCTGGCCAGTCTCATCGATCTGCTTTGAAGGCCACACGAAAAGGCCACGTTCACCAAAGATGGTGAACGTGGCCTTTTGCGTTGCGCTTAAGCCTTGAAAAATGGCGTGATACCCTCGACCATCGGCTTGCTGTCGTCATCCAGCGGGACCACGGAGAGCTGCAAGTCGGTACCGGCCAGCTTGCTGTCACCCGATTCGCCCAGCTGCTGGGTCAGCGGCCGCAGAGCCTCATCCGCCATGCCCGCCGCATCCAAGATCAAGACCAGGTGCTCGGTGCCATCATAGCTCAACACCCGCAGCCAGGCCTGCTTGACGGCAGTCGGCTTCAGCTGCTCAGCCAGAGTCGTTTCAAACCCGTCCGGCAGGTTGGTCGGCTCAGCCACAGCGACCTTCACTTCGTTGTTCGCGGCGTGGTGCGCCTTTTGCTGGGAAGCCAGGTCCGCCAGCGTCTCGCGGGAGAAGAAAATGTTGTCGGAGAACGGGTTGATTGCGATGCCATCGACCTCTTTGTTTTGGTCGATCAGCTCCGCCAGATCCGAAAACGCAATTGGCAGGATCGACGCCTGATCAACGTTGCTTTGCAGATCATGCTCGCTCCAGTTGCTGAATAAGGTGTTGACCTCCTGCCAGTCTGTGAAGAGCGGCTGGATGTTCTGCTTGTCCTGACTGGACATCAGCGGGAACTGCATCTGCACATCCTGGTCCACCTGCGCGCGGCCGTTTTCATCCGTCTTGATTTCCTGATCGGCCAGCACGACCATCAGCAGCGTCGCGTGATCGACCAGCTCGGTGAGAAAGTCGCTCATGTTGTCGTCGTTGTTCTCGATCGAAAATGTCCGCCACTTGGCGAGCAGGTCGTCGTTGGTAATGCTGCGCACGGCCTCGTTATGTTTATTCACTGATTCTGCCATTGATTGGCTTCCTTTCCGCTTACAGCTTGGCTGTCAGCTTAACGTCTGGGTACTTATCGGCAAACCACCGCTCGGCGTACTGGTTCTCAAACAGGAACAGCGGCAGGCCCTGCGAATCCTTGACCAACAGGTTGCGGCTGGAAGACATTTTTTCGTCCAGCTGGTCGGGGTCGATCCAGCGCGCCACGCGGCTGCCGATTGGGGTCATCACAACTTCGGAATTGTACTCATTTTGCATCCGGAACTTGAACACTTCAAACTGCAACTGCCCGACCGCACCGAGAATGTAGTCATTGGTCGTGTAGGTCCGGTAAAGCTGGACGGCGCCTTCCTGAACCAGCTGCTGCATCCCCTTGTGGAAGCTCTTTTGCTTCATCACGTTCTTCGGGGTGACGCGCATAAATAGTTCCGGCGTGAACTGCGGCAGCTTCTCGTACTCGACTGGGTCCTTGCCCGCGTATATCGAGTCGCCGATCTGGAAATTACCGGTGTCGTACAGGCCGACAATGTCGCCGGCCACGGCGGTTTGCACCTGCTCGCGGGTGTCGGCCATGAACTCGGTCGAGTTGTTCAGCCGCAGCACCTTGCCGGTCCGGGCGAGCGTAACGTCCATGCCGCGGTCAAACTCACCGGCACCGATCCGGACAAACGCAATGCGGTCGCGGTGGTTCGGGTTCATGTTGGCCTGAATCTTGAAGACGAAGCCGGAAAAATTCGGATCGGTCGGGCTGAGCTCACGGCCGTCCCGCAGCTTGTGAGGCCCTGGCGCCGGCGCCATCTCAACAAAGTGCTTGAGGAAAGTCTCCACCCCGAAGTTGGTCAGCGCAGAGCCGAAGAACACCGGCGTCTGATCGCCCTTCATTACCTTTTTCAGGTCGAACTGGTTGCCGGCGTCGTTGAGGAGCTCAATGCTGTCCAGCGTGTCCGTATAAACCGAATCGTTCGCTAGCGGCTCCCTCGGATTTAGCTTGCCGTCCTGGTCCAGCGGCAGGTACTTTTCGCCCGCCTCATTCTCACGGTACAGCTCGATGCGGTGGTCGACGCGGTCATACAGCCCGGCCAGGCCCTTGCCCATCCCCATCGGCCAGTTCATCGCGTAGCCTTCGATGCCCAGCAGGTCTTCGAGCTCGGCAATCAGGTCCAGCGGCTCGCGGCCGTCGCGGTCCAGCTTGTTCATGAAGGTGAAAATCGGAATGCCGCGCTGTTTGACGACCTTGAACAGCTTCTTGGTCTGGGCCTCGATCCCCTTGGCGGAGTCGATGACCATGACTGCCGCGTCGACGGCCATCAACGTGCGGTACGTGTCTTCGGAAAAGTCCTCATGCCCCGGGGTGTCCAAGATGTTGATCTGCTTGCCGGCGTACTGGAATTGCAGCACGGAACTCGTGACCGAGATCCCGCGCTGCTTTTCAATGGCCATCCAGTCCGACTTGGCGAAGTGGTTGGATTTTCGGCCCTTCACCGTCCCGGCCTCGCGGATCACGCCGCCGAACAGCAGCAGCTGCTCGGTGATGGTGGTTTTCCCGGCATCGGGTGAGAGATGATGGCAAAAGTGCGGCGCTTGTCTACCGCGGCTTTTAATTCTTGTGGTTTCATAAGTGGTCCTTTCAATTGCGGTAGTGACAGACAATGACCGCTTGCTACATCGGGATGACCTTCCTTTCAGTAAAAAAAAGTCCCAGTGACTGGGACCTAGTCTTCAGACCATTATACGGAAGAACGCGCGGTTGTTCAATGAATCATTCTGGTTCGGCTGGCGCCGCGCTCACCGCCGCCTGGACCGGCAAGTGGAGGTGAACATTGACCAGCCGGGAATTTTCGATTTTCCCGGTCGTCAGCGTGCCGCCGGGAAAACTGACGGTTTCCTGTTTGTGGGCGCTGGGAATGACGCCAAGCGTGCTGATCACGTACCCGGCGATGGTGTCAACGTCCTCGCCGTGCAGGTCGGTACCGAAGGCCTCATTAAAATCATTCAGCGTCATGCGGCCGTTGACAAGGTAATCGTCCTGGTCAAGTTTGGTGTAATTGATGGTGGTTTGGTCGGATTCGTCGTCGATGTCGCCGACGATTTCCTCCAGCAGGTCCTCAATTGTCACCAGCCCGACCACGCCGCCATACTCGTCCAGCAGAATGCCCATTTGCTGGTGCCGGATCCGCATTTCGGTCAGCAGGTCGTCGATGCTGATGGTCTCAGGCACAAACAGCGGTCCGTCATGATGTCCTCCAGCCGCACGTTGTCGAAACCGACTTGGCGGGCCTGGCGCAGCAAGTTTTTGATGTGGACAATGCCGATGACGTTGTCCTTATCTTTTTGGTAAATCGGAATGCGGGAATACACGTTGGACAAAATCGCGTCGATGGCGGTTTGGTCCGGCTGATCGGCGTCGACCATGAAGGCGTCGATCCGCGGCACCATCACCTCACGCGCCAGCTTATTGGACAAACTGATGATGCCTTCTAGCATGCCGTACTCGTCGGCATCAATGGCGCCGGACTGCTTGCCGCTTTCGATCATCGCGGTCATTTCCTCGCGCGTCACTTTGTTTTGGTCGCTGGAAAACTTAATTGGCGTGATTTTCAGCAGAAGATTCGTTGACGCGGACAGCAACCAGACGAACGGCCGCATGGCGACACCAATCACTGAAATCGGGGTGACCGCGACCTTGGCCACCTTTTCGGTCATCTGCAGCGCGACCTGCTTGGGGTACAGCTCGCCGAACACCAGCGAGAAGTACGACAGGACCACGGTCACCAGCAGTACCGCCAGCTCATGGGCAAAACTCAGGTTGCCGAACCAGGGCTCCACGCGCCCGGCCAGCGTGGTGGCCGCCGAAGCCGATGCGAAGAAGCCGGCAAAGGTGATGCCGACTTGAATCGTGGCCAAGAAGTTGGTGGAGTTGTTCATGATCTTAAGCAGCTTGGCGGCCTTTTTGTCGCCGGCCTTGGCCTGCCCTTCGATCTTACTGCGGCTCAGCGACACCACCGCAATTTCGGCGGCCGCAAAGCACGCATTGACCGCCGTCAGGATCACGATCAAAAGCAACTGGCCCCATAAGGCCCCGCCTGAATCACCACTCATAATTTGTTCATCCTCTCAACAATTGGTTTGTAAGTCTAATTTTACCCGGTTCGGGGCGCACCTCGCAACCAATTAAGGCTTGGGCCGCTTTGGGTCCGGTTTAGCAAGCAGCGGCTCCTGCGCTGCCTGCGTGCGGTGGAAGCGATAAAGCTCCAGGGCGTAGGTCAGCACCGTTTTGGCCACGGCGTACACTGGCACGGCCAAAATTGTGCCCAGGATCCCCCAGATGTTGCCGGCCACCAGCAGCAGCACAATGATGGTCAGCGGATGGATGTTGAGACTGCGGCCGATCACGTTCGGGTAAATCAGGTTCCCATCGGTTTGCTGAACGATCAGCACCACCACGATCACCAGGGCGACCTTGCCCCAGCCAATCGTCATCGCGATGAGCAGCGCCGGCGCAATCCCGATGTAAGGACCCAGGTACGGAATAATGGTCACAACGCCGGCGACGAACCCGAGCAGAAAGGCGTACGGCATGCCGATGACCAGATAGCCGATGAAGGTGAAGGTCCCGACGAACAAGCACTCAATGGCCTGCCCGGCGATGTAGTGCGAAAGCGTCTGGTTCATGCGCGTGAATACGGTTTGGATCTCCTCTCCGTAACGGTCCGGCAGCAGCCGCTGAATCGCGGGGACGAACCGGTTGCCGTCCTTGAGCATGTAAAACAGGAGCACCGGAATGGTGATGGCACCGATCACGACCGACGCGACCGAGCCAATCAACCCAGGCACGCCGGCGGTGAAATTACCCACGACGCTTTGCAGCATTTTGGCCGGCTCGACCTGCATCTTGCTGACCAGCTTGCCCACTTCAAACTTCTGATACCAGCGGTAATGCGAGAGCTGAGTCAACGCTTGGCGCAGCTCTCGCACAAACCCGGGCAATCCGGAGATCAGCTGCGTCACTTGATCGATCAGGTTGGGAATGATGGTGGCCACCAGAAACCCCAGCAGCGCCAGCACCACCACAAAGATCAGCGCAATGGCGACGCCGCGCGGAATTTTGAGCTTACCCAGCCAGTTGACCAGCGGTTGAAGAGGTAAAAGAGAAACCCGGCGGCAATGAACGGAATCAATAATGTCGAGAAAAAGGTCGCAATCGGTTTGAACAAAAAGCTCAGGTTCGTCAGCCCGATAATCAGCCCAACGATGATCAGCGCCTCCAGCGACCAGAACATCAGCCGCGACTCACGGATTTTCTGAAACATCATTCACACCTTCTTTCGTTTGGTCTATAATACACGCATTACCCTATGAACAGGAAGTTGTGAGCAAAAATGGAGTTTAAAATCAGCACCGACATTAGCAGTCCAGTCTACCAGGACGCCGTGGCCATTCGCACCACCGTGTTTGTGAAGGAGCAGCACGTGTCCCCCGAGCGTGAAATTGACGCCGACGAGGCCAAGGCCACCTACTTCGTGGCTTACGACAACGGCCTGGCCGTCGCCACCGCGCGGCTGCTTCCTGAAGACTACGGCTACCACGTGCAGCGGGTCGCGGTGCTCGCCCCTTACCGCCACCACGGCGTGGGCAAAGCGCTGCTTCAGGAACTCAGCGAGTACGCTGAGGCCCGCAACGCCCAGGAGCTGCGGCTGGGTGCACAGGTCCAGGCCGTGGGCTTTTACAAGGCGTTGGGCTACGAGCTCACCGACAGGCCCGAGTTTTTGGACGCCGGGATCCGGCACCGCGAGATGCGGCTTAAGCTGGTCTGAGACGCAAAAAGTCACCAGGTTTACTGGTGGCTTTTTTTGATTGGGCAGCGAACTGCTGACGTGCACGTGATGCTCGATTCGGCGCTCCGGCCGGACCCACAACAGCAACAATAACACGTCAATGATAATGGTGAGCGTCGGCCAGATGAATGCGGCCAAAATGGCGATGACATTCCCGCCAATCGTTACGATTGGTTTGTAATACCCGTGCCCCAGCAGGTCGCGCAGCGCCGCATTGTGCCGGTCAGCCCGAATCAAGGTCTGAATCAGCAGCCAGTACGTGACATCCGTGGCCAGCACCACGATCCCGTAGGTCATCTCCGGCGCGCGGGCCAACACGTGAGCCGCGCCGACCCAGTCGGTAGCAAACGGGAAAAACGACGCGGCAAACAGAAACAGGATGTTCGCCCACAGCACGCGCCCGTTGATCCGCTTGACCAGCAGGAACAAGTGATGGTGATTGTTCCAGTACACTGCCAGCGTGAAGAACGAAACAAAGTAAATCGCAAAGATCCCGCGCATTTCCCACAACGCGGCCCAAGTGCCACTGCTTGGCGCGTGCAGCTCCAGGACCATGACCGTGATGATGATGCAATCACGCCATCCGTAAAGGCTTCGAGCCGATTTTTTTGGCATCTGTGCACCTCCAGCGACCGGATCAGTTGGCCTGTTCGAGCGCTTTCATATCGGCCAGATAAGCCTGCTGCTTTGCCGTCCACAACTCAGTATCAGCGGCAGTCAGTGGGCGCAGGACGCGCGCCGGATTGCCGACAACGACCACGCCATCAGGCACATCCTTGGTCACAATCGCGCCAGCGCCGACGACCACGTTGCTGCCGATCGTCACCCCTGGCAGCACGATGCAGCCGCCGCCGAACCAGACGTTGTCCCCAATCGTGATCGGCTTGGCATACTCCAATCCCGAATTGCGCACGTCTGCATCTAACGGGTGCGCCGGCGTGAGCAAGCTGACGCGCGGCCCGAGCATGACGTTGTCGCCGATTGTAATCGGCGCCACGTCCAGCAGAATGGAATCGTAGTTGGCGTAAAAGTCTTTACCGATGCTGATGTGACTGCCGTAGTCGACCTGCAAGCGCGGCTCGATATAGCCGCCTTCGCCAAAGGCCTTAAACAGCTGCTTGAGGATCGTGCGCCGGCCGGTCTGATCGGCCACACTGATGCGATTGAACGATTCCGTCAGCAGGCGGCTGCGCATGCGCGCCTCATGCAGGTCCTTGGCGCTGGCGTCGTATAACTGCCCGCTGAGCATTCTGTCGTGATCAATCAAACTCATCGTAGCCCTCCATTTGATTCTTGTTGATGTAAAGCAGATACCGCACCTGATTCACCTTGCCGTCAACCACTGGGTAAGACTCCAGAAAATACGGATTGTCCGTTTGCCCAATGTGCTCGGGAATCGTGAAGCCGGCCTTTTCCAACATCTCAAACCCCTTGTTGACGGTAGTTTGGACCGGCAGTTGGTTCAAGATCCCATTGACTGGGCCTTGCGCCTTGCCGACCGTGCCGGCCGGCAGCGGGACGACTTCCAGGCCTTTCGGCGCCTTGACCCCAACCGGGGTCAGGCTGCCGATCCAGTACTGAAAATTGCCGTACGGTGAAAATACGACCAAGTACGTTCGGTTGGGCTGGTCGCACAAACCGTCCAGCTGGTCAAAGTAGCCGGCCGCCTCAAAGTCCTGCCAGGCCGGGTAAAAGGTGCCCATCTGGTCGCTGCTTTCCGTCGTGTAGACGCGGCCAACAAACTGGCCGGCAGGCTGATCAATCAGTTCTGTCATGTTTTTTCCTCCATCGCTGTGCAAAGGCTGAGTAAAACCGTCAGTCCTGACACCTTAACTGGGTTCGGATCAGCAACGTGCCAGTGTCTAGCAAGGGCACTAAGTTCGCTGGTCCTGACACCTTAATTGGGTTCGAACTGACAGCGCCCGAGTGTCTAGCCAGGCCCACCACGCTCCCACTTATGCGGGTTCGCGGTGGGCCAACCTAGCCATCGGGCTAAAACCGTCAGTCCTCACACCTTACAAAAACAGCGCGAGGGTCACTCGCGCCGAAGCTTACACCCGGTGAGACAGTTGCAAGTACCGGTTGTACCACAAATCCACATAAGCCGCCGAAAACGGCCCTTTGCCATGGTTGATCCAATCGACAAGCACGCGCACATTGGCCTTTAGAATACGGTCAGTGGTTGGCGGGTATTGCCATTTGCGGCTGTGCGCCTCGTATTCATCCACGTCGAGCAGACGCTTCTCCCGTCTGGGAAGACCTTTACGTCCAAGTCGTAGTCGATGTATTTGAGCGCCTCCTGATCCAACACGGAAGGGCTGGCGAGGTTGCAATAATACGACACCCCGCCTTCCCTGATCATTGCGATCACGTTGAACCAATAATGTTTATGAAAATACACGATCGCCGGCTCGCGGGTCAGCCATCGTCTGCCATCGGATTCGGTCACCAAAGTGTGATCGTTACAACCGATAATTGCGTCTTCGCTGGTCTTGAGAACCATGGTGTCTCGCCATGTGCGGTGCAAACTCCCATCGTGCTTGTAGCTCTGAATGGCGACATAATCGCCTTCCTTTGGGATTCGCATTGATTGTCCAGCTTTCAGCATTATCTTTTTGTCGGTTTAAGTATACCAGAAACCCCAAGCTGGCACTAGGCCCCCTACTGCTCCTCCTCAAGCGTCGCCAGCACTGCATCGATGGCGTCGTAGTCAAACCCCTTGCGCACCAGTGCCTGCTTGACCCGGTTGCGCCGGTCGTAACCGGCGTACTTGCGCTTCAGGCGCCACTGCTTTGCCGCCTCACGCGTCAGCAGATCAGCTTCCTGCTCACGGTCGGGCTCAAGCGCTAGGGCCGCAAGCGCACTGCTCGCCACCTCGCCTTCAAACCCCTTCTGCATCAGCGCCAAGCGAATCTTGGTCTGCCGGTCCTTGAACGGCTTGTGCAAGGTGCGCCGGGCCGCCTTTTTTGGCCACGCGCGCCGCCACGGTCTGCCACTGCTCAGGCGCGACCTTGGCAACCGCCTGCGCCGCAAGGTCGGTGCACCCC
>NZ_BBAJ01000080.1 GCF_001311195.1 Lacticaseibacillus camelliae DSM 22697 = JCM 13995
CGATCACGTATCTGGCGCTGGCCATTGCCTACGCCGCGCGCAACTGGCGCGGCGTAACACAGGCCTTACACACACTTTCTGACCAGCCACTGGGCGATTTGACCGCCCAGCAGCAAGAGACACTCACTCTATTAAGGAGGGGCGCCGATGAAACGGGTTAAATTGATCATGACACTGGGAATCGTTGCGCTGACGGCCCTGGTCGTCGGGGCCATTTTGATGGTCCGAAGTGACGCGCTGCACCTGCGCGTGTTCCCGGTGACGGCGGCGGACGAAACGGTGGCCACACGCCACACCGACCAGACGCCGACGTTGAACGGCCAAAATCGCCTGCTGTATGTTCAACCCCTTGCGCCCGCAGACGCGGCGCTGCAGCAGTCGACTAAGCAAGGTCTGAGCTACGCCAAGGTCGGGTATGACGACATCCAGGCCGCGGAAATTGCTGGCCAAAAGCCGGATCACGCCACGCTGCTGATCGCCGATCCCGACATTGTCACCTATGAAGACGCCGTGATCGACTTTGTTGAAGCCGGCGGCAGCGCCGTGTTCATGCAGCGCCTTGAAGAAATTTCGCCGCGCCTTCAGCAGCTGCTCGGCCTGACTGCTGTGGGCGGCGTGCGCCGCGTGACGGGGATCAAATTTGACGAACCGATTTACCCGGGCTACCCGAATGCCAGCGTCGAGGATTCCAGCGCCTTTGCGCACCGCGCAGCGGACGTCAAGCTGGCCGCCAGTGCGACCACGTTGATCTCGGCGAGCAGCCGGCCCATCCTGGTGGAAAATCAAACCGCCGGGGGCCAGGTGCAGTACTGGAACACCGGTTTTCTGAATGACCGCCTGGCGCGCGGGCTGTTTGTCCAAAGCGTCGGCCGGCTGTTCCCGGTGGCGGTGACCAGCCAGGCCGGGATCCAGGTGATGCACATTGACGATTTTCCGGCCCCAGTGCCGGACACCACGACCACCGTGGCCGATGCCAGCGGTAAAGCCATGACCGTCGCGGACTTTTACGCGCATCGCTGGTGGCCGGATATGCTGCGGCTGGGCCGCAAGTACGACCTGAAGTACACCGGTGCGTTGATTGGGACTTACGACAATGACGTGTCCGGCAGCGATGCGGAAATGTACGGTGCGATGCGCCGAACGGGGCAAAAGTACGTCCGCGAGCTGAACAAAGTGGGCGGTGAAGTCAGCCTGCACGGGTTTAACCACCAGCCGCTGCTGCTGGCAAAAGATCCGGTCGATCAAAAACTCAACTACACGCCGTGGCCGGATCAGGCCAGCATGGCCGCGGGTTTGGACCAGGTGGCCGAGCTCATGGCCACACTGGCCCCGGCGCGCGCGATTACCACCTACGTGCCGCCGTCCAACCTGACTAGCAAGACAGGTCTGGCCGCAGTGCGGCAGGTGTTCCCCAAAGTCGATACGGTGGCCGCCTTGTATTACGGCGACGCGGTGCAAAGCCGGTACGTGACGGAATTTGGCGAAAACCAGGACGACCCGCAGCTCTTTGATTTTCCCCGCAACGTCTCCGGTTATGCCTTCACGACTAATAACCGGTACGAGATCGCCGATGTCGCTGCGACGTTCGGGGTGATGGCGCACTTCATTCACCCGGATGACGTGTTCGACCTGGCGCGCTCGAATAATGCCAACTGGGAAGAGCTCGCCGAGAGCTTTGACCAGCAGCTGGATTTTGTTAAGAAGACGTACCCGATGATCACGCCGATGACGCAGAACCACGCGACGGCGGTGCTCAAGCAGTACTTTGCCGGGGCCGTTGATGTGCGCTACAGCGACACCCAAATCGAGCTTTACGCCCGCCACATGCCGGACAATGCCAGCGTGACCGTGCGGCTGAAGGACGGCAAGCTGGCCACCGGCAGTTTCCAGGACCGGACGGTTCGGGAACTGGGCGCCCGCCTGTACAGTGTGACGCCTAAGCGGGCCGCGCTGACACTGGCGATTGAAAAAGGGTAACCCGCGCAAAGGAGGAACACCATGAAGATCGCAATCATCGCTGAAGGCTGCTATCCCTATGTGACTGGCGGCGTGTCCAGCTGGGTGCACAACCTGATGAAGGAGATGCCGCAGCACCACTTCGACGTCCTGGCCATCACCGCGGACGACCAGCCGCGAGCCGTGCGCTACGACCGCTTGCCCAACCTGGGTCAGATCATTCGGTATCCGCTGACCGCCAGCAATGCGCGGCGCACGGCGGTCAGGCTCAGTGCCGCCGACCGCGCACTGATCGCCGACTGGCTGAAAATGACCCAGGTGGTGCCCGGCGCGTTAGGGCTGCTTGCCGACGCGACCGGCTGGGGGATGCCGACAGCTTTCTGGCCAGCCAGACGTTTTACCAGCTGATGGCCGAGCAGTATGAAAAAGCTGGCGAATCCTGCCCCTTTTTGGCCTACTACTGGTCCTGGCGCAACATGCTGACGCCGCTGCTGCGCCTGCTGCAGCAACCGGTCGGAGACTACGATTTGTTGCAGGTCACCGCGACCGGCTATGCCGGGGTCTTAGCGGCGGCGCTGCACGAGCAAACGGGCGTGAAGGTCGTGCTGACCGAGCACGGGATCTACGCCCGCGAGCGCGAGGAGGACATCCTGCAGTCGGATTGGCTCGACCCGGCGTTCAAGCACCAGTGGGTCCGCTTTTTCCGCTACCTGGCCAAGCAGGCGTACGCCGCGGCGGATTCGGTGGTGACGCTGTCGGCCGCCAACCAGGCCCACCAGAAAAGTGGTGGCGCGGATGCCGCCAAACTGCGGCTGGTGCCGAACGGTGTGCGCGTGGCCCAGTTGGCCACCCTGAAGCGGCACCAGTTTGATCCTAAGGCAGGGCTGCAGATCGGCGCCATCATTCGCATGGTGCCGATCAAGGACATCACGACCCTGATCCAGGCGTGCGGGCGGCTGGCCGAGCAAGGGGTGCCGTTTGCTTGCTACCTGATGGGGTCGACCGACGAGAATCCCGAGTACGCGGCCGAGTGCCGGGCCATGATCGCCGCCTTGGGGCTCAGCGCCCAGGTCCACATGACCGGTCAGATCAACGTCATGGATTACCTGCCGCGCCTGGACGTGCTGGTCCTTTCGAGCATTTCCGAGGGGCAGCCGCTGGCCGTTTTGGAAGGCATGGCGGCCGGGCTGCCATGGGTCTGCACCGACGTGGGCGCCTGCCGCGAGCTGCTGTACGGCAACAATGACAGCTTTGGCCAGGCCGGATTCGTGGTCCGGCCGGTGGCGCCGCGGCGGATCGCCGACCACCTGGCGTGGTTCTACCAGCATCCGGACATGATGCAAAAAATGGGGCAAAACGGCGCACGCCGCGCCCGGCGCTACTACCAACTCGACGCAGTGGCCGACACCTACGACCACCTTTACAAACTGAAAGGAGCTCAAGGCGATGGCGGGCGTTAATCTGGAAACGAAACTCAGCCGCTTGTTCAAGCCCGAGTCGCTGACGCGGCGGGCGGGGGCATACGGCTACGCGCTGATCAACGGCGCCGGCACCTGGCTGATCCTTTTGGGGAGCATGATGCTCCTGCGCAGCGTGATGCTGGCCACGGAATGGACGTCGGAGGCCACAGTGAACCTTTTTTTTCCACGGCTGTGGCGTACTGCTTCATCTTCGGTCAGCTGATCAACGCGGTCGGGCAGTTCGCGGCCTCGCGCTTCGTGGCCGATGAGCTGTACGCAGGCCGAGCGGACCGGCTGCTGCCGGCCTTGATTGGTTGGCTGAAACTGCAGCTGACCCTTGCGCTGATCGCGGCCGGGGTCTACTGGCTGATTTTTTCACCGTAGTGGTGGTTCGCGCTGCTGCTGTTCACCGGTCTGGCGGCGACTTTGACCCTGTTTTCCGTGAATCTGGTCGTCTCCCAAGTCGCGTCGCGCCAGCTGCCGCTTCTGTGGCTGGCCGGGGGCATGGCGGTGGCCATCGGCGTGGCCCTGCTGTGCGGCGCCAACCAGTGGTGGCTGCCGGTTCAGCACGGACCGATGGTGACCTTGCTGGTGAGTTTTATCAGCGGCGTGATGGTGACAATCGGCGGGCTGGTGAGCGCCCTGCTGCGCCGGGTGCCGATCGGCCGGCGGGCGGATCAGTACGCGCTGCTGCTGGCCATTGACCACAATAAACGGCTGTTGTTGGCCGGCGTCGGTTACGCGCTGGGGCTGTGGAGCGCCAACGTGATTTACTGGCTGGTCAGCGGGATCTCCCTGAGCGGTTTGTTCCAGGTCAATCTGATGTACGACACCAGCACGTTCTGGGCCTATCTGCTGATCACGCCGGTGTACATGCTGCTGTTTTTGGCCATCGAGACGCGGTTCCACCCGTACTACCGCAAACTGATGAGCCAGATCAACAACGGCGGCACGCTGGCGGCAATCAACCAAAGCCAGGCCAAGCTGCGCAGCGTGCTGATCCAGGAGCTGCAGCGCATCGTGCGGACGCAAGGCATTCTGACCATCATTGTCGTGACGCTGATCGGCATCGCCAGCTCGCAAAGCCTGTACTTCTCGCTGGAGACGTCGGTGCTGCAGCTGGTGATTGTCGGGGCGTGCCTGAACAGCTTCGTACTGGTGATTATGCTGATGCAGCTGTACCTAGACGATCAGCGCGGCGCGGCGGCCACCGGCGCCGTGTTCGGCGGCAGTGTGATCCTCGCGACGCTGCTGGGCCTGCCCCTGGGAATGAGCTTTTACGGGCTCGGCCTGGTGATCGGCGCGCTGCTCGGCGTGGTGGCGGGTCTGCCGCGCCTGCTGGATTACACCGAGCACCTCAGCGAGCACCTGTTCCTGAAGGCGGCCACCGAACGCACCGGCTGGCTGGGCAGCTTAGCCCTGGCCTATGCCCGTCGGCACCAGGCGTAACCGTTTTTGAAGTCGCGCGCCCACTTAGGGCCCGCGACTTTTTTGGTGGGCGGTGCTAGACTAGGGACTATTAATTTGAAATCGAGATGACCGGCATGCCCAAAATTCGTGAGATTCAGCCCAAAGACGACGCTCAGATGAAAAAGATCCTGAAGTTCTGTCTGGAGGAGGCCGACCTGGCCCTGCCGGGAACGGCGTACTTCGACCCGCAGATCGGCGAGCTGGCCGAGTACTACGCGCACACGACCCGCGCCAAGTACTTCGTGGCGGTGGCGGACACCGATGACGACCAGGTCCTCGGCGGCTGCGGCATCGGGCCAGTGGCGGATTTTGAGGACATTTGCGAGTTGCAGAAGCTGTACCTGACCCCGGCGGCCCGCGGCCAGGGCCTGTCGAAGCGGCTGCTGGCAAAGAGTATTGCGGCCGCCAAGGCGTTCGGCTACGAGCGCATGTACGTCGTCACCGACACCAAGCTGCCCATCGCCAACAAGCTCTATCAGGCGCAGGGCTTCACGCGCCTGCCGCACGCGCTGGCCGATGACCCGCACGACGGCTGCGACACGTGGTACATCAAGGACATTTGAACGCGGCAGTGTTTGACTCGGTTCAACACTAGCCGCGCTTTATTTTTAAACACCGGCTTGAACCCGTCTCGAAAATCTGCTAGCGTTACCCCTGAAAGCTTGCACGAGGGCCCTCTTGGAGGAGGAGACGCTGATGAGCGTTCAACGCGCCAAAGACCGGGTTTACGAGAAATTGAAGGAGCTGCTGCGGCTTCATGATAGTGTTGAAACGACGACCTTGGCCGAAAACTTGGGCCTAAGCCGGTCCGTGACCAGCCATTACTTGGGGGAGTTGGAAAAGGGCGGTCGCGTCATTAAAAGCGACGGCCGGCCGGTCCGCTGGCGGCTGACCGGGGTTGGTGCGCCCAGTCATGAGCCGGCGGCCCTGCACGGGCTGAACGCGGTGATCGGGGCCACCGGCAGTCAGCGCGAAAGCATTCGCAAGTGCATTGCGGCGGTCGAATACCCAGGCGGGCTGAACCTGCTGATTACCGGCAGCAGCGGTGTCGGCAAGACCTTTGGCCAAAAAGTGTACGAGTACGCCCGTGACACCGGCGCCATCGCGGCCGATGCGCCGTACAAGGTGCTGAACTGTGCCGATTACGCCAACAACCCGGAGCTGCTTTCCTCGATCCTGTTCGGTTACACGAAAGGGGCCTTCACCGGTGCCGAGGCCAACAAACCTGGGCTGATTCAGGAGGCCGATGGCGGCTACCTGCTCCTTGACGAGGTGCACCGGCTGTCCGGGGAAAATCAGGAGAAGCTGTTCACCTTCATGGACACCGGGATCTACCGGCCCATTGGCGAAAATCAGCGTGACTGGCACGCAACGGTCCGCTTCATTTTTGCCACCACTGAGGACCCGAACGCGGCGCTGCTGGAAACCTTCAATCGCCGCGTGCCGGTCATGGTGCACCTGACGACCTACGCGCACCGGCCGGTCGACGAGCGGCTGGCGTACATCCGGGTGCTGCTGCAAACCGAGGCGAAGAACTTTCACAAGCCAATTACGCTGGCTCCGCAGGCCGTGAGCTACCTGCTGAACTTGCGCCCGGCCGGCAATGTCGGTCGGCTCAAAAACCTGATCAAACTGGCCTGCGCTAAGGCCAATACGGGTGAGCACCCAGACGACCTGCTCAAAGTCGGGCTGACCGACTTTGATCTGGCCGGCGCCGCGTTCGACCCGGTCGGCCAGCTGAAAGTGGCCAAGCCGATGCTGGTGGCCCCGGATACGGCGGGTGAAGCCTTGCCGCCGGCGCTTGATCTGACGGTCGGCCAGCAGCTGACTGCCTATCTGCAAAGTGCCACCGCTCTCACCATGACCGATGTCCGGCGCAAGCTGCAGGCGCTGTTCACTGCGCAAGGCGCGATCGATCCCAGCATTTCACTGTTGCACAGTATTCACGCAGAAGTGTTCAAGCACACCGT
This sequence comes from Lacticaseibacillus camelliae DSM 22697 = JCM 13995, assembly GCF_001311195.1. Classification (GTDB taxonomy): domain Bacteria; phylum Bacillota; class Bacilli; order Lactobacillales; family Lactobacillaceae; genus Lacticaseibacillus; species Lacticaseibacillus camelliae. Next base: position 6,857 of record NZ_BBAJ01000080.1, read on the forward strand.
GGTGCAGCGGTTCGGGCTGAAGGCGGCCAGCGATTACGAGGACTTGCTGTTTCGGCTGTATGATTCCCGAGTCACGCTGGCCCAGCCGCCGCTGGAAAAGCTGCAATTGCTGGCCGCTGATCACCCGCGGGCGCTGCACGTCGCCCAGAAGTTTTACCAGCAGCTGCCGCCACTGGACGCCGCCAGTGCCGAGGCGCTGCCGCTGCTCATGGCTAGCGTGATCTGCGATTCGATTGATGAGTCGATCGCGCTGCGCTGCCTGATGGTGGCGCACGGCTCGCGAATGGCCACCAGCATTCAGTCCGTGGTCAACCAGCTGTGCGGGACGTACTTGGTGGACGCCATCGACATGCCGATCGATTCCAGCATTGGCCAGATCGCGATGATCGCCAAGCAAACGGTGAAGGATTTTGACACCTCCAACGGGTTCATCTTGCTGGTGGACATGGGGTCGTTGAGCCAGCTGTACCGCGTGATCAAGAATCAGCTGCAAGGCGACGTCTTGGTGGTCAACAACCTGACCACGGCCACCGCGCTGGACGTCGCACTCAAGATTCAGCAGAAGCTGCCCTTTGACCGGATCGCGGAGTACGCCTCAACGGAGTACGCCATTTCGACGCAGTACTTCGAAGGCTTTGCCAAAAATCAGAACATCGTGATCTCATGCATGTCGGGCCTGGGCATTTCCGAAAAGCTCAAGGAGATCTTTCAGTCCGTGATGGACCGGCGCCTCAGCGTGGTGGCGATGGATTACGCGCACCTGCACCAAAGCATCGAGCAGACAACATCAGCGAGTTCGACGCAACGCAGCTGGTGATCACGACCACCAACCTCCCGGACTCGTTTGCCATTCCGCACATCAACATTTATGACCTGCTGGATCCGTCCGGGCAGGAGTTTCTGCACAACATTTTGCGCCAATTCATCGACCAGAAGACCTTTGATGATCTGTACAACCGGATCGTCCGCTTCCTGTCGATCGAAGGCGTCACCGAGCGCCTGTCCTTCCTGAACCCGGACGTGATCATTCAGGAGGTCGAAACGGTCATTTTCAAGTTCGAAAACTACTACCACATCCAGCTCGACGGCAAGGTCAAGCTGAACCTGTACATGCACATTTCCCTGATGGTGGAGCGCCTGATGACTGGGGTCAGCCGTAACGGGGAGAAGGATGAGCGCACACCGGCCAGCCAGGAAGAGGCGGACTTCAACACCGTCGCCAAAGGCATTTTCAAACCGCTGGAGCTCAAGTACAACATTGACATTAACGGCTACGAGCTTTCGCTGCTGTACCAGCTGATGAATTACGCGTTCACTGAGGCTAAATAAATTCAGTGGCTTGGTGCCGCCCCCTGGGGGTGGCGCCTTTTTCGTGTGTGCAGGGCAAACCGCAGCGAAGTGTTTAGTTTTGTGTTTAAGAATATAGCGGAGCAAAAATTAATGCGTCAAACCCCAATCATGTCTGCTTTGGCACGCCAGTTGCTTATATCATGATGAACACGTGTGATATCCGGATAGACATGTGGTGTTCCAGTGAATTGAAAGCGTTAACTACTATGGAGGTGTTGAAATGATCGAAATGATGCGGGTCGATGATCGGCTAATTCACGGTCAAGTCGCCTTGTTATGGTCCAAGGAACTTCAGCTCAATCGGATCATCGTGGCCAATGACCGGGCCGCAGCCAGCGAGATTCAAAAAAAACGCGCTGCTGCTGGCGGCGCCGGCGTCGATCAAGGTGGCCGTTGAGCCGGTGGATAAAGCCATTAAGTTGGCCAATGACCCTCGCGGCGCCAAGCTGAAGATGTTGCTGATCGTGAACAATGTGGCAGACCTAAAGCGCGTGGTCGATGGGGTCCAGGCGCCGGAGGACGTCAAGGTCGACATTGCCAACGTTGGCCGGATCGGTGGCGACTTGGCCAATAAGCAGAAAATCTCAGAGACGGTGTACCTCACCGAGGATGAGGTCAAGCTGGTGCGGGAGATTGCCACCAAGGCCAAGAATTTTGTTTATCAACCATTACCTGGCGATACCCCGACACACTTTGTAGATTTATTGAAGGGAGAATAAACAATGCTCTTATATCAAGCAATTGCGGTTGGCCTGATCATGGCTTCGCAAAGTTTATCAACGCATACGGCTCTTTTGCCCAACTGATGCCATTCATTCAATACATTTTGCTGGCTCTGGTTTTGGGGAAGAGCCCGTCACAAGCCATTATCCTTGGTGCCGCCGTTGAGCTCGCGTTCTACGGCGTCATGCAGATCGGCGCGGTCCTGCCACAGGATACGCAAGTCGGCGGGGTCCTCGGGGTCGCGTTCGCGCTGATCCTGAACCAGAAACCTGCCGTTGCGGTTGCGCTGGCCGTCCCGATCTCAATGCTCGCGGTCATTGTTTGGAACCTGCTGAAGTTCTGGTTCACCGCGAATGTTGAAGTCTTCGAAAAGCACATCCGCGAGCGCAACCTCGCCAAGTTCAACCGGCTCTGGTGGATGCAGGTCGGCGTTTACGAAGTGGCTTACTTCGCCCTGGCCTTCATTGCTATTCTTGCCGGCACCACCGGCATCAAGATGTTTGTCAACAGCATTCCAAAAGTGTTCCTGACCGGCCTGACCGTTGCCGCCGGCATGCTGCCAGCCGTTGGGATGGGCATGCTGCTCAAGTACGTTTGGAACATTGAATTCCTGCCATTCTTCATTGCCGGGTTTGCCCTTGCTGCTTATCTGCAGCTGCCGATCATGGCGATCAGTATCTTCGGCGTCGTCTTTGGCCTGATGATGTTCTTCATCGACAAGCATATCGATGAGGTGAAAAAGAGCACCAAGCAAGTAAGTTCAGGA
>NZ_BBAJ01000081.1 GCF_001311195.1 Lacticaseibacillus camelliae DSM 22697 = JCM 13995
TCGTCCAGTGTCCACGTTGTAGCCAATGTAGATACCTTCCTTTTCGCCGAGCGATTGCGTCGCGCCAAAGCCCAGTGAGGCGATGAAGTCGCTGGTCACATATTGGATATAATCGTTGATGTAGCGCTTCGAGGCAGGGATAAACTCACTGTGTAGCCCCAGCATGTCGCCGAATGGTCGCACAAGTTTGATGTTAAGGCTGTCGTAGAAGTCGAGTAGCTGATCGGCGCGGCGCTTCATTTCGTCCTCGGATCGCCCGGCCACGCGAATGACGTAGCTGATTTTGTACATCGCGTCTTTGGTTTGATCAAGATTGCTTTCAAGTTCATCGACCGAATCTAAAGCGTCGCTGACGCCGCGTGTCGTTTCGTTGCCGGACTGGTAGGCGTGTTCGTCCAAGTCCTTGAGTTCCTTCTTCTTGTTGCGTACCTTGGTCAGCGCCTTCTTGTTCGTCACGATTTCAACGTTTAAGCTGGTGTCGATTGGAAAGTCGAACTGGCTTTGTTGGAAATAAAAAAATTTCACTGCCGGGAAACTCCAATTCACCAACAATGTCGGAAAGCGTCAGGTACGTCACGTAACTACTATCCAGTCCGTGGGTGATCTTGATCGAGCGTTGGTGCTGCTCAATCAGTGAGCGGGTTGGCTTGATCAGGTCATAGCGCTTGATAATCGTGTCGCGCTTGGACTTCTTGCGGGGCAAGTGATAGTCATAGTCATCGTAGTCTTGCCCCGCCATGCCGTATAAGTGCTCCAACAAGTAGCCGAAGTCGTTCTTGTCGAGCGGACGGACTTTGAACCGGCGGCCAATTTTTTTCGGCAAGGAACTTAACGGACTTGGCGTAGCGTTCCACCTCTGCGTTGTTCATGGTGAAGAAGTCACCAGCAAACGTTGTGTTGAACTCGGCGAAGAAGTCCCGAATGCCCAAGGACATATCCTTGAAGATAGACTTGGCGGTAACCTCTGCGTCGTTCAGCAACAGCTTAAAGCCGATGAAGAAGCGGTAGTCCACTTGGTTGTCACCGACGTTTTCAGTCAATGCTTCGGCTTGGCCGTCGATATGCTGGAAGGCGATGTCTTTCAGCGACCCCTTGACCAACTTCTTCGAGCGGTCGAGAGTGTCTCGGACACTAGCTTCGGTGGCGAGCTGCAATAAATGGAGCTTGCCGTCGCGATTCTGCGAGATTAACTGCCGGAAGTTCTCGTGGACTTGTTGTTTCTGTTCAGGGCTTAGAAACGAGTAGTTGTACGGGATCAATTCAAAATAGGCAAAGCACTCGCCGTCAGTGTTCCAGACGAGATTGTCTTCGATATACTTAATTGGAAATTTCATTGTGGTACCTCCAAACGTAGGTCACAGCAGCGGTTTGTTTCTCTTTCTGCGACTTCACAGGTTTACCAGCATAGGTGAGCTTCGGAGTAATGGCATAGTTGATCACCGACCGCAAGAATCCCATTGGCTTCTTGTTGTCGAAGGTTTTCTGGCTCATGAACCAAGTTAGCCCGGCCGGAATGCCGACGTACTTGAGAAACGCGCCGTCAATGAATGACAGTGGCGGCAAGTCGCCCAGCAGCATGACCGCAAACAGACTGACGATGAACCACGTCATTTGCGTAAATGTGATCGGGAACGGTAGTTGCAGGTCATTGATGGCGTACAACACCTTTTCGACCGACCAGATGCTGGTGTAGGATCTGACTTTCTTCATGTGATCTCCTTTCATGGTGAGATAAAAAGGCTGACGCCTTTTGCAGCGCCAGCCCAGAGAGTTAGTCTAATAATTGGTAGATGCCATGAGGTGTTTCAACGAAACCTCCTTCAATTTCGAGGTCACGACCGACCTTGGCATAGTCGATATAGTTTTCAACTTGTGGCGGAATGTCGCCGAACCAGCCTTCGTCAGCCAGTTCTTCGGCCAACTCAGTCATGTTCGCAACGTGATAACAGGCAATGTCATCCTTGTGTGCGGCGAGTTCGATCACGTTGTCGTACCATTCGCCAATAAGCTCTTTGATAGCTGGGTAAATCTCGGTGCCTTTCAACGCTTCGACGGCTGCGGCAGCTTCGTTGATCTCGCCAATCGTTGAATACTCACTAAAGACAACGGTGCCTTCGTAGTCCTGAACCATGTATTCTTCGTACTGGTCATTCAGTCCTAATTTTTCTGCGAGTTCTTCGTTGTTGATTGGTGGCGTGAACCATGCGCCGACAATCTCGCCCTCGTTATACTTGCCAAGATTGGCAATAAAGACTTTGATGTCGTCCATAGGCTAGGCTCCCATGACGCGATTGAACAGATTCAACAGTACGTCTTTGACTCCAGCAGTGTTGAAGACCAGCCCTACGGCAATGATCGCAATGACCAAAAAAACCGATGAGCTTGGAAAATTCACGCTTGAAGCCGAGGTAGACCCCAATAATGGCAATCGCATCAGTACCAGGCTCTGGGCGTTTGAAGTGAACCAATTAAACAAGTTTTGTCCGAAATTCATAATAATCATCCTTTGATTTTTAGTTTTGTGACCAGGGCTCCTTTCAAATATGCCGCTGTTTTGGCGCGGTCAGCGGCTACCGGATCAGGGATAACGAATCAGAAAAGCTCGGTTTGAGTTGCGTGGTGGTGCTTGATGCGATCAGAGGCACGCCGCCAGTATTCTTCGCTAATTTCATAGCCGATGAAATGGCGGTCAGTGTCCATTGCGGCGATCGCGGTGGTGCCAGACCCATACAGTTATCTAGCACGATTTTACCGGGTTGGATGTAAGTCTTGATGAGGTAGGCAAAAAGATCGACGGGCTTTTGTGTCGGGTGCCAGCCGGTGCGATCAGACTTGTAGTTGAGTACGTCAGACGGGTAGTTCGTCCACTCTTGCGTGTACGTGTCGGGCGCATTCCGCGGGTGTAACTGATTGGAATTTTCGTACTTACGCGAGTTGACGGTTTTGTTATAGGGGAGCAGCCCTTGGGGGAAGTAGTTCATGCCTTTGGTATCAGGAGAGTTGCCAAAATTGGCCGTGCCCGCTTCTGAGAAGACGAGAATTTCCTCGAACCGGGATAGCGGGCGGTTCTTAGCATTGACGAAGTTGGTGACGGTATTCTTGATCCAGACCCACTTGTAGCGATACAAGGCTGGGTTTGATTGCACTAAGTCCGCAGAGAACCGTTCAGTTGCGGTTAGCACAATCGCGCCTTGGGGTTTGATGAGCCGTTCGTATTGACCCCAGAGGTATTCAAACGGGATCACCTTGTCCCAAGCGTTGGCTGTGGTGCCATACGGCAAGTCGCACAGGATCATGTCGATGGAGGATGTCGGTAAGTCCGCCATGCCTTCCAGACACTCGCGATTGTAGATGACGTCTAGTTTGATTGCGGTGATACTCCTTTAGTTGAATTTGTGACCATCACTCCTTTTTGAATTGCGATTGTTTTGTCACGGTCAATCGCGACCGAGTTGGTTAATCGAAAAATAGGTCTTCCACCGGTGTAGCGAAGACCGGCCAGCCTGAATCTTCGGCTGTCTGATAAAGCAGTCGGCGCAGCTCGCCGTGGTTCAAGGCACATCCATCGCGGCCAATTAGCGCCGCCGGGTGTTCTTGTTGCTGGTGCCGCCAAGCGATGTAGTCTTGTGCCGTGAAGCCAAAACTGTTCATATCGCAGATACGCCGGTACTTCTTGTGCTCGACGACACCGACTAGTGCTGCCTTGTAGACGTACACGTTCAGCACACAGTCCTTGAATGCTTTACCGCGCAGCGGGTGGGAAGCCAGCACGTCATTGACCAAACATGTCACCTCCTAGCTCTTCGCTACCAACAGTCTGTTGTTCAATCAGCTTGAGGTGTTTGTCGGTCAGCTCGGCGTCCTTGATCATGAGCTGCAAGTCAGTGGTGCCAAAGTAGTTGTCGATTTCTTTGATGACTTTGAGCGTTGGCATGACTTGCTTTTGGAGCCACGCCTTGGTCTTGTTCAGGTCAAAGGGCTGGGGATCGGTGGTTAAGCGAATCGGCTGGCGTCCTTTGCCAAGGAAGTATGCCCAACGTTCGTTGACCGGCCACTTCAAGCGGCTTTTGTCCGGGACTTCATCCACGAAGCGCATATAGCGGGTGATGATACCAAACGCAACCTTTTCAGCGTCACGGGTTATCAGCATGTTCTCAATCGCCTTAATTGCCCGCTCGTTTTTCAAACGAATCTCAAATCGGTTGATGATTGGGGTATCGGCAATCGAGATTCCGCGCTTGGCCGCTTGTTCAGCAGCCTTCTCGTAGATGCAGAAATACACGTCGCTTTTCATCGTGCCGACGTACAGCGTATTGCCTCGGCCAACCTCATCGAGATCCACGAGCTTGCCTGATTGCAACCCTTGAAACGATCTCATGACAGAAATGCACTCGTTGTTCAGACACTTATCGACCAGTTCTGGAATGCTTAGCAGGCCAACCATGTCGTTAATTGCAATATCGATCCGTTTGAAAATACCGCCAGCTTCATCGACCCGAAGAAAGTAGTCGTACCAGTTTTCACCGTGGCTGAGCAGAATGCCTTCAAACTCCCTGCAGCCTTGGCCCTTCATTTCAACCAACGTGCCGAGATTGGAGCCAACCGGTGCCACCATGACCTGAATATTAGAGAAGATATACATGGACGAATAGCCGTAGAAGCCGTGTTCCTCAAATATCAGGTGCTCCGGGGTCAGACCGAGAATCTTGGTAATCACGGCCTTGGCGTCATGGGTCGGGAACCGCACGCGCATGTAGTCAAACATCAGCGTTAGTTCCGGTTCATCGTTCCAGTTCTTGAGCAGCCGGTCGATTTCCATTTGCAGCGCAGGACTAGGGTTCGTCTTACCGTTTTCCACTTGGACGTAATGCATCCGTGTGACACCTAAGCGTCGGGCGACTTGAGTTTGCGTCAGTTGTAATTGTTTGCGATGCAGCTTAACTTGTTCATGCCAAGAAACCACATTTTAGCCTCCTTTGATTTTTGGACAAAAAATGATGGATGCGGGGTGCAATCCATCATTTTGTAACTATTCAATTTAAGCCTGTCATATCAGGCTTTCTGCCTTGTGTTCAGGCACAGACGTTGTATTTAATACCCCCCTGTTAGAGTACTGGGGGTAAGCGGTCGCTGGCGCCGACCGCTGCTGCTCACGCTTGCGGCTTTCGCGCTGCACGCCGCGCGTGGCGGCAGGGCGAGATGTATTGCTTACTTAACCAGCGGCTTTAGTTGGACGATTTCACCGCTGAATTGACTTAAATCTACTCCAATTACTTCTGCCAAAATTTCGTTAGGAAATGGCGTTCCGTATTTTATACCAAGTTCGTGACTTAATTCGCTGGGGTCTAGGATGTTTTGCTGCATAAGCAAATCAAGTGACTGTTTGAGGAGTACAGGTTTTGGAGAGGGAGTATTTAGATCGAGCGGCTCAACCTTTCGCCATTGTCTATAACTAAGTTTTTTTTGAAGCTTTAGATATTCATCGGCGGTTACTAAGTTTAGGTCACGTGCACGATACAACATCGCAGCAATCGAGACATGCCAGTGGTTTTTAAGAAAAACATAGTGTTTTAGATCAAGTTTGTCTGTACCAAGAGTTTTTTTCAAAGGCTTGGGCAGGTAATAGAAATTCGGAAGCAAATTGACTTGCTTCCTTTTCCATTGTTCTGTAGTCTTCTGCATCTAGTTCTTGAGGATTTAAGATATTTGCATGGAGTACGCGATGCCCTAATTCATGGGCTTGAGTAGACTGCTCACGATAAAATGAGTGGCTGGCGCTGTCAACAAGTACGATGTAGTATGAGCGGCCATCTACTGTGTAGAAGCCACTGTGAGCGTCAATCTTGTTTGATCCAGAATCGACCACGGCGACGATTAAACCGTGGGTTTCTAATAGTCGCATCATGTTCGGAATAGGTGAGTCGCCCAAACCCCATCGATTTCTAAGCTTGATAGCGGCCTGTCGGGGAGTATCGTTTTCAAATTGATCGTCGGTCAGCTCTGGAAAATCTATGAATTCACCAAAATAATCTCTGACTATGGCCGTTGCACGCTTGTAAGTTTCACTAGGCTGTTTTTCTGATTGGGTAGCGGTAAGGCGGCTGCGAAAGAAGGTGCCGCCATCCTGAAACTCGAGTTGGTCTTCGGTGGTAAAATAATCTAAGGGGAACTTCAAGGCCTGGATAATTTTTTTGGAAGACCTCGAGACCAGGCGTTGAGTTCCCGCGTTCATATCGAGAAATCATTTGCTTGGTTACTGATGCTTTATCAGCGAGATCAGCAATGGTCATATGGCGATAACGCCTTGCTTCACGCAGACGCGAACCATTTAATTCAAAATTCATTGTACTTCCACACCTTTAGTGATTATATTATTTTTCGTCCGAGTTGGACTTCTTTTCTTTGTCTTCTTGTGAGCGACGCTTTGCACGTAGCTTGACGATAGGTTCTTGCGGCTGTGGTTTAATATCTGGATTTGATTGAACATCGCCTTGTTCAATTGGGTGGAGGATTTGTTCGCTCAAATCAACGCTGTCAACCAATCGGTAATTGTCATCAAATAGATTAAGCGAACCGCCGATAATTTCACCGTGACCGTATTCGAACGATCCAATAAGTACTTCGCTTACTTGGTCAACCCAATCACCAAGCATTTTTTTCCAGGTCCTTAATACGATGTTCTTGCTTGTCATCGTCAAGTGGTGGAATCATCTCTAGTTGTTCTGAAACAGGTTCAAGACCTTCATTTACAAAGAGAAGAGAGTATACGTAGTGGGTGGAGAAGCCCTTCAATTCAACCTCATGACGCCTAGCAGATAAATTTTGATCAGTCATCATGACATATAACTTTGATTCGTCCTTATCAAGAATGGCCACTAAAGTCCAGAGACCACGAGGAATAATGATTTGTTGGTAGCGGGGATTCTTCGCCAGTTTGTCACACAAAATTTGAAACCGACGATCCCAAGTTGAGAAATGACGGCCATTGTGAGTAACGGTGGAGATAGCTTGATAGTCTGGTGCAATATCAGAGTCCGTAAAACGCATCGCAGAAATTTGAGCAGCGACGACTTCTTGATTGTAGTCCATAAGGGTTAAGTCCTTTCATCGTTGTGATAGTTACATTCTAGTCCTTACGGTTGACAAAAACAAGTGTTTATACGATTCTGAATCGTAAATACTTAGAATAATGCTAATTATACGTCAATCCTGCTCTGGAAACGAACACTTGTTCTCGCATTCTTCTAATAATGGTGCGCCCAGCTATGGTAAGTGAGCTGCATGCCAGTTTGCGCCATGTTAGCTGTGAACCAGGAGTAGACTGGCCTGCCCGAGATGGTGCGATCACCGACGAGTTCGAGCCAGTGATCGTCGCCTTCTGGTGTTCCAGCTATAATTGTATCCCCGTATCTTCCTAAAAACGACTTTGATTATTGATAATTGGTATTCTCATGGATGCTCCTTTCGTATTTGTGATTTCACGTTTCAAGCATCGTTATATGGTACAATGATGTTTGAAACGTGAGGTGAACTTAATGTCAGATTTGATTGAATTCTTCTTGAAGCAAAATAATGGGCAGGTAACGACCACAGATGCTAGAAAGCTTGGCATAGATCCACATCTGCTTATTGATCTTGCAAACCTTGGCAAGCTAGAACGAGTAGGACGTGGGGTGTATATTGACCCGGCGATATTTGAAGATGACATGTATATCCTTCAATATCGTTTTAACAAAGGTATCTACTACAAAGACACGGCACTCTTTTTGCATCATATGATCGATAGAACACCGGATCGCTACCAAATGAATTTCCCTCGCGGCTATAATGCAAGTTCACTTGGTGAGTTTCCTGTGCGAATCTATCGGCAAAAGGCAGAATGGCACAAATTAGGGGTTGAGGAAGTGATGTCGCCAGGTCAACACAAGGTTCGGGTCTATAATATCGAGCGAACCCTTTGTGACATATTGCGAACGCGTGATTCATCAGATTCGGAAACGATCCGTCAAGCGATGATCAGCTATTCGCGGCTCAAGCAAAAAGATATTGGGCGGCTTGTACGCTATGCAGATTTGTTCAAAGTTAGAGAAAAAAATCAACAACTACATGGAGGTACTACTGTGAAACTCGGTTTTTCAAATGGGCAACAGTTCAAGGCTAAGGTGCGTAACCTTGCCAAAGAAAAGCAGATAGATCCCCAAATATTGATGCAAGAAGTGGCATTAGACGAGATTGTGGATCGTATTTCTCGTTCTCCTTACCGGGATAACTTGATTCTCAAAGGCGGGTTTTTAATCGCGTCAATGCTAGGTGTTGATACGCGAGCGACGCGTGACGTTGACACCTCGGTTAAGGGTCTACCGGTAACAAAAGAGGAAATCCTCAAAGTGTTTACGGACATCGCTGATATGAACGAGCCAGACAGCGACGTGACAATCAGAATAGCTAAGATTGACGATATTCGTGTCGCGGCAGATTATGCCGGGTTTCGCATTCATATCGAGGCAAAAATCTACAACAGCGTCGTAGATACGAAGATTGATGTTTCAACGGGGGATATAATCACGCCTCGAGAAATTTCATGGCATCATCACACAATCTTTAATGACCAAGACATCATGGTTATGGCCTACAATATGGAGACCATTCTTGCCGAGAAACTCGAGTCCATGGTTGTTCGGCAAGAACTTAATTCACGTATGAAAGACTTCTACGACCTGTATCTGTTCGATAAGGTGCAACGGCAGAATATCAATTTCAAAGTCTTAAAGGATGCGTTGCAGGCGACAGCTGAGCTTCGGGGCTCGGAGGCGCTTTTGCCGCGATACGTGGAGATTATCACGGCGTTGCGTGGGTCTGTGCTATTGAAACAGCGCTGGGAAAAGTACCGAGTGGCCTACGTATACAGTGAGAACGTTACTTATGAAGCCACATGCGATGCTGCATTAGATCTGGTGAACGAGATCGGATTACCATAAAATTACTCCTCGTCACCTTCATCTGCGACGTTGGTGTAAGTCATCATCAGGCCACCATTGTCGTCAGTAGTGACGTTGAACCAAAAGCGCTTCGGAAAGTGATCAGCGGTCAGTCCGCCGGGAGCGCCCATCCAGATCCTTGAATCTGGATACTCGCGGGCGTGCATTGCCATCCATTCAAGTTGGTCTTCCGCGTCTTCGTCAGACTGAAAAGGTACATTTTCGTGAAAATCGTTGAGGAATTGCGTGCGGTTTTCGATTTTGACATCAGTGCTCATTTGGCACCTCCTGTTCTGTTGAGGTTGCAGGTACGATATTGGCTGCGGCACCAATTTCGGTGAGGAAGTCATAGCCGCGCGGTACTAGTGGTGTGTAAAATTCAGAGATCACGCTACCGCCAGTGTCAACATAGCCGCGTCCCTTGATTGGTTTTTGGAAGAAGTCCTTGTTGGTTTCGCCGAACATCATGGAATAGCCCAACTCACTCATGCGCCCAAGCGCAACACGGAACATAAACTGGTCTCTGATCCCATCGCCCAGATATTTTGCGTCAGGTCGTTGGCAAGCCAACACGAGAAAGAAGCCAGCTTGGCGCCCAAGCATGACAATCTGCTTGAGTTTGGACATGACTTGCATGGCATCG
>NZ_BBAJ01000082.1 GCF_001311195.1 Lacticaseibacillus camelliae DSM 22697 = JCM 13995
GAATTCGTTATCATCGTTGCACTTGACTTGAAAATTGAGGCTCTAATTATAATAACATTAATTTGGAAGCCATAAGCAGCCAGTGCGGCCATGGTTAAGTGACTGAAACAAAAATTGAGGCTTGTCCTTGAGAATCACTATGATTCTGCTGACAAGCCTATTGAGTATGGACATTCCTATCGGTATCCTCTGAGTCTTTCACTCACGTTCGTGTACAGATCAGAGTAGTCGATGAGGCTTCCTTGATCTTTCAAGCTTGCGATAATCTTCGGCCAAATCTGAGTCAGCGCCTCATGTACTGGGTCGATTGGCGAAGCAGTGTTAAGCGGGTCGCCGTTCAAGTTCAGACGCGCATAGTTACTGGGCAGCGGCTTTGAGAATTGAGCACCGTTATACACCGGTCCATACACTTCACGGAGGACGGGCTGCATCTGCCGAGTGACCTCAGCGGCGTATTCTTGCAGCTGGCTGAGACGACGCGCGTCCGGCAGAGTGGAGCTGGATAAGGTCACCGAGAAACTGCCCTTGCCCGCGGTTTGGAACTGCGCCCGAACGACGTGTGGCCCGATGATGGTGAGATCTTGCAGGTAGTGGCCGGCGATCCAGATTGTGTCACGTTTTTTTTGTTGCTACTCAGCGGAAAGAAAAAGGTGGCAAAGTATGGAATGATGCGCTGCGGATGGCCATGAAGGCCCATCTGAGCATGCACCAGGCGTCTGGTTTCATTCACCTGGATGCGAAACAGCGAGATCCTTGCGCCCAAGTTTCGGGAGATTGCCTTAGTTGACTGGGTCGTGGCGTATGGACCGACCTCGGCGTCAATCGCAATGGTGCGGATATGTTGATGCGTGAATGGCATGATGAAAACAAGCGTCGGCATGAGTAGCAAGTCATCGCGAACCGGTAGTTGGTCAGCTGCCGCCTCCAGGTCTTGAGGCTGGAAGCTGGGCAAAGTGCCATCGACTTTTTCAATTTTCAACATTCTAAAGACCCCCAAAAAGAGTTCTCTGCAAGCTGCGTCTCGAACCGCCGTTCCCCCAGGCGAGCACATCATATCAGTACTGCTTACTTTTTGTCAACGAATTGAACTTATCAGGGGAACGTTATCTTAATAAACCAGTGGTGGGGGCAGAGTTCACAAAAATGGCGTGATTTCGCGATGAATCACGCCATTTTTTTTCGCAGCAATAGGGGGTATCCCATTCGCGGCCGGGAACTGTCCGGCGTTTTGGGGGACAAAGCGGCGCCATTGATCCACCGGCCTTTGTCCTTTGACCGATACTGCGTGTTCAAAATTAATTGGACACAATATACTAGTTCCATCATTAGCGCTAATGAAATCTGCTGCGCAAAGGCGCAAGGAGCTGCTAATGATGAAGAACGCGCAAACAGGTTTCACGCTGTATTTGGCCAACACGGGGGTCGTGCACGCCGCCGTGCGGAGAATGCAGGTGTGGCCTAGCCACCCTGACTACGATGATTTGGTGGAGGAGGGGATGCTCATCTATATTGCCTACTACCAGCGCTACCGTGATGCGGTGCGGACGAAGGCAGAACGGGTCAAGTTCAATAAGCTCGCTGGTCTTTTTGTCTACTACGGGCTGCTTAAGATCATTAACCGGGAGGAGCGGCGCCCAGCCGTGCACGAACGGAGTGCACGCAAGGAGCCGCCTGCAGAGACCGACCCGCAGGACGCGATTGTCCGGCAACTGGACGATAGTATAAACGAGGCGGTTATTAGCGAGTTGCGTAACCGGCTGAGCCCGCGCGAGCGCGAGGTGTTCGAGGCCATGTACGACCAGGCGCTGACCCGGGCGGAAACCATTGTCCTGCTGAGGCTGAGCCAGTCCAACCTGACTAATCTGCTGCGGCGGATTCACGCCAAGTACCAGAAGTTGAAGGCGGCGGACACGGAACTAACGTCGGAACGTTAGCCATTTTTCGACCGAGTGTGAACTTTTTTTTAGGCAAGGGCTTTCTCTCTATGTAAGCCGCAAGAAACGGTCTTACGATTTCCCAGAGAAAGGAGGCAGACAAGATGGCAAAGAAAGTGGTACGGCAGCGGATCACGCTGACTTATGTGCAGCCTGACAATCCGAACTATCGGTCGACTCGCGCCTTTGGCAACATTCGCGCGGAAGCCACCGACGAGAACCTGATGAAGTTCGCCCAGCTGATCGGCAAGATCAACCCAGACGATGAGTTAGGCTCACTGCAGGTGGTGACCACGAGTGAAGTGGTCGACGAGGGTTAGTGATGGCCAATCTGAGAGAAAGGAGGAGGGCACATGTATCAGTTACTTCTGACCTACACCGGCAACGATAACCGGCAACACACGTTTAGTCTGAATAACTTGGCAGCAATTCCGGACCGGGCGTTTGCGAGGAAATTTCGAAGGCCCTGCCAGGACTGGATCTGTTCGGCCTTAACGATACGATTTGGTACGAGACTTTGATCGAAGCTTCTGTCCGTTACACGCAAGAAGACGTGATGTTCAAGGCATCGGACATTCTGTAAAACGACAGGCATTTCCCAAAGCGAATGAATCCGTGAAATCTAACAACCGTGGCACTGACGAATCACGGTCGTTCGATGAACTGGGGCGGCCCGAGCAATCGGGTCGCCTTTTTGCGTAGGCGCATAAAAAAAGCACCTTGCCGCAAAGGCAGGGTGCTTGGCTTGCAAAAGCGAGATTACTTGATTTCTTCTGGGACCATCTTGACAGGACGGGTACCCATCCAGCCGGAGATTTCCTTGAAGGTGTCGGTAATCGCCTGAGTACCAGGTGCCAGGAGCTTGCGAGGGTCGTAACCCTTGCCTTCCTGGTCCTTGTTGGCGAGGATGTATTCGCGAGTTGCTTTCGCGAAGGCCAACTGGCATTCAGTGTTGATGTTGAGCTTAGCGATCCCCATCGAGATGGCCTTTTCAACCTGGTCCTGAGGAATGCCTGAACCACCGTGAAGAACCAGTGGCAGGTCAACGGCGTCAGCGATTTCTTGCAGACGGTCGAAGTGCAGGCCCTTCCAGTTTGAAGGGTACTTGCCGTGAATGTTGCCGATGCCGGCAGCCATGAAGTCGATGCCAGTTGCGGCAAGGGTCTTGGCTTCTTCAACGGAAGCTAATTCGCCTTCGCCGATGACACCGTCTTCTTCACCGCCGATTGAACCAACTTCGGCCTCAACGGAAATGCCCTTGGCGTGAGCCAGCTTAACGATTTCCTTGGTCTTCTCAAGGTTCTCGTCGAATGGCAGGTCGTGGCCGTCGAACATAACGGAGTTGTAGCCGGCAGCAATAGCTTCCTTAGCAGCTTCGAAGTTACCGTGGTCCAAGTGAATAACAACTGGAACGGTGATGTTCATGGACTCAGCTTCAAGCTCGATCAGAGCCTTGCAAAGCTTGTAGCCGCCCATGTACTTAGCAGCCCCCATGGATGTTTGGATCAGGATCGGAACATTGAGCTCCTGAGCACCCTTCAAAAGGGCACGGGTCCATTCGAGGTTGTTGGTGTTGAACGCACCAATTGCGTAGTGACCTTTACGAGCAGCTTGGAACAATTCTGTGCCGCGTACAAATGGCATAAGTGTAATTCCTCCTATTTTTGAAAAACAAGATTTTTAACGCCTTAAGTGTAACATAGATTTTCACGCATGACGATTGTGTTTTACCGGAGCTTTCAGTGCAATCGACGGGAGCGCGCCGGACTTCACGGCTGACAAGGGTTTCGCAGATGAGACCCTTTTCATGGCGAACGGCCGGGTTAAACGGCTTAACAAGGACGTTTGCCGTGGTCGCTTGAAAGGTCTGTGAGGCTTTTGAAATCTTTTCGTTGACAGATGTAAACGACGTGCTATACTGAAATCAAGGTTTACAAATGTAGACGTAAGGAGCAAACAAGATGGACACAAAAATTGACGAAATCACGCCGAGCGAGTGGGACTTGATGCGCATCGTTTGGACCAAAGGCAAGGTGCAAACCGGCGAGCTGATCACACTGCTGCAGCGCAAGCGCGATTGGTCGGATTCCACCATTAAGACCCTGCTGGGCCGGCTGGTCAAGAAGGGCCTGCTGGCAACGACCAAGGACGGGCGCAAGTTTGTCTATCACGCCACGGTCGAGGAGGCCGAGGCGATGGACGAAACCGTCACAGAGCTGTTTGCCCATCTGTGCGCGATGAAAAAAAAGGCGCAACGCTCGCTGACCTGATTCAGAAGACACCGCTGACGGCAGCGACATTAGCCGCCTTCAAGGCATTTTGGCGGAAAAGGCGAAGACGGCACCGGAAACTGTCCCGTGCGACTGCTTGCCGCCGGACCCTGCCGTTTCCGCCGATGACGCTGCTGACTGTGACTGCTAGGAGGGAACACCGTGAGTGAAACACTGAGAAATATTGAAAAGGCGAACCGCCAAGCGGCATCATCAGCACACCACAACGCCAAACACGCGGCTGAAGCGACTATGACCGATGTCCACAGCGTGGCGAACAAGCAAATGTCTGACCACACTGAGATGAAGATGGCCGACCATACTGACATGAACATGCGCGCCGATGCGAGATGACCAACATGACCATGTCTGGCCACGGCGACCCGTCTAACCAGGACGCCATGGCAGGAATGGATATGTCTGATGGTGATATGGGTGACATGGATATGGACATGCCAGGCATGGGCCACATGAACATGGGCGCCTTCAAGCAGAAGTTCTGGCTGTCGCTGGTCGCGGCGATCCCGGTGTTCGTGCTGTCGCCGTTCATGGGTCTGCACCTGCCGTTCCATTTCACTTTTCCCGGCTCGGACTGGCTCGTGCTCGCACTGTCGACGTTCCTGTTCTTCTACGGCGGCCAGCCGTTTCTGAGCGGCGCCAAAGGCGAGCTCAAGGACAAGGCACCGGCGATGATGACGCTGATTGCGATGGGCATTTCGGTTGCCTATCTGTATAGTGTGTACGCGTTCGTGATGAACCACTTCATCGCGCCGAGCGGACACACGATGGACTTTTTCTGGGAGCTGGCCAGCCTGATCGTGATCATGCTGCTGGGTCACTGGATCGAAATGAACGCGGTGATGAACGCCGGTGACGTCATGTCGAAAATGGCGGCGCTGCTGCCAGGGTCCGCGCACGTACTGCAGGCGGATGGCACGACGCAAGACGTCGCGCTGGCCAAGCTGCAGGAAGGCGCCTCTGTCATCGTTCTAGCTGGGGAAAAAAAATTCCGGCTGACGGCGTCGTCCAGGCCGGGACCAGTGCCGTCAACGAGGCGCTGGTCACCGGTGAGGCCAAGGCCATTGAAAAGCACGTCGGCGACCAGGTCATCGGCGGGGCGGTCAACGGCAACGGGACGCTGACGGTGCAAATCACCGGGACAGGCGAGTCCGGCTACCTGGCGCAGGTGGCCAAGCTGGTCGCCGACGCCCAGGCCGACAAGTCGCGCGCCGAAACCATGGCCGATGTCGTGTCGCGCTACCTGTTTTACGCGGCGCTGCTGATTGGACTGATCGCGTTCTTCGCCTGGACTGGTATCGCGGGATTGGACACTGGGCTCAACCGGCTGGTGACGGTGCTGGTCATCGCCTGCCCGCACGCGCTGGGGCTGGCGATTCCACTGGTCGTGGCCCGTTCGACGAGTCTGGCCGCTGGCCGGGGCCTGTTGGTCCGCAACCGCCAGGCGCTGGAAACTGCCGGTAAAATCGACACGATGCTGATGGACAAGACCGGTACCCTGACTGAAGGCACGTTCAAGGTCAACGCGGTCCAATCCTTCACCGGCAGTGCTGACGAAAACCAGGTGCTGGGGCTGTTTGCCGCCCTGGAAGCCGGTTCCAGCCATCCGTTGGCTACCGGGATCCTGGCTGAAGCCAAGGCGCGCGGCATCAAGGCGCCGGCCGCCGAAGATGTGCAGACGCTGCAAGGCGTCGGGCTGCAAGGTACGGTCGACGGCACCGAATATGCCATCGTCACCGCCAACTACTTGAGCGAGCACGGTATCGGCTACGACCTGGCTGCGTTTGACAAGCTCGCCTCGGCCGGCAATTCGATTTCATTTTTGCTGGCAGGGCAGACGGTGCTTGGCCTGATCGCGCAGGGGGATGAAATTAAGCCGGATGCGCAGACGCTGATCGACGGGCTGCGCGCGCAGGGCATCGAACCCGTGATGCTGACCGGGGACAACCAGGCGGCTGCGGCTGTCGTGGCGCACCGCCTGGGGGACATTCAGGTTCACGCCGAGCTGAAGCCGGAAGACAAGGCCAAAATCGTGCGGCAGTATCAGAGTCAGGGCCACCGGGTCGCAATGGTGGGCGACGGCGTGAACGATGCGCCAGCGCTGGCCCGCGCGGAGATTGGGATCGCGATTGGTGCCGGCACGGATGTCGCCATCGATTCGGCCGATGTTGTGCTGGTCAAGAGCGATCCGCAGGACATTTTGACGTTCCTGCACCTGGGCCGCGTGACGACCCGCAAGATGATTCAGAATCTCTGGTGGGGCGCCGGTTACAACATTTTGGCGCTGCCCCTGGCGGCCGGTGTCTTGGCTGGAATCGGCATCATTTTGAGCCCAGCCGTCGGCGCGCTGATCATGTCCGCATCCACGGTGATCGTGGCGCTGAACGCGATGAGCCTGAAACTTTAATTTGAACGAGTTGAGATCCGGCGCGGCCAAGCGGTCCGCCGGATTTTTTTGTGTTTCTATGCGATAAGATATATGAGTAAACGGTTTCAAAAAAGTCTTGATTTTTCCGTTTGTTCAGGTAGACTGTAAGGCTACGAAAGGAGGCCGCGTATGCAACCGCTGAAGATTGGGATTCTCAACGTGATGCACGACAAGCCTGAGACGAACGCGCGCTTTACGAACGTGTTGACCCATTCGGGCCGGCCAGTTGCGCTACATTTCTACTATCCGACCACGCATTACCCTGGTGGCGTGCCGGCTGACGTCAGCCGTATTCTGGCGCCGCTGGACCTGACGGCGGCCGCGGAGATGGATGGTTTCATCATCACTGGGGCGCCCATCGAGCGGTTCGCCTTTGACGACGTGACCTACATCGCCGAAGCGCGGGCACTGATGGACGTGCTGGCGGCGCACCGCGTCAGCCAGCTGTATCTTTGTTGGGGCGGCATGGCGGCACTGGACCATTTTTACGGCATTCGAAAGCACATGTTGCCGCACAAGCTGTTCGGCGTCTACCGGCAGCGGATACTGGCGCCGTCGAGCCTGCTGCAGGGGCTCCCCGAGGCTTTTACGCGGCGCACGCGCGGTACGCCGAAATGGATCGCGCACAGATCGAAGCAGACCCACGGCTGCGCTTGGAGGCCACGACGACAGATGGCGCCTTATTTTTGGCCGGCAACCGGCAGGCCCGGCAGACCTTCATGTTTGCCCACCTGGAGTACGGGCAAAAAGGCCTGCTGCACGAGTACCAGCGGGAAATTGCGGCGCACCCGGACCGCTTTTACCGCAAGCCCGAGCATTATTTCACCGACCCCGCAGGATGAGCGGGCCGCAGTTCAAGTGGGAAGAGACGCAGCACATCTTTTTCGATCAGTGGCTCGCGCGCGTGGCAGATGAACAACGAGAAAAGGAGATTAGCTTATGATTGCAAACAATATTACGGAATTGATTGGCAAGACCCCAATGGTCAAGCTGAACCACGTGGTGCCCGCCGGCGCCGCGGACGTTTACGTCAAGCTGGAATTCTTCAACCCCGGCGGCTCCGTCAAGGACCGCATCGGGCTGTCCATGATTGAGGCCGCCGAGCAAAGCGGCGCGCTGAAGCTTGGCGGCACCCTCATCGAGCGACGTCGGGCAACACTGGCATCGGCCTGTCGATGGTCGCCGCCGCCAAGGGCTACCACATGATCATTGTGATGCCTGAGAGCATGAGCGTTGAGCGCCGTGCGCTGATCCAAGGCTACGGCACCGAGCTGATCCTGACCCCGGGTGCGATGGCATGCCAGGGGCGATCAAGAAGGCCAAGGCGCTGGCCCAGGAGCACGGCTATTTCATGCCGAGCCAGTTCGACAACCCAGCGAACCCGGACATTCACGAGAAAACGACCGGTGAGGAGATCATCGCGGACTTCGGCGGCAAGACGCCGGATGCGTTTGTGGCCGGGGTTGGCACCGGCGGGACGCTGACCGGAGTCGGGCGGGCCCTGAAAAAGGCCAACCCGGCCGTGCAGATCTACGCGCTGGAGGCGGCCGAAAGTCCGGTGCTCAAGGAAGGTCACGGCGGCAAGCACAAGATTCAAGGCATTTCCGCTGGATTTGTGCCGAAAGTCTTGGACACCAACTTGTACCAGGATGTCGTGGAGGTCACCTCTGACCAAGCCTTTGCCATGGCGAAGCAGGTCAGCCGCGAGGAAGGGTTCCTGCCTGGGATCTCCGCTGGCGCCAACATCTTTGGCGCCATTGAGCTGGCCAAGAAGCTCGGCACCGGCAAGACGGTGGTCACCGTGGCCCCAGACAACGGCGAGCGGTACCTGTCGACGGATTTGTTCAAGTTCTGATCAGAGACGGTCAAGTCAGGCGAGATTGCCTGGCTTTTTTATCCGCGAACAAAAATGTCATGTCACCCCCTCTGCAATCGTTTTCGGGGTATACTACCGAAAAGAGGAGCGTGATGGGGATGAAAGGGGAACACCTGCCTGCGCAGATCAAAACGGTCTGGCGCACGAAAGCGTTGATCGACGGGGCCATTTGGCTGGCAATCACGATTTTTCTGCTGGTCGCTTGGCGATTGTGGCACTGGCCTTGGTGGCCGGCTGCCATAACAGGCGCGGCGGCTATTTTGCACGCCGGGATCCACCTGGTGCTGATCCCGTACCGGTACCAGTTTTGGCGCTACCTGATCACGCCGACTGCGGTGTATTTGCGCAGCGGGTACATCTTTCGTTCGGAAAAGGCGGTGCCGATCAGCCGGATCCAAAACGTGACGCTGGAGTCGGGCCCCATTATGCAGTGGCAGGGGCTTCAGGAGGTCCAGGTGCAAACCGCATCGACGACTGATTCAATCGCCGGGGTGACGCAGGACGTGGCGGCCGCGCTGCGGGACCGGATCATGCAGCTGGCTCAGGAGGCACGCGATGAAGGATGAACGCCTGCCGCTGGCCGCACTGATTCTGATGACCGGCCAAGGACTTTACAGCAGCCTCATTTATGTGATTGGGCTGGTAGTCATCGGGTTTAATGACCGGGACGATGGCGGCTGGATCGTGTGGATTTTAGTCGGCTGTGGGTTGCTGCTGGTGGTCGCCAGCACCGTGGTGCGCTACTTGCGGTTCACCTATCGCCTGGCGGACTCGCAGGTGGTGATCAAGTCCGGTCTGTTTGTCCGCAAAACGCGCCACATTCCCTACGCGAAGATCCAGACCCTGCGCCACCAGCAGTGGTTTTTTTCTCAAGCCCTTCGACCTCGAAAGCCTGGTGATCGAGACCTCCAGTCAAAACGGCAAGGAAGGCGAGGCGCAGCTTTACGCCGTGGCGCCGGCAGTGGGTGCGGAAATCGAGGCCCGACGCAAAATGGCGCGCCGTGGCGAGCCG
>NZ_BBAJ01000083.1 GCF_001311195.1 Lacticaseibacillus camelliae DSM 22697 = JCM 13995
TGCGGAAAATAAGCCTTAGCGAGTCAGAAGGCGACTACTGAGGCGGCTGAGAAATTGACCGGCAGCAAGGTTGAAGAAGAGTTTGGCTATCTGGTGAAGGGCTTTTCGATTGATGCCAAAGTTTCAGACATCAGCAAGCTGCAGGCACTTGATGGCGTCAAGTCGGTTGAAGTTAGTGCCATTCAGACCCCGCAAGACATCTCTGCTGATAAAACCGTCCAGGCGGTACAAGCTTGCAAGAACAGAATGTTAAAGGCGAGGGTATGGCCGTTGCAATCATTGACAGTGGAATCGATCCGACGCACAAGGATTTCCGCCTGACCGATGAATCGACCGCGAAGATCTCGAAGGAAACCGCGCAAAAGGCCATCGATGAATTGGGTTATGGGAAATATGAAAATACCAAGATTCCCTTTGCACACAACTATGCTGATGGTAATGATGAAGAAGTTTACGACACCACTGGAGAAATGCACGGCCAGCACGTGGCGGGGATCGTGGCGGCCAATGGGGAAAATCCGGATAACGTGAAGTCGGTTGAAGGAGTCGCACCGGAAGCCCAGTTGCTGGACATGAAGGTCTTCAATAATATGGGTACCGGGGTTTTCTCCGACGTGATCGTGCAATCCATTGAAGATTCAGTGAAGCTCGGCGCGGACGTCATGAATATGTCTTTTGGTGCTGATGACGCCAATGCGAACATGAGTGACGTAGAAAATGACGCCATTGAAGCGGCAGCAGACGAAGGGGTCGTTTCGGTTATTGCCGCGGGTAACTCCGGTAATTCGACGGGTCGCGCGACAGGGGCGTTGGCGAACTACAACGCGCTCGATGATGGACTGATGTCCACCCCTGGCATTGCCGAGGATGCCATCACCGTCGCTTCTTCCGACAACACGACCTGGACCTCTTATGGCACTTCCGTCACTCATGCTAGCGATGATGGCGATGTTTTCGGCAAGGCTATCAGCATTGAACCCAATGCGGACTTGGTTTC
Source organism: Lacticaseibacillus camelliae DSM 22697 = JCM 13995 (assembly GCF_001311195.1). GTDB lineage: Bacteria > Bacillota > Bacilli > Lactobacillales > Lactobacillaceae > Lacticaseibacillus > Lacticaseibacillus camelliae. The sequence continues at coordinate 998 of NZ_BBAJ01000083.1, forward strand.
CTCAACGAAGGCGTTAGCCATTTCCCAACGGCGCAGTTGGTCGTTGTGCCGAATGAAAGCAACTACGAAGATGTCGTTGATGGGGTGGGGGCCGGCTCCGATGGTGACTACGCCAATGTCGACGTCAGTGGCAAAGTCGCAGTAGTTTCTCGTGGCGGTAATGGCGAAGTGACTTTTGCCGATAAATACGCCAACGCGAAATCTCACGGCGCGGCCGGTTTGATCGTTATCAACAACGTGACGGTTGGTGATGGGGAAGCGGGGCTGTCAGCTGGCCTGCCAACCATTTTCACGAGCATGAAAGATGGTAAAACACTGGTTGATGATGTCAAAGCGCACCCGAAGGAGTTTTATAAATTCAGTACTTTCACGCCGGTGGTTTCAACCAGTTCCACGGCGAATGAAATGTCCTATTACACCACTTGGGGGCCAAACACTGACCTTGAATTAAAACCTGATATCACTGCGCCTGGTGGGCACCTCTGGTCAACGGCCAATGATAATGGTTATCAGGATATGTCAGGGACCTCTATGGCGACGCCAGTGACGGCAGGCGCCACGGCACTTGTGCTTCAAGGTCAAAAGGCGAATGGGCTCGGCCTGAGCGGCAAGGACCGAGTGACGGCAGCCAAGCTTGCATGATGAACACGGCTACTCCGGTGCTCGACAAAGCGCATGATAACGCCCCATACTCACCGCGACGACAGGGTCTGGGATTGTTCAGATCAGCCAAGCCCTGAAGTCTACCGTTGCCATGACAGTAAAAGGGAAAGGCGCGGCTTCGCTTAAGGAAATTGGTGACAAAGCAACTTTCACAATCAATCTGAAGAATAACGGTAAAACCGATATATCATACAATTTCAACGATTTTGGCGGTGCCTACACTAAGGCAGTGGATGAGGACAAAAACGTTTATGACAAGCACATCTCCGGGTCGACGCTGAAAGCAGATGCAGAGGAATTCGACTTGAAGGCTGGGGAGTCTAAAGATGTCACTGTGACGCTGACTTTACCGAATGGCTTCCACAAGTCCCAATGGGCTGAAGGATTCGTTGGTTTTAAGAGCAACACGTCAGACAGCCCAGATCTCTCAATGGCGTTCCTTGGGTTCTACGGGAACTGGGACAGTGCGCAGAAGATTTTTGATGGCATTGGCAACTCTGGCAAATCAATTTATCCTGATGAAAGTGCATATGTCTCGGATCACGGGAATTTTTTGATGTCTGAAGATGGGGCAGCACTGGGCCTGGTTTGGGATAGCGAATTTAGTGACACGGGTTCGACCCCGCTTGGGCGGTACTGGTACGACGCTAATTACGTCGCCATTTCACCAAATGGGATGGTACTCAGGACAATGCTTCTCCTTACGTTTCGCTTAATCGTAATGCTAAGGAACTTAAGGCTACTATTGTTGATGCGAACGGCAAGACGGTACGTGATTTGGGTTCTGCACTTGATGCATCCAAAAACTACATTTCTGGTCATGGGGAGCACGTGACCACGAATAGTTATCTGAGTATTGATCATCTAAAATTTGATGGGAATAGTTACGATCCGACGACTGGCAAAGAGAAGGCCTTACCAGATGGCCAGTATATTTACCGGCTAACGGCCAATGTAGATTCTGATGATGCTGGCAGCGAGACTCAGACCATGGACATGCCGATTAAGGTTGATAGCACGAAGCCAGAGTTTAACAATGTCAATCTAGCAAAGAATGATGATGGTAAGTGGCATGTTACTGGGACGGTTACTGACAAGACAAGCGGGCTTTCACCACTGTCCAAGATTGGTATTTCTGTTAACGGTTTTGCAATCACCGCCAAGCTGGATCCTCAAGTCAGTCAGGCTAAAGACTTTAGTTCCGTGGAGGACTTTGCCAAGGAACCACTGAAGACCTTTGATTTTGATACTGAGATCACTGACGTTTCACAGTATCTGAAGGACGGTATCAATAACATCCAAGTCGCCGCGATTGATAACGCCGGCAACCCCGGATCAATTGAAATTAAGGCTACTGTTGATGTGGCTTCGAACAGTAATAGTCTGATCCTTTTCAATGCCTTTGACGGTGAAACGACAGATGACACAGATACCTACTACAACAAGGATGATAAGACCTACACGATCTATGGCAACTACAAGAATGATTTCTATCTGAATGGTCAACCAGTCAAAGTCGATGACGATGGCAACTTTGAGGCACATGTGGCGACTACTGATGGGATGGATAAGTTGATCTTCTCTCAAGATGCCAAGCAAAATATCGTGATTAAAACAATCAAGTTTGGTTTTGCTGCACAGCCTGTCACAACGCTTGACTTGCCAGCGGGGGGGCAGTGGTATGACATGACCGATGGTTCCAGAATGTATGGGGTCAACAATACTGCGGATACCTTCACGTTATCTGGGAGCGTTTCGGGCAGTCCATCCGATATTGTCACCTATGGGTACAACGAAGGCGGGTCGACATTTGAGCCGGATTCTTACAACTTAGACAAGGCAACCAGCAAATTTAACGCTTTGTTCAGAATGGTCAACGGCAGTAGCGCACGTGAGGGTGAGAACATCATGAGCGCCCAGCGTTCACCTCGATTCCTGGCGTCGGTGAAGTTGACGGCCCAGAAGCTGACATGCTGGTGACTCAGCTTGATCGCACCTACCTTAACTTTGACAACGTAGTCGGGGGATCAACAGTCAACATCTCCAAGGAGAATGAAAAAGACATTAAGTATGATGAAGCAACTGAAACGTTGACCATCACCGGGACGGCCGGCAATGCGTTTGATACAGTAGATGACTTCACGATTCTTGGCCATTCGATGGATCCCGATGATCCCGAAAACAAGGTTCAGGTGGATCCAACCACGCATCAGTTTAGTTACAAGCTCAAAGTTGGCGAAAACCAAGTACGCTACATTACTTATCAGTTTAAACTGAGCGGTGCTGAGGAGTGGACACGAGGGTCGTTCGGGGTTGCGGTTGACACGACCTTCCCGGTTCTTGATTTCACCACAGGAGACAATTGGCAGGCTTCCGCGTTAGATGATTACGACTATGAGGTATTCACTAACAAGGATTCCCTTGAACTAAAGGGTGAATTTGGTGATAACCTGAGCGGTTACACGGTCAAGATTGGTACTGACGAATTTTATCAGACGCCATGGAATCAAACGCTTAGTGAGAAGTACACCACAGATCAACCAAAACAGTTTGACACGGAATTGCCATTGACACCAACAGACGATAGTAAGGACCTCGTTAAAGACAACGGTGCTTCTGATAACGTCTTTGTGATGACCGTCACGGATAACTATGGCAACGAAACTAAGCGCCGGATTCTCGTTCACCAGAAGAAAGCTGCACTGGATGCGCCAACGATTACGCCAAGCACTCAGAAGCTGACCAATGCACCGGTCGCGTTGACTGCAACGCAGGCGCAAGACGCAGATATCCAGTATAGCTTGGACAATGGTAAGACTTGGAACAGCTACGATGGCAGTGTAAATAAAGCAATTGATGGGGATATTCAATTCAAAGCTAGCGATAAGTACGGGAATGAATCACCCGTTGCGACATACACCGTAAAGAATATCGTCAATCAGATTGCGGCTTTGCCGACAGCATCGCTAAGTGATCTGAGTGCAAACACCAAAGCCATCACAGTCACGCTCGGGTTTGATAAAGCTTTGACTGCCGATCAGCAAGAATATACGCACCTTCGTTACAGCCTCGATGGCGGTGAAACTTGGGAGACCTACACCAAGCCATTTGCAGTGACTGCGACCACTGATATTCTCGTCCAAAGCTTCGATGATGCAGGCAATAAATCAACAGCAATCACCACTTCTGTGATTATTCCTGAAGATGAGAAGACTGATGATTCAGACAAGGGGACAAACGGGACACCAGGGGAGACTAATGGCGGGTCCGACGAGAAGGGAGATTCTAGCTCCACCGGCGACGGTGAGAAGGATGATACCAACACTACTGGCGACGGTAACAAGCAGGACGGCTCCGTTTCCACGGGTAAAGACGCTTCTCAAGCTGCTGGCACGGATGATGAGAAGCAACAAAGTGGCGAAAATGGTGCTACTAAGACTGATCAAGCGTTGCCAGCTCCGAGCCTGAGCGATCAGCTCGCGTATACAAAGACAATGGGTCGCTTTCGTCGGTTTCACGCGGGGCACGGACAAATTCCGGCCGTCGGGGTAGGAGATTGCCAAGCACAGGCGAGAAAGTGGCGCATAACGCTCTGACTGGGATGCTGGTCATGGTGCTGACTGGTCTCGGGTTCACATTTGTTGGGGGTAAAAAACGAAATGAAGAAGAATAAACATTTAAATGTACTCCTTTATAGCACGGCATTACTCGCTAGTTTATCGTTTGCGACTCTGATTCAACCTCAGGCGTCCGTTCGTGCAGACACAGTTACCGAAGATTCTGGGGATAGTTCGAAAGACGGCCAGGCCCAATATGAGCCAGTTGACTTCACCAAAGTAAATTTTCCGGATCAAGGACTACGCGATATCTTGACTGCAATGGCTTATAAAGTTGATCCAGAATGGGATGGCAAGCAATTTAGCTCCGACATGTTGAGTTCAATGCAGTCCATTGAAGCTCTTGACCCCGACGATCCGGTGAAGGACCTTAAAGGGCTTGAATTACTGCCTAAATTGTATAACCTTTCGCTTGGAGCGGGCTCTGAGGTCTCTGACTTCAGTTTGCTGCCGAAGCTGACATACTTGAAAATGCTGGATCTTGAAGGGATCAACCTTGAGCACATTGGCCCAAAGATCTTCAATCGGATTCTATTACCAAGCTGACAATTGGTGATGATTATTCCACCCATGCGACTACGACTCTGCAGTCGCTGGAGCTGGACGGATCTTTGCCAAGCCTCCAGCAATTGACCGTTGAAGACAGTAGTACGATTACTAAAGTCTCGGTCAAAAATTTGCCTGTACTTGAGGAACTACGGGCGGAGGACCTTACCAGTCTGGATGATGCTACCGTCGAAAATCTGCCTGCACTAAGCAATTTGGATCTGTACAACGATCCAAAGTTGGCAACCCTCAACGCCAGCGGTTTGGATAAGGTTAATGATCTGACTATTTCCAAGGATGCCTTTTCAGAATTCGATCTTAAGTCATTTCCAGGACTGATTGATTTTGATGCGTCGGATAACCAACTCTCCAGTCTTGACCTAAGCAATGTGAATCTGACTTCTTTAAATTTGGCGAATAATCAGTTCAAGAGTATTGATCTTTCAAAGCAGACTCATCTGGGAACACTCTATCTGCAAGGCAATCAGCTCTCTGAAATCGATTTGGCCGGCTTGGAGTATTTATCGACGGTCGATCTTTCGTATAATCAGTTGACGACGTTTGACGCACCTGATGCGCATGGCGATGATGTTAGTTTTGACGAATTGAGAAACGAAGGGGAATACAAGGCAGGACTACGGACCTTGAGTTTGAACGGCAATAAACTGACTACCTTCGATGCGTCATTGTTTCCGCAGGTCACTCAGCTCGACCTTTCTGATAATCAGTTGACTAGTTTTACACCGAACCACGTCGTAGCCTCCCTGAATTTGACGAACAATAACCTGACAGGGACGCTCAATATTAGTGGTGCTAGTCATTTGATCAATTTGGCTGCCAGTGGGAATGCATTCTCCTACATCGCCAATGATGTGCCAGATATTTCGGTGATTTCTCAGTATGTATGGAATTACGTTGCTGATGAGCACGTGCGCGCCAATACTTATGAGGTCGATGGTCACTGGTATGTCAACGTGCGGGACTTGATTGGCGACGCAGATGCAAGCGATGAGGATGCAAAAAAATGATCTCGCCTATGTTCACGTTGATACCAGTAAATGGCAGATGCGCGATGACGGAACGGCAATTTATATTGGTGAGGGACGCCCAACTTCCTTTGAATATGATGGGATGGTTTCTCACATGGAATGGACAACTGCTTCAGCGGTTCAGTTTCAGGCTGATTACCATGTTACTGCAGCGCTGACACCAGGTGCTGACAGTGACATCAAAGTGGCATTTAAGAGCGCAAACAATGATGAAGGGACCGTTTCTGGGACTGTGACGGCCAAGGCAGGTCAGCTGCTGAACGAGAACCGGCTGCCGACCCCTGAACCACAGGCGGGATACCGCTTCGATCACTGGCAGGATCAGGACAATAACGTCATCGACTTTGATCTCTATAAGCCAATTGGCAACACAACGCTTTACGCAGTGTTCGCTAAGGATGATGGAAAAACGTCGGCTAGCGTGAAGTTAGTCTTCAAGTCTGCTGATGAGAAGCGAGGTACTGTTGACAAGACCATTTCAGCCAAGGCGGGGACACCGCTGAACGCTGCGAAAGTACCGACGCCGATTGCAGCTGAAGGCTTTGCTTTTGACCACTGGGAAGATGCGGGTGGCAATTCGGTTGATTTCAGCAACTACACGCCAAGCAGCGATGCGACATTTACTGCTGTCTTCGCTCCGCTTTCTGTGGATGCAGCGGCTGGTCAAAAAGCCGGGGTGGCCGATGGTGCAGCCGGCAAGCAAGTGGCTGATAATGCTTCGCAAAGCAAAGCATATCAGGATGCTTACACAGCCGCTTACACGGATGCCAAAGCGACCTATGATGCCGACTTTGCGACTGGCGAGGCAATTGGGGCCGCAGATTCTGGTGAGAATCTCGATGCTGCAGATGTGAGTGCTTTTTCGGCGGGTTATCAAGCGGGTTACGCCAAAGGCTACGCTGAGACGGAGCGGGATTCATATCGTGGTTACAATACAACCGAGGCGTTCAAGGTGGAGGTTAAGGCCGCAGATGCGACTCAGTCTGACCTTGACACCAACTTATCTGTACCGCAAGGGGAAATCTTTGGAAACTGGTATGAAGACAACAGCTCATTCCGCAACTCTGGGGTCCATGAAGGTTATACCTTCGATCATTGGGAGGATGACAAGGGCAACGTTATTGATCTGACCCAATATAAGGTTACGCGTGATCAGATTATCTACGCTTTCTATACGACTGTTGATTTGTCTGGTGAACAGGGAAAGGCAGCTGGCAGGCTGACGGTGAAGCAGGTCTTCCGCGTAATGTTGGTGAAGACAAGTCAGTAGAATATATCAATGCCTACTACGAGGCTTACGAAAAAGGGTACAAGATTTATCAGCAGCAGTACGATGCTGGGGTCGCGGCTGGTCGGGCCGACGGCGTGGGTAACTACGATTATGCCGACACGACAATGGAGACTGAGGCTTTCCAGAAGGGTTACACCTATGGGTATGATGAAGGCTACGCTGAGTTCACGGGAATTGCCAGTGCCGAGGATCAAGGAGCAGCCGCTGGTAAGGCCGATGGTGAAGCAGGCAATGAGCCCGCAGATAACAGTGATCAGTCTGAAACCTATCAAATTGCCTATACTGAAGCTTACGATGCGACTAAAGAGACGGCGGATTCAGATTTCGCTTATGGTCAAATGGTTGCTACTTCTGATGCAGAGTCGACACAACTTCGAACGGATATTTCTAAGCAGTCATTAGCCTTCCAAAAGGGTTATAACGAAACGTTTGATGAGTTAATTGCGGACTACAATGCCGGTGTTGCACTGGCCAAGCAAGACATTTCCGCCGGCAAAGAACCCACCGATGTTTCGGGCCATTCTGAGCTTTTCCAGGCCGGATATAATCAGTTTTATGAATTCCCAGCGGATGAAGAGGTTTCCGATGAGGTTTCTGAGGCACGGAAACGGGGTAAGGAGGATGCCCAAGGTGGCTATCAGCTTCATGTGCCGGATGGTGCCACCGCAGAATTTGAGGCAGCTTACAAACAGGCATACACGTTTGCAAAAGCAAAATACGACGCTCAGTACAGTCATGGCACGCACGATGCCCAGCTTGATGCGGGAGAAGGTTTGGTGGCGATGGACCTGACAGGAACATCGGCGGCTTATCAGGCAGGCTATAACCAGGCCTACAATATGGATTTCAACTCCATCAAATCTGATATTCTTTCGGCAGCTTCACAAGCGACTGCAGATCGTGATGGCGGGAAAGAACATGCCGACACTAGCCACTCAAACGTGTTTCACCAGAAAGTCTACGATTACTTCTTTACCAGTACTAAAGGCGCCGATGATTTCACTGATGATGAGATATTGGAACTAGCAGGCTTCCCTCAAGCAAATGATCGCCACAATTATACTGGTGATATGACTGTTACCGACACTGGCGACAAGGGTGATACAGGCGAACCAGCAGACACTGGCGATAAAGGTGATACGGGCGAACCAGTGGGCACCGGCGATAAAGGTGATACAGGCGA
>NZ_BBAJ01000084.1 GCF_001311195.1 Lacticaseibacillus camelliae DSM 22697 = JCM 13995
AAAATTGAGGGCCTTCGAAAAGGGCGTTGAAATCGAAACGCTTGATGTCAATCACACCTTCACTCAAAGAACAGTCGATCTTCACCCCAAATTCGACTTTGGCGTTCGCCTTGCCTCGTTGAGTTGGCCGAATATACGGTTGCTGGAGATTGACGATGCGCTCTTCAACGTGGTGAGTCTTATGAGTATACATGTACCATTGTTGGTCAAACAAGATTCGGATCACTCCAAGCCGAATTGCCTGATCACTCGGTAAGGTAACGCCAAGGTCAATGAATTCATTGATATAGCGCAAGTCTCGGCGAACGTATTGGAGTTGGGCCTTGACCTGCTTGTGAAAACCACCGTGTTGTTGTTTAGGATGGCGTGGGAATGACGTCCAGCAGTGCTTAGCTTCACACTTGTACATGCGTGGATTCGGTACCCCGAGTTGGTGTGCCATATCGATTGCCATCGCTTCAAGGTTAAGTCTGGGGACCAATCCGGCGTCGAAATCACGGTTAGGCGTGACCTTGACCTACGCGATCAATCAGCGTCAGCTGCTCAATCGTGTGTTGGATTACGGCGAGATCGATCTCAGCAACAATGCCTCCGAAGGGAACATGAAGGCGTTCGTTACTGGCCGCAAGAATTGGCTATTCGCGTCTAGACCTAAGGGCACCGAAGCAAACACAATTTGGATGACGATTGTGGAGACGGCCAAGGGCAGTGACCTGGATCCAAGAAGATATATCGAAGACCTACTTGAATGGATACCGCAGCTGCCCACCTTCGTGAAGCCGGAACAGCTTGAGGGCTATTTACCATGGAATATTGAAACAGAGTCTTCAAGAACCATAAGTGCGTAAACGACAATGCAGCCCGTCCTCTACGAACTGGAGAATGGGACCGCATTTGTGTCTGATTCAAGACGGTCGGTTATTAGATGCTTACAAAGAGCGGGGCATCAAACTAAGTGGGCCGAAGCTAGGTCGTAGACCGAGGCACGTGGATGCTAAGCAACGTGAAAATGATACTGATGCAGAGAATAGACGAGGTGTAATTGAACGTAAGTTTGCCTTCTTGAATGGCTCACTTGGGCTTGATTTAGTGAACACCAGAACCGCTGAATCTCTCGTAGTCGAAGTCGATTCGGCTATTGTGTTGGCTAACCTCGTGCTGCTTCTGATAATTTTTTTCTATACCAATTTCTATCATTGCCCAACGATCCGGCAGAATGTATCAAGTCAACTATAAAGTCATCACTGAAAAACCAAAATTAGCAGTCTAGTTCAGTACCGACTAGGTATCGTTTGAGAGAAACACACGTGTATTTTTCACAAGCGTTCTACATGACTCCAATTTGCATGGTTGCTATTGTAGTCAACTATAGAACGCAAGTGAATTACAGAATTAATTAATGAAACATATTCAACAATTGTCAAAATGTAAGAAAGAAAAAAAATTGAATGGAGCTGTGCACAGAAGCAGCAGTTTCGATTTTAACGGCTCTCGCGAAGCGGTCACTGATAATGCAATAACTACAAACACGTATGATACCATCGCAACAAACATTCCTAAATCTTGGAAATAAATCGTAATAAATAGTAAATACAAATACACAAAAGGCTCTATAAGCATAAAAAGTTCCTGAAATACTGCAAGCGGTAACTGGAAAAAAAAGTTAACATCTTACTAAATTTCTTGTCCATATTAAAAAAAGATTATGATATTTTACAAATGCTATGAAGCGACCATACTTCCATCGATATCTCTGTTTGATCAGAGACTTAAACTTTTTCACTGGTTGGGTATAAGCTACTGCATCATTGGCATATCCTATAATGTTATCCTTATTCCCATACCTAGAGAGCAGTTTTAAAGTCAGGTCAATGTCTTCAGTGGGAGTATTGGTGTCATATCCACCAATATTTCTAAGCATATCCGTTCTAAAAGTGGACCCAATACCTCCTATGATGTAAAGCGTTTTTAAAACATGCTCAGCACATTTGCCTCTGTATGCACTTATGAATTCAAAACGCTGGCATGCTCCAATAAAAGTTGGTAAGTTTAACATCTTCACATTCATAGCAAGTGCGACTATGTTTGGATTCCAAAACCATTTGACCATTCTTTCTATAGCATCTTCTTTTAAGAGAGAGTCTGCATCAAGAACCATTGTTAAGACAGAATCATCACAATTAAATAGGGCATTGTTAATTGCTACTGATTTTCCTGAGTTTGATTGCTGAATCAGTTTAATGTCATTATCAGGATGAGCTTCGATAAACTTTTTGACTAAAACAGCAGTGTTATCAGACGAACCATCGTCAACTACTACAATTTTGCTTTTTTTCGTAAGTATTTTTACAAATTGAGGCCAATGTTTGGATTATTGCCTTTTCCTCATTAAATGCAGGGACGATGACTGTTATTGACGGATTAAAGCGCTTTATCCTCCTGTGGTGAGCATATCTGTGCTTGATAAATCTATAATCATACACATTTGCAAACCAAAAAGTAATGAACATCCTTAATAAGCCCAATGCACTCATACATAGAATAAAAATGTTCAAACCATGAATATACGCTTGAAGGCTTGAATCGCTCATTTAACGTTATACCATTTTCTAAGGAAAAAGTTGTAGCAACTAAAAAGTGCAATGGCTAAAATCAAAACAATCCCAATTATCGGCAAAAAAAGTAAAAATGTGTTCACCAGTTACAGGTAAAGTCGCGGCACCAACAAAAGCCGCGGATCGTCCTAAGTTTCCAGTTTGTGACATAGATATTCCTCCTTATGAAATCGTCCATAACTTTTAAGTTGCAGACTGCTACCATTCACTAACAAGACAAGTTTATCACAGAGTTATAAAGAAGTATAGACCTCTAAAACAAATAGTTTCTTAGAAAAACACAGTTGGTCATGGTATTATTAACCTCATTCCTTACTCACAAGAATTCATACTATAACTTAAAATTGCGGACTGCTTTTTTTTATTGATTGAGGTGTCTTTATGATTTATGGATATGCACGCGTAAGCACTGACGGACAGAATTTACGTGTCCAAATACAAACGTTAAAACAGGCAGGAGCAATAAAAATTTATTCAGAGAAGTACACGGGAACTACTATGGTAAGACCTGCTTTTAAAGAAATGATTCGCTCGATGCAACCTGGTGATAAATTAATCGTCACAAAACTTGACAGATTTGCACGTAACACCAAAGAAGCATTAGAAGTGATTCAGAGATTGTTTGACAAGAATATTTCGGTAATGATTCTAAACTTAGGCACCATCGACAACACTCCCACAGGTAGACTTGTGTTTACAGTATTCTCAGCTTTTGCACAATTTGAGAGAGATATGATCGTTTCAAGAACTCTAGAAGGAAAACAATATGCAAGAGCTCACAATCCTCAGTTTAAAGAGGGACGTCCAAATACATATTCTGAGGATGATATTCGAAAAGCCTTTAGGCTTCGGGAAGATAATCTTTCTTATGCGAGGATCCGAAAAATAACTGGAATAAGCGAAACAACTTTAAAAAGGCGCTTTAAACAAATAGAGAGTTAGCTTCATTCTATTCATTCTATTATGTCTGTATAAACCATAAGGGTCAGCCATGGGCTGGCTCTTTGTAAGCACCTAATAACCGACCGTCTTGAATCAGACGCAAAATGCGGTCCGCTCTCCAGTTCGTGGAGGACGGGCCGCATTGTCGTTTACGCACTTATGGTTCTTGAAGACTCTGTTTCAATATTCCACGGCAAATAGCCCTTAAGCTGTCCCGGCCTTACGAAGGCGGGGAGCTGCGGTATCCATTCAAGTAGGTCTTCGATGTATCTTCCTGGATCCAAGCCATTGGCCTTGGCCGTCTCCACAATCGTCATCCAAATTGCGTTTGCTTCGGCGCCCTTAGGGCTAGTCGCAAATAGCCAATTCTTGCGGCCAATAACGAACGCCCTCATGTTCCCCAGTTTACAATTAACACCCTGACGACTAGACCCCAAAGGCCATGAAGACCTATTCTTGTTAATGCTAGCTAAACAAGAAAGCAGGAATCTTCGTGATCCACTCTCAGACTAACACCCACAAGTATTACAAACAACAGAGTTTTAACGATTGTGCTACAATTCAGGCCCTTCGGGCTGCTGGTGACACCGTGACCGTGATTGCACAGAAGCTTCATCGCAGTAAAGCGACAATCTCACGAGAAATCACGCGTGGCTCTGTAACTCAGCTTGACTCGAAGCGTCACTCGCATAAAGTTTATCTTGCGGAAACTGCCCAAGCCATACACGACTGTAAACGCGATAGGACCGGTCACTACGCCTTCCTTAAGACCAGGCGTGCGTTCTTCAAGGCTCTCGCTAAGGAGCTTACTCGTAAGCCTCGCGTACACAGCGGTGATAGCTTTGTACACTTCTATCGCGACCAGGGCAAGTCTTTCGCTTCAACGACAACTGTGTATCGCTACATCGATGTTGGGCTGCTTGAGCTAGACAAAATGGCGTTGCCCAAGAAGCTCCGACGCCGCGTCAAAGGCTATAAGAACGCCCACAAGCGCAAGAATAAGAAGATATACGGCGACTCAATCAGCTGCGTCCTGCGGCTGTGAATGACCGCACAGGCGTGGGGCATTGGGAAGGCGACCGGGTCAAAGGTATTCGCTCAGCTGATGAGCCAGCATTAATGACGCTCACGGAACGATACAGCCGGACTGAAATCATCGTCAAGATTCCTGACTATCATGTGGGCACCTGCCTTAAAGCCTTGCAGGACACGATGACGACTTTGGTGCCAAGGAGTTTGATAGTATCACCTTTGACAACGGGTCTGAGTTTGCCAAGCTGTCGGAGATTGTTGGAACCCAGATCTATTTTGCTCATCCATACTCTCCTTGGGAGCGCGGCACTAACGAGAACACCAACGGACTACTCAGGGAGTATTTCCCGAAGGGAAAGTCTCTCAGGGACGTTACGCTGGTTGAGATCCAGGCAATCCAGTCCGCACTGAACCATCGTCCCAGACGTATTCTGCACTATCTTCGCCCATGCGATTACTACCGACGCATGGCCTAACAGCCTAGACCACTATCAAGCATTCATTATCATCGTTGCACTTGGCTTGAAAATTGAAGAACGCCTTCGTGTTCCTTTCGGAGGCATTGTTGTTAAGGGTATTTGGTATACCAACTTACCAACAGACTTTTTTTCACGTTGCCTGAGTGGTTACCTTTATTATGCAATATAGGAGATAACGACAATACCCAGCACGACCCATGCGCATTTTCTACGGTGAAGGTCGTGCCGGGTATTTTTTTAGATGCCGTCAGTGATGATCCAGTTATTGCTCTGCTTGGAAAGGGTCAGGGTGTATTGCGATACTTGGTTCATGTCGTTGTCAGTGTCGAGATACTTCACAGATAAGGTGACGGTCAGGCCGCGTTTAGTCTGCTTAAAGACTGGGTCGAGCAGTTCCACAAACTTGAGGTTGCGTTCGATTGGTCGCGTCCCGCCATTGACGTAATATTTGAGTTCGTTGCGATCACTTTGCGGGTACAAACCGAAGAACGTCTTGAGAAACTTGGTTACGTCATTTGCGGTGCTGCTGACTACCGTGTTATCGGATTGGGTGTCTGGTAGTTTGAGCCGAGCTGTTGCCGGTTCGGCCGCGATGGTTGGGTTCTTGGTGAGCACCATATCGCCGTTGCTATCTTGCATGACGTTAATGGTGTAAGTGCTGGTCACAGATTTCCTGTCTTTGCCTTTGGTAAGGTCTTGGTTCACCGTAAATAGTACGCGGAACGTGTCTTTGGCTGTCTTGCTCACGTCCCAGACCTTGACCTCACTAACTGTGGCCGTGGTCGGAATATCACTCCGTACGGTGTCGGTGTTCAGTGATTGCAGTTGCTCTACAAGATAGGGCTGCAAGGCTTTCTGACGTTGGTCGAGCGCTTCGTGGTTAGGTTGCCACGAGTAGTAGATTTTGGCGAAGTCGGTGGTGAAGGTTGCCAAGCGTGCGTGTCGATCACCTTGGTCTTGATTACTTGGACTTCATGGACAGTGTGGGTGTCGATGGCGGTCATGTTCTTGTAAACGCCGAAGCTGGTGCTACCAATCAGTACTGCCCAGCAAATCAGCGTGACCGGACGGCGCAATCCGTGGTGTTTAGTTTTGGGTGGCTTTGGGTCGCGGGTTCCTTCTTGAACCAGCCGTTCTTTTGGGTTTTGTCTTTACTCAAGGTTCGTTCACCTTGTCCTTTCTAATTTCGTAGCAGCGGTAAAAGTCATCGTAAATATCGAGAAAGCGCACGAACAGGCGTTGCAGCGAGATTCGCTTGTAGCCCTCATAGTCGGTTTCGATATACTGACCGAGTTCACGGTCGTTGTTGAAATATTCTTCGGCCAAGTAGCGTTCGCGGTCGAGGATATACTTGCGGTCTTCTGGGGCGAACACTTTGCCCTTAAGCCATCCATCAACGGCCACTTCATGCGCAACGGCTAGGCGATACTCGCGTCGGTGCCCGTATTCCATTTCCGGCATTCGGTCAACGAAGCGGTCGAGAACGTGGCACAGGTCGTCAGTATTGGGTAGGCGTTGTTTGAAGAACTTGATTCGTTCCCATTCGCCTGACGCAAAGTCTAGTTCCTTATTGCGTAATGCACGGTTGTCACCGAATTTGAGATCGACATGCGCTTTTTGTAGTGCATCGTCATAGGTGTTGGTGATGAGATCCATCCAGTCAAAATAACTGATTCCATTTTGATCCATTGGCTTCACCTACCTCTTCACACGCCCGGCGCCGATCAGGTGGGCTTGCCAATAGCTTGAGTTCAAGTCGGCATAGCCCAGCGGGTCGCCTGCGTTGTACATCTTCATGCCGCCGACATAGATCCCAACGTGGGTCACATAGTCGGCAGTATCATAGGTCGAGTGGAAGAACACGAGGTCACCGGGCTTGGCGTCACTGATTTTCAAGTGTGCCGTGGCATCGTATTGTGCTTGAGCAGTGCGGGGGAGTTTGATTCCAGCTCTGCCGTAGCACCAACTGGTCAGCCCGGAACAGTCAAAGCCCGTTGTTGGCGTTGAGCCGCCGAACACATAACGAGTGCCTTGATATTTGAGCGCTTCATCCATAATGGCTTGCACCGTTTTGTCGTCGAACTTCGCGCCACCGGTGACAAGGTATTGCGAGATGACCGACACGTAGTACATGTTCCCATAGGCATAGCGCCAACCCTCTTTAGCAACCGCGTTGGTGTAGGTGACTTTCTTGCCACCAGACTTTTCTTTAGCAAAAGCCGTTGCCAGCTCCAGCGTGTACTTTTTGCCGTGCTTAGCAACGTAGTCAATAAAGCCGCCACCGTAGTTGTAGCTTTGAATCGCAGTGTTGAGATCCACTCCGGCAGCTTTCATACTTTTCAGCAGTGACGCGAAATACTTCACGCCTTGCTTAATGGACGCTTCTGTATCTAACGTATTGACCGGTAGCCCCAGTGATTCGCTAGCCTGCATCACGTCGCCGCTCTTACCGCCAGATTCAACCTGCATGATGGCGAGTATCACCATCACTTGGTCTGAAATGCCAAACTCCTTGCAATACTTTTCGACCGTCAGCTTGTGCTTGTAGACTTCAGCGGATAAGTTCATTGCGTCTGCTGTGATCGCAGAGTCAGGCTGATCTTCGTCATCATCAGAGGCAATGACCGCAAAAAAACAGACCGCCGATCAACAGTATCGGGAGTGCGGCAAGAGCTAACCAGCGCCAGAGCTTCATCGTTTCTTAAACCCCTTAGCCTTTTTGATCCGCTGTGGCTTTGGGTTGCGTGGCTTAGCTGGTTTTTCGGAAACGAGGGTCAGTGGCTTCTTCTGTTTCTCTGTTGGAGGGGCTGGTTCTTGGTGCGGTGTGATGGTAGGTTCTGCTTGCGGTTTCGTGACTGGACGCGGGGGACGAGTTGAAGTTGGCTTCGTGGCAGCGCGCTTAGGTTGCCCACTGGTATCAGTTTGTTCGGGCTTTGGTTTGGTAGGTGTGGCAGTTGTCGGCTTACGAGTTGGCTCAACCGGTAGCTTGGTAGCCGTTGGTTTTGGCTTTGCAGGATCAGCTTTCGGCTTGATTGCGAGCTTGCGTTCTTGCATTTGCTTACGCCGTTGGTCAAGCTGCTTGTCACGTTCCTGCTGATTGGCCTCACGCCGACCCTTGAAGCTATCCTTCGCAGTTTCGGCGGCGTCCTTAGTCAGCTGCTTTCCACGATGCAAGCCGTACAAAACGTTGGTTGGGGCGTCCTTCACTTGATCAAGGCCACGTTTGGTCTTATCTTTGAGCTTGTTACCAACATCAGATACATCCGCAAGTTTCTCACCCAGTCGTTGGCTGCGTGGCTTCTTAGCTTGTTGCGGCTTGGCAGCATCCGCAGTTTGCTCGCGTTGCGAACCAGCGGGGAGCTGTGGTGTTTGCGGAATTCCGTGCCCTTTACCATAGCCCCGTGACAGGAAGCGCCCTGCCATAGCGCCACCCATTGCACTACCAACGAACTGCCGAAGCATTCGGTTCCCACGGCGCGAGAAACGTTGTGCGCCTTGCTGGGCATCAGAGCTGTGGAGCTGCATCATGCCCATCAAGTCGCCGAGCTTCATCCAGATACCGGCGAAGATAGTGACTTGCAGGAAGGCCACGAGGAAGAACGGCGAGGTAGCTGACAACCCATAGACCATTGCCGATAGCGAGAACGCCATCGTGATCACCAGCGTCACGCCAACCCGCGTCATGATTGTGTTAAACAGCTTCATGATGTTTTGCTTCATCAGGCCGTTAAATGACGGTAGCATCGCGAGCAAGAATGACACCGGCAGGAACGTCGCGTAGATGATAAAGAGGATCTGGCTGAACAGCATCATTGCCGTCAGGAAGAAGACAAACAAGGTGATCGCAATGTTGAACAGGACAACAAAGGTTGTGGTGCCCAGCCGATTGATGGTCATGGTCGGCGAGAGGTTCTCGTTGTCATTGTCTTCAATTTCAGCTTTCACCACGTCGGTGCGGGTTTTACCCTTGTCGCCAAACGGATCGGTCTTCATCAACGTGTTCACACGGTCTTTGCCAACGTTATCAGCGTCGCTGTCACCGAATTGCAAAAGTGTCCACGGCTGTTTCACCTGAATTTCAAACAGCGTGTCACGGATCGCGTCGACGCCTGATTTATCGGTGGCTGTATCAGTCCCCATAATCATCTTGGAGCCAGTGTTGAGTGCGCTGGTGCTGATGTCGCTACTGAACTCG
>NZ_BBAJ01000085.1 GCF_001311195.1 Lacticaseibacillus camelliae DSM 22697 = JCM 13995
GCAGCACGCCTACCTGGTACGGCACACTGCTGAAATTTCGCGATCGCGCTGCTGGCCGTTCCGCACGGCGGTCGGTTGCTGTTTTTTGCCAGCTTGGTCCTACAAGTCGTCGCCTCTGGCGTGACCGGGCAGAGCCTGAACGCCCTGGTCGGCCTGATCTACCGGCAGCGAGGGACGATGCGCAATACCGCCTTCACGCTGCTTTACATCATTTCCAACATCGGGGCGGCCGGGCCCATCGTGACCGGCGCGGTGGCGGTGCGCTTTGGGTACAACGCCGGCTTTTTGGTGGCAGTGTTTGTCTTGGCGTTAACGACGGCGCCGTACGTTGTGTTAAATCGCCGCTACTTGGGCGACTTGGGGGTGACGGTTCCAGATCCGCTGCTGCCGACTGAGCGCCGGCGGTTGGCCTTGCGTGTCCTTGGCGGCGCAGTCATTGTGGCTGCGGTCATCGGTGGGGCGCTTTGGGCCGGTTGGCTGACCGCGGGCCGCTTCAGCAGTGCCGTGGGGATTCTGGGCATCGTGCTGCCCGTTTGGTACATGGTGGCGATTGTCCGCAGCCCCAAGGTCACTAAGCAAGAGGCGCGGCACGTGAAAACCTACAGCCTGTTTCTAATTGGCAACAGCATCACCATGCTGGTATACGGCCAGGCCACGGGGATCCTTTCGCTGTACACGCTGGATCAGGTCAACCTGAACGTGTGGGGGTGGCACCTGTCGGCTGCGAGCTTCCAAACCATTCCCGCGGTGCTGGCGGTGCTGTTCGGCAGCGTGATCAGCGGGTTGTGGACTCGCCTCGGCCGCCGGCAGCCCAATGCCAGCCTCAAATTTGGTATTGGCATGCTGTTTTGGGGGGCTGGACCCCTGTTCATGATCCTGCCGCTGCGCCTTTTCCCAGCGAATGTGAAAGTGTCGCCGCTGTGGATCGTGATGTTCTACGTCCTGATCATTGCGGGCGAGACGCTGACTTCGCCGATCGGCACGGCACTGGCCAGTGAGGTCGCGCCCGCCGCGTATGTGACGCAAATGATGACGGTGTTTACGCTGTCGCAGGCGGCCGGCTCCGGACTGTCGGCGATTGCCGCCAACTTTTACACGCCGGGGCACGAGGTGGTCTACTTTTTGGTCATCGGGGCCATCGCGGTCTGGTGGGGAATTGTGATGCTGATCGCTAATCGGCGCATCGCCCGGGCCATCGTCAAGTGACCAGCCACTTTGGCCAACTGAATAAAAGCCTTGCCGAAACTCAAACAGTCACCGGGCCTCACTCATCTAGTGAAGTCTGGTGACTGTTTGGTCCTGAGGTTCACGTGCTGCTGCAGGGACGGGAAAGCCCCCACCGAATACCGGCGGGGGCGACGGGTTTAACTGATTTGGCCGCCGCGCTTGGCGATGATCTCCTTGCCGAACGGACTGGTGTAGATGGTTTTGAGTTTCGCGGTGAACTGGTCCCGCGGAATGGCCTCGCCAAATAGTGGACTGCCGGGTTCCAGTAGCAGGCCGAATCTTAAGGGGCCGAGGTCGAAGGGGTCAAAGCCGAACGCCGTCAGCACCTGTTTGACCAGTGGGCGAATGTCGTCGTGGTCGGTGGCAAAGGCCATTGCGCGGGGCACGTCTGGATGCCGGTCGACTTCAATCTCCAAGTCGTGGTAACCCATATGGTTGAAGGCCTTGGCGACCTTGGCGGTGCTCAGCCAGTCCTGGACCACTTCGGAGCTGGAGTGGGTGAAGTCGGAAATGGTGTTATGCGTCCCGTCGACTTCCTTCCAGTAGTTGGTGGCGTCGAGGACGACCTTACCGGCAAAATCCGCCGGGTTCAGGTCCTGGTAGTGGCTCAGCGGGATGGCCAATATGATGACATCGGCTTTTTTTTCACCACATCCGCTGAGGTGGCGCTGATTGCGCCAGGCGCCAGCGTGTCGATGACCCATTTGAGGTCGGACACCGCATGGGTGCTCCCAATCATGATGGGCAGGTCCCGACTAGTGCCGATGCGCGCCAGCGTGGAGCCGAGCTTGCCGGCACCAAGAATGCCAATGATGGGTTTCGCCATGTTACTCGCCTCCCAGCAGTTCCTTGACGCGGGGGATGACCCGCTCGCCAAAGTTGCGAATGGTGGCCTCGCGCTGGCTGAGCAGCTGGCCGCCGGTGCCGTAGACCAGGTCGAAGCGCTTCATGTTCAGCGCCTTCATGTTGCGGGCAATTTTTTTGTGCAACGTGCTCCGGCGTCCCGACGTAATAGGAGCCCTTGTCGATCTCAAACTCGAAGCGGTCGCGAGTCATCGGTGCCCAGCCGCGGTCAATGCCGATGCGGTCCATTTCCGCCTTGATGTACTTGAAGCCGACTTCCACCGCTTCTGCCTCATCGTCGAGGATGATGCCATGGGCGTGCATGCCAAGCGGGCGTTCAGGCTTTTTGAACTGCGCGGCGGCCTTTTTTGTACAGGTCCACGTAAGGGCGGAAGCGAACCGGCTCGCCGCCGATAATGGCGATGACGACCGGAATGTCGTACGCCACGGCGCGAATGATCGACTCCGGTGAGCCGCCAACGGCCAGCGAGGTCGAAATGGTCTCACCGCTCGGGAGCTTCGGGTAAACCGTGGTGTCGGTCAGCTTTTGGGTGTACTTACCGGTCCAGTTCATCGGCTTGCCTTCCAGCAGCTTTTGCCACATCGCGATTTTTTCCTCGAACAGGCCGTTGTAGTCTTCCAAATTGAAGCCGAACAGCGGAAAGGACTCCGTGAACGAGCCGCGGCCCAGCATGATCTCCTCGCGGCCGTGGCTAAGTCCGTGCAGCGTGGAAAAGCGTTCAAAGACGCGCACCGGGTCGTCAGAGGACAGTACAGTCACCGCCGTGCCCAGTTTGATGTTTTTGGTCACTGCGGCCATGGCGCCAAGGACGACCTCGGGACTGGAAATGGCGAACTCCGGGCGGTGGTGCTCGCCCAGCGCAATGCGGTAGATACCTAGGTCGTCGGCCAGCTTAGCCTCTTTGATCACCTGGCGCAGCGTTTCGTCGCCGTTGAGTGGGGTGCCGTCATCCTGAAAGGCCAGGTCGCCGAACGTGTCGAGTCCGAATTCATACTTTGTCTCAGTCATTTTTACGCCTCCGTGTGCTTACTTTTTGTAAGTTTAATGGTATCGTACCTGCTGGTGATTCAAAATGCAAGCGTTGGGCCGGACTTTTTTGGCTGTGCGCCGCAAAGCGTATAATGAACCGCAGCAAGCGTTAGTAGGGGGAGGCTGTTTCACGTGAAACGACGGGCAAAAATTTGGCTGGGCATTCTGATTGGGTTTGTCGCGCTGCTTGGCGTCGGCTGGGGCGTTCTTGAGGCGAACATGTACCAGCCGAGCCCGGCGGCCCAGCGCGCGAGTCAAAGTGCCGTCAGGACGGACTACGGGCTGGCGTTCAAGGCCAAACAGCCTCAGGGTGCCAGCGTCATTTTCTATCCCGGCGCTTGGTCGCGCCGGCCAGCTACAGCATTTGGGCCAAGAACCTAGCGGCATCGGGGACGTCGGTGTACATCGTGCGCTTTCCGCTGAACCTGGCGGTGCTCAGCGGAAACAAGGCCGACCGGGTGCTGAAAGCAACCGGTGGCCCGGTCGTCATCGGCGGGCACTCGCTGGGCGGGGTCATGGCGGCGCGCTACGCCAAGACGCATGCCAGCAGCCGCCTCGCCGGCGTGTTTTTCCTGGCCAGCTACGCGGATGAAAAGGGTCGGCTTGCTAAGCGGGGCCTGCCGGTGCTTTCGGTCACTGCCAGTCACGATGGTGTGCTGAATTGGTCGGCGTACCGCAAGGCCAAAGCCAATTTACCCCAAGCCACGCGTACGTGGAGCTGGCCGGCAATCACGCGGGGTTTGGCAGCTACGGCGTGCAGCACGGTGACGGCAAGAGCCCGGTGACGAATCAGGCGCAGCAGCGCGCCGTTGCGCAGACACTGCGCCAGTGGCTGAAAACCCAGGTCAACCGCTAAAAACGCCTGTCAGGTCAATCGGCTCAGGCGTGGCGCCGGCAGGCAGCGGCAGAGCGTAGAGTTCCAGCACGTAATCTCGTCTGAGCATCAGCGGATCGCCTTTCCGTGCGCTAAAATAAAAATACGCAGTTCAATTCGGAGGCAGCCTAATGAAAAAAATTACTGCCGGCATCATCGCCCATGTGGATGCCGGGAAAACGACGCTGTCAGAAGCGCTTCTATACAAAACCGGCGCGCTGCGCCAACTCGGCCGTGTCGACAACGGGGACGCCTTTTTGGACTCCGACGCGCTGGAAAAAGCACGTGGGATCACCATTTTTTTCGCACGAGGCGGTCCTTCGCTACCAGGACCTGGAGCTAACGCTGCTGGACACCCCGGGCCACGTGGATTTTGCCAGTGCCACTGAGCAGGTGCTGTCTGTGCTCGATTACGCGGTGCTGGTGGTTTCCGCGACCGACGGCATTCCCGGCTACACGCGGACCTTGTGGCGGCTTTTGGCGCGCTACCAGGTGCCGGCGTTTATTTTTGTAAACAAAATGGACGTGCCCGGCGCGGACCAGGCCCAGGTGCTGGACCAGCTGCAAGGGGCGTTCGGCGACGGGTGCATCGCGTTTGCCGACCTGAACGAGGAAAAGCTTGAGGCCATCGCCCTGCAGGACGACGCGACGCTGGACGAGTTTTCGACCACGGGGCAGCTGGCGGCCGTCACGATTCAGAAGCTGATTGCCGCGCGCAAGGTCACGCCGGTGTACTTTGGCTCCGGGCTGAAACTGCAGGGCATTGATGACCTGCTTGCCGGGCTTGAGCGGTGGACTCAGCCGCTGCAGCCGACCCCGAAATTCGGCGCGCGCGTGTTCAAGATTTCCTACGATGACAAGGACGAGCGCCTGACCTGGATGCGCGTCACCGGCGGCAGTCTGAAACCCAAGCAGGTGCTGCTCGGCGGTCAAAAGGCCAACCAGCTGCGGCTGTACAACGGGGAAAAATTCACTGTGGCCCAGGAAGTGAGCGCTGGCCAAGTCTGCGCGATTCCAGCTCAAGGACACGCACCCCGGCCTTGGCATCGGGGCGGAGCCGGACGCCAAGCGGGCGGTGATGCAGCCGGTCATGACCTACAAGCTGGACCCACAAGGCGAAGATCCGCGCGCCTGCCTGACGGCGCTGCGCCGGCTCGAGGACGAGGATCCGGCGCTCAAGGTGAGCTGGTCGGAGCGGCTGCAGGAGCTGCGCGTGTCGATCATGGGCAAGGTGCAGCTGGAGATCTTGACGCAGCTGCTCGCTCAGCGCTTTGACCTGCACGTCGCGTTTGGCACTGGCAGCATTTTGTACCAGGAGACGATCACCCAGGCCGTCGAAGGCGTCGGGCACTTTGAGCCGCTGCGCCACTACGCCGAGGTGCACTTGCTACTGCAGCCGGCACCACGCGGCAGCGGCATGACCTACGCCAGCGACCTGCCAGTCGAGGCGTTAAGCAGAAATTGGCAGCACTTGGTCCTGGCGAATCTGCAGGCCAAGCAGCACATTGGCGTGCTCACCGGCTCACCTTTGACCGACGTGAAAATCACGCTGGTCGCTGGCCGTGGCAGCAATGTTCACACTGTCGGCGGCGATTTTCGCGAGGCCACCTGGCGCGCCGTGCGCCAAGGCTGATGGAACTGAAGCAAACTGGTGGCGACCTGCTGCTCGAGCCGTGGTACAGCTTCCGACTGGTGGTCGCTCAAGACCAGGTGGGCCGCGCCATGGCTGACGTCGACCGCATGGCCGGCACGGTGGATCCGCCGACGGTCCCGGACCGCAACGGCAGCGTGACGCTGACTGGCTTTGCCCCAGTGGCTGAGATGCAGGACTACGGGCAAACCGTCAGCACTTACACCCATGGCCAGGGCCAGCTGGAGCTGCTGGTTTCGGGCTACCGGCCGTGTCACAACGCCGAAGAAGTCATCAAAACGATTGGCTACACGGAAATCGGCGACACCGCCAACCTGCCGGGCTCGGTATTTTGCGCGCACGGCGCCGGGTACCCGGTGGCGTGGCAGGACGTGCCGGCCGCCGCGCATGTGCCTTACCGGTACACGCCGGCGGCACTGGCCGCCATGACGGGAAAGAAGGACTAGTTTGACCCTTGCAGATTCAACGTTCATGTTGCCGGAAGCGGCACAATTGACCGCCAGTCAGCGGCAAATCCAGCGCCAGGTGCTGGCGTTCATCACCGCGCACCGACGCGATGGCAAGGCAGCCGTGTTTGCCCTGGAAGGCGACGCCGGCACGGGCAAAAGCGCGCTGCTCAGCGCGGTGTTCAGTGCCGTGCAAAAGCAGGCCCGAAGCACTGGAGGCGCGCTTGCCGGCACCACCAACCGCTTGCTGGTCAACCACAATGAAATGCTGAAAATCTACTGGGAGGTGGCCAGTCAGGCCCAGTGGCTGCGCAAGGCTGATTTTCAAAAACCGACGCCGTTTATCAACGCCAGGCGCAAGGCGGACATTGTGTTCATCGACGAGGCCCAGCTGCTGCTCAGCCAGCCTGATCCGTTCAATCGGTTCCGACAAAACAACCAGCTCACCGAGATTTTAAAGCTGGCCCACGTGGTCGTGCTGGTCTTGGACTTGCACCAGGTCACCAAGTTGAAAAGCTTGTGGACCTCGGCGATGATCAAACACACGTTGGCCGGCCATGTTGTCGAACGCGCCACGATGACGGGGCAGTTGCGCATGCAGTCCCCGGCCGCCGCGGCGTGGGTCGATGCGTTTGCCTCCGGGCAGCTGCTGCCGCTGCCGCATCCGGTCAACTACCAGCTGCGCGTGTTTGAGGACGGGGTGCCCTTGTACGACTGGATCAAACAGATGGATCGTCAGCACGGCCTGGCACGGGTGCTGGCAACGGCGGATTTTCCGTTTCGCGTGTACACGAAGGAGCCTTGGTACGTGCAGGCCGGTAAGCTGCGGCTGCCGTGGGACCGGGTCAACTTCACCGACCGCCCCTGGGCCAGCCAGCCGCAAACGCTTAATGAGGTCGGCTCGATTTACACGATTCAGGGCTTTGACCTCAATTACGCCGGCGTGATCCTGGGCCCCAGCGTGGACTACGACGCCAAAACGGACCGGATCACGATCGACCCGGCCCGCTTCGAGGACCAAACGGCGTTTCGGCGGCGGCCCGATGGGACAGATTCTGCGGCCGACCGCACGGCGATTATTTTTGATGTGATCAACATTCTGCTCAAGCGCGGGCGCATGGGGCTGGGCCTCTACGCTGTGAATCAGGCGCTGCGGCAGCGCCTGCTGGCATTATAAGAGGCTGAGACACAAAGCGGTTTTAGCCCAAAACGCAGGCGTCCCTGCATCACGATTCGTACTTCGAATCGCGATGCAGGGGCGTTTGCGTGTCTGGGCGTTGCTTTGTGGAACGCGACTAGGGAAATTATGTCTCAGCCTGTGGTCATTCCCGCGGCTTGCGGGGATGCCAGGCCATTTTCATGTAGACGTTGCCGGCCTTGAGTTCGGCCAGCATCTGGGCCTGGCGTTTGGCGCGAGTCGCGGGGCGCTTGGCTTGAGCGATCCAGTTGAGGTAGTCGGTGCGTTGGTAAGGCGGCCGGGCGGCGAACGCATTGCTAAGACCGGCTTGCGCCAGTGCTTGGGCGATTGCTTCAGGGACAGGCGCAGGTGGCCGGCGTTTTGGCGCGGCGGGGGCGGCCCCGTTCAGGCGCAAAGTTACCAGTTCGGTGATTAATTCTTTAGGCAGCGGCTGATCGAAGGCGAACCGGATCGCGCCCTTGGAGTGTGGATACGCCGCAATTTTGGCTGGATTGATGGCCGTCAGCGGCCCGCTGGTCGGGTACAGTGCGATGTCGTGGGCATTGGCGCCGAAGTATACCAGGTCTCGGCCGGCCTCGTAAAAGGTGGGCTTGGCGTAACTGATTTTCTCCTGGGCGGTTGGCAGCAGTTTTTTAAGCAGCTGGTACATGGCTCGCAGCTGCGGCTGGGCCGCCGGGGCGGCATGGTCAATGTAGTCGGTAATGTCAGTCATGAGGCGACTCCTTTTTAAATTCGGCGGCGTGGGCGGTGAAGAATTGCGCGTAGGTCTGCACCTCCGGCAGCTCCTGCCAGCGCGCCGAGGCGACCGGCACCTTGTCCAGGTCGTAGATCTTGGTGTGCGGCAGCGCCAGCAGGAACGGCGAGTGGGTCGCGATCACGAACTGATTGCCGAAAAAGCGGGCGCGGTCCGTCAGGTAGGCGGCCAGTTTCTGCTGGTTGGCCGGCGACAGCGAGTTCTCCGGTTCGTCCAGCAGGTAGAGCCGCTGGTCCTGCAGCTTGTCCTGGAAAAACTGCAGCGCGCTTTCGCCGTTGGAAAATTCGCGGGCGTTTTTGGCCAGATTGTCGCGTACGTAACGGGATTGGGTCTTGCTGCGGGTTTCCAGGATCTTTTTTAATTCGTCATAGTCGCTGAGGTCATGGTAGTGAAAACTGGCGAACTTGTTGTCCAGGTAGTCGTCGAACATGTCGTCGCGGCGCCGGTCGATCTGCTGGTTCAGCGCGCGGGTGTTCAACATGGCGTCGAACACCTCGTCGGAGGAGATAATTGCCGACCCATCCGGGATAGGGGCGGCGAGTTCAAAATTGCACAACGTCAAGTAATCGGCCTCGAAACTGGAGCGGTTGTAAAGCGTGCCCCGCGCCAGGCCCAGTTTTTCGGCGATCACGTTCAGCAGGGTCGATTTGCCCGAGCCGTTATCGCCGTAGAAGATCGTGATCGGCTCAAACGTCAGGGTCGGCACCTGTTTTTGCGGGAAAATCTGAAACGGGTAGTAGGTCGAGTACGCCCGCGATTTTTGCTTGATGAAAAAGTCCCACTCCGCGTCCTCATCGGGCAGGGTGAATGTGCTGAGAAAAGTCATGGGCGCACCTCCTTTGGGGCAATTGTACCCAGTCAAGGGCCGGCATGACAATAAAAAAACAGCGGCGCATCAATG
>NZ_BBAJ01000086.1 GCF_001311195.1 Lacticaseibacillus camelliae DSM 22697 = JCM 13995
GTTAAGACAACTTTAACAGTATATCTAACGGCTAAACTGTTGTCAATCGCTATTTGATTAAATATTCATCAGCTGAATAAACAATCTCACCCGTGAGGGCCGACGCAAGCGCCGGGCTTTTGACAACAACAAGTATTCTACCAGCTATTACGGGGTGTCGTCAACCATTAATCAGCCAAAACAAAACATAAAAAATAAACCCGAACAAGGAATAAAGATTCATTTTCCTCGTTCGGATTTTTCAAGTAAAACCCCTATTTATCTGTCTGCAGGCACTTTACCAAGCTTAACTTGGCACTCTGGACAAAGTCCATAAACCTCTAGATGATGTCCATCAACCAAAAAGCCTGTCTTGGCCGCCGCGACCTGCTCCACATCGGTCAGCTTGTCATAACTAAAGTCGACAATCTTACCACAGTTGCGGCAAATCACGTGGTAATGCGGCTGCAGCGCAAAATCAAAATGTGTCGCAACATCGCCAACGTTCATCTCCTCAATCAAGCCGAGATCTGCAAGCAACTTTAAATTATTATAGACAGTCGCCACGCTCATGTGCGGAAACTGCGGCGACAATGCTGAGTAAATTTTTTTCCGCCGTTGGGTGTGCCTCACTGGCAATCAGATACTTAATAATCGCATCGCGCTGAGGGGTCACTCTGATTTTACTCGCCTTAAGCTTTGCAATCGTCTGATGATAGACCGTTTCTTCCATATTTTTCACCTACATTAGAATGATTCTTCAGTCAGCATCAGCATACCCCTAAACGTTTAAACCTGCAAACAAGACCCCCGAAAAGTCGGAGGTCTTGCGAAGTCATGCTATTTGGAGGAGGAACTGCTGCTGGAGTTAGAACTGCTGCCGGAACTTGAACTACCGCTGGCACCCTTCGCACTGGTTGATAGCTCCGGGGCGTCCGTGACGTAATCATCGTCAAACGACTTGCCACCATTTTTGGCCAGCGCACTAGTACCCGCGCGCTGCGCTGCCTTAAGGTTCGCCTGAGCCTTTTTCAGGTTGTAATTGTACTTAGTCTTATCGACCTTTTTAAACCCAACCGGGGTGTAGAACCGCAGCAAATCGCCATTCAGCACGCGATCTGATAGTGACAGTTCAGTCGTGACCTTGTTAGTCGCCGCATCAATGGCTTGCTTCTGACTGGCGCTAAGTTTTTTTAATTTCCTTGCCACTGCTTGTATTGTAGTAGACGCTGCCCACCTTGGTGATAGTCGGCGTGACCCAATCCCCATTGCGGAACGCCACGGTTTGATCATGCTGCGGTGACAGCAAGTCAGTCCCAAACATCACGTTGTTCGATGTGTCCACCCCAAGCAAGTGCATCAACGTCGGCAGCACATCGATCTCACCGCCATACGTGTGATCGATCCCGCCTTTGAGACCATCCATGTGAATCATAAATGGCACCCGCTGGTACATGGCATTATTGAAATCATTGAAGTCTTTGATGCCCGTCAGCTTTGCCATAGCCTTCTTGTGATTGTCGGAAATGCCGTAATGATCCCCATAAAAGACCACCATGCTGGATTTATCAAGGCCTGTCTTTTGCAACCAGGCCATGAACTCGCCAATGGACTGGTCCAGGTAGTGAGCCGTTTGCACGTACCCGTCAACCGTTTTATCACCGGTATCCGTCTTGCTGATGGTTTGATTCTTCTTATCCAGCGTGTACGGGTAATGGTTCGTCACGGTGATCAGCTTCGCGTAAAACGGTTGGGGCAGCTGCTGCACGTAGCTCGCAGCGTACTTCAGGAAAAGCTTGTCCTTAAACCCGTAGCCAACCTCATCATCCTTGATTTTTGGGAAGTACTGCTTGGAAAAGAAGTAATCATACCCCCATGACTTATATGTGTTGTCCCGATTCCAAAAACTGGGAACATCACCATGGGCCGCAGCCGTCGTATAGCCTTGCTGGTCCAGAATAGCAGGCGCCGCCTGAAACGTGTTTGAGGTCCCATCCGTACTCATCGCAGAGCCCTCAGGCAATCCGAACAAGGAGTTTTCCAACATCATTTCGGCATCGGCGGTTTTGCCCTGGCCGACCTGGTTAAAGAAGTTGTCAAAGCTCAGCGTATTGCTTTCGTGGTAAATCTTGTTGAGGTTCGGGGTGACCTCCTGGCCGTCCCACTTGTAATCAATCAGAAACTGCTGGAACGATTCCAAGTGAATAATGAAGACGTTCTTGCCCTTGGCCTTGCCGTAGTAACTGACATTTTTGGAAACCTGGTGATTCTTGACGTAAGCCAGCACCGAATCTAGGTCCGAAGCCTTGGCGTTCGCCTTTTCTGCTGACGTTTGCGCGGTTTTCACGCCATCGACCACGGTATAGGCATTCAGTCCAAGATACTTAACGATGTAATTATTGTCAAAAGTCCGCGTTAACAGCCCGGACCGGTCGGAATCTGCCATGGACAAGTTGGCGCCAATCATGAACAAGGCCATGACGGTCACGCCGATGGCAAACCGCTTCTTGATCGGTCGAATGTCGATCCGGATGAGATGCGTGGCGAGCAGCACGATCAGCACCACTAAGTCCAGAAACACCAGCCAGTCAGTCGGCTGCAAGATGCCCATGATCCCTTTGCTAAGGTTGTTGGACACTGACCCGGAATCCTTGATTAGCGCGAAGGTCAGAAAATCGGAGAACTCCCGGTAGTAAAGCACGTTGGCGAACAACCACACTGAAGTCAAAAAATCGATGATCAGCATCGTGACGTACGACTTGCGGCCACTCAAATAAAAGGCCAAGCCAAACAGCAGGATGGTGGTGGGCAGCGGATTCAGCGCCAGCAGCAAGTGCTGCATTTGGCCTTTGACCCCGAGGTTAAATTTGGTGTTGTATGCCCAGTAAGTCTTGGCCCAAAACAAGGCAATGGCTAGGACTGAAAAACCTAAGCGGGTATTAAAAAAGCCGCGAATCTTACCGCCGATCGACTTCATACTGATCCTCCAAACAATTGAATTGCATAGCGCACATAAGAATACAATGGTTAGTCTACACAATCGCGAAACTATTGACAATTCAAGCGGCCCCGCGGGCCTTGGATTTAACGCCATCTTAATGACATTAAAAAAAGCCAGGCAAGCCTGGCTTCACACTTCTAGTCTTCCGAGTCGTCTAGCAGATCGTAAATCTCGATGGCTGCCAAGTCGATGTCGTCAAACTCGAACTTCTGGTGAGTCGCAATTTCCTCAAGAGAATAAGTTTCAGTGGCGGGATCAAAGGTGACTTCCCCTTTTTCCACACCGTCTTTTTCAAAGCGGCGCGATTGCACTGAACCGTCCTCGGATTCCTGCATGGCTTCTAGGCGTTTAATAATCGCAACTAATTGTGAGCTTTTCATACGCGGCCCCTTTCTATTCTGTCATAGCGTACCATAAAATTCCGCATTATGGCGACCCAAATCCCGTGTCACTGGATTTTTTTCTCTTTTGGCGCCTGATCCATGCGGTCCGGTGT
This sequence comes from Lacticaseibacillus camelliae DSM 22697 = JCM 13995, assembly GCF_001311195.1. GTDB lineage: Bacteria > Bacillota > Bacilli > Lactobacillales > Lactobacillaceae > Lacticaseibacillus > Lacticaseibacillus camelliae. Next base: position 3,477 of record NZ_BBAJ01000086.1, read on the forward strand.
GACTGCCAGCGCCACCCCGCCAAGCAGCATCCCCAGGTAATACGTGAGGAACCGCCAGAGCAGCATGGCCAGCACGAGCTGCGCCTGGCCAGGCACAAAGGCTGAAAACAGCGTCTTAAAGCTGTACTCCGCGCCGCCGGTCCCGCCCGGAATCGGAAAAAGCGACACGATCATCACAATCATCACGTGCATGACCATGACCCCGACTAGGCTGAGGTGCGCAATGCCGAAACTGCGCAAAACGAAATAAGGAACCGAATAGTACAGCAACAGCTGAATAAACGTCAGAACAGACGCCTTCAAGACCTTGCGCTTTGCCTGCTTCAAGTGCAGCTCTCGGCGTAAAACGTGTCAATTTTCTCGTCCATCTTGGTCTGCAGACGTGTTTGGCGTTCGGCCGAAATGAACCAGCCGGCAATGTGCACAAACCACGCCACCAGTTTTTTGGTGAACCGGTAGTAGTACATCACCAGTAACAACCCGATGATCACGGTAACATGGATCACAAACCCGAACACAATCAGCAGCGATAACGCCCCAAACCGGCTGGCAACCTGGTTGAACCCGACAATTAGCGTGAAGACAAAATTGATCAGCACCATGAACTGGTACACGATAAACTTCATCAACAGCACCGAGCTTGCACGGCCGCCTTCAACCCCCGCCTGCATCAGCGCGACGAGCTGGGCCGGCTGGCCGCCAGAGGCAAATGGCGTGATGTTATTAAACAACTGCTCGACGAGCGGCACCCGAAACGCAGACTTAAAGCTGAGCCGCTCCCCGTCGTGTTCCACAAACATGCGCACCACGTAACTCTCGACGACCCAGGAGCTGATCATCACCAGCAGTCCGGCCAGCAGCCACCACAGGTTCATGGTCGCCAGGCTGTGCCCAACTGCCCGCAGGTTAACCGTCCGCATTTCAAAAGCGAAAATACCGACGCCTAGCAAGACCATCACCAATGCCGCGATTTTATTTCCGCGGCTCATCTGCGATTTGCCCCGATTTTGCTTGCGCCAGATAAAAATCGTGCCATACCCGTGCCAGGCGGGCTTCCGAATAAGTGGCGGCCGCCTGCTCAGCCTTATCCGTGTATTCGGCTCGCAGCGCAGTATCGGCTTTGAGTGCGCGCAAACCGACTCCCATGGCCGCCTGATCCTTGGCCATCATGGCATACGGAGCAATGATGTCATCATACAGCGCCAGATCCCGTACCATCACCGGCGTTGCCGTTGAAAAGGCCTCCAGCACTGACATTGGGAACAGCTCATCAAATGACGGCAACAGGAAGACATCCGCAATGTTGTAGTAATCGACCATCTCGTCCCGCGGCACGATGCCAGTAAAGTTCAGGTTGCTCGGCGCGTTCTCGACCTCGCCTTTCAGGTGGTCATAGCCATTGGTGATCATCCCAAATGAAAAGCCCCCCGCCCAAATAAACTGCATCTGCGGGTTACGCTTGGCCAACTCAATGAAGTCATCAACGCCTTTACGATCCTGAACCTGCCCGGCACCAAACACCACAAACGCATCCTGGTTGACGCCGTGCTTTTTGCGAAGCATCTTTTTTTGCTCGGCCGTAGCAGGATAAAACGTTTCCCGAGACACAAAGTTGGGAATGAACGTCACCTTGCGCGGGTCAATGCCATAGGCCGCCATTTTGGGAATGAAGTTCGGGTTGACCACAACTAGCCGGTCCATCCGCTGATAAAAAGCAATCGTGTACTTATCCAGAGTCCATCTCGCAACACCGGGCAGTCTCAAGCTTTGATCAAGCGTATCAGGCAGAAAGTGAACATACCCAATCTTTTGTCCCCGCCGCTTGGAAAAGGTGGATGCAAAAAAGGCCGGGTCGATCGTGTGATAATGACTGACCAAGCTGGGAGAATACTTGTTGATGCTGATTTTGAATTCAGAGGGAAAATATTTGCGCAACAAGGCAATCAATTCCGTGTACACGGCGCCGACGCCTTGGCCTGCCACCTTGTCCGCCGAAGAGAACATATGAATATCGAGCATGTCTATCCTTTCATCGTCGGTTCGTCAAGCCGCTCTGCTTCCTCGGCCAGTTCCTCGTCAAACCGTTCCTGTGCGTGGGCGTATACCTTGAGCACGCGATCACCGAACAGATCCGCGGAAATTGCCCGCAACTTCGCTTCTCGCGGGGCAGGATCATCAAAGGCGTGCGGATGCTGCAGGTAATTGACCAGCTGGTGCACCATCTCAGCTTGCGTGGTGAAAGTTGTCCCAATCGCCGGATCATCCAGCAAGCTGTTAGTGTAGGATGCCGCTAGTGCCACCACCTTGCGCTCTGCCGCCAGTGCCTCGATGTAAGTCAACCCTTGAGATTCGGAATCACTCGCCGAAACAAAGATATCGGCAGCGCGATAATAATCCGGCACATCAGAATGATCAACTTGCCCGATGAACCGAACATGCTGACCCAAGCCCAAGCTCTGAGCCTGATGCTCAAGGTCTTCCCGAGCCGGCCCGTCCCCTACGACCAAAAGGACGGCCTTGGGCACCTGAGCCAGCACACTCGGCATGGCGGCAATGACCTTGTCGATGCGCTTCTCGTACGCGACCCGTGATAGCGACAAAAGTACCGGCACATCGGTCAGACCGAGGCGCTCACGCAAATGTGGGTCTTTTGCCGCCTTGAACTGAGTTAAATCGACCCAGTGGGGATGACGGTCATCGGCGTTTTGATGCCATATCCGAGCAACGACTGTTTGGCCCGCTCCGAAGGCGTAATCACCTGCGTCACGTGATAAAGGTAGGCGCGCATAAACTGCTTAACGTGATAAGGCCGCAGCAAGTGCCCATTCATCACGTAATGCAAGTAATCCTCGTACATGGTGTGATACGTGTGCACAGTCGGCACCTTGAGCTGACGCGCCACAAACTTCCCAATGTAGCCCATCGAGAACTCAGTCTGCGTGTGGACAAGGTCCAGCTGCAGTTCCTTGGCCACGGAGTATGCATGAAAGAGGCCCCTGATGGCCACTCGACGATCCGTGAAGGAAACAAAAGGCACGCTCGCGAACCGAAAGACATTGGGCTCCACTGCGTCGTCCGGCACATGTGGATCCGTCGTGGTAAAAATATACACCGAGTGGCCCTTGCGTTCCAAATCATCCTTCAGTGTTTTGATCGACGTGGCGACACCGCTGACCTGAGGAAAATAAGTATCAGTAAAAATCCCAATGTTCATCTCCACGCCTCCCAACGCCATTTATTTACAGTATACGACACTCAGGCTTGCTATCAATTTTCAGGCCCTCATACGTTCAAGTTTAACAGAAACCTTACTGAAACCATCCACCTATAGACTGAAATTTACATAACAAGTTTGTCACGCCGCAAAAAAAAGACCCTTAAAGGGTCTGTCTACCGCTGATCGGGGTCGAACCGATACTCCATTGCTGGAACCAGATTTTGAGTCTGGCGCGTCTGCCAATTCCGCCACAGCGGCATATTAGAATTTCTCTTGGCTTGTCCAAGAAGGCGGTGATCGGATTCGAACCGACGCATATAGGTTTTGCAGACCTTTGCCTTACCACTTGGCTACACCGCCAGGAGTTGCTCTTCGCAATTGGGATAGCTGGATTCGAACCAGCGCATGACGGAGTCAAAGTCCGTTGCCTTACCACTTGGCTATATCCCAATCAAGGGCGGATTGTGGGAATCGAACCCACGTATGCTGGATCCACAAACCAGTGTGTTAACCACTTCACCAAATCCGCCATAATAAGAAAAGCAGGGATAGTAGGAATTGAACCCACACCGACGGTTTTGGAGACCGTAGTTCTACCTTTAAACTATATCCCTATAAAAAAATGGAGGATCTAGGATTCGAACCTAGGAACCCGAAGGAACGGATTTACAGTCCGTCGCGTTTAGCCTCTTCGCTAATCCTCCATAAATGGCGCGGGACGGAATCGAACCGCCGACACATGCAGCTTCAATGCATTGCTCTACCGACTGAGCTACCGAGCCATTAACGGTTCCAACGAGACTCGAACTCGTGATCTCCTGCGTGACAGGCAGGCGTCCTAACCAACTAGACCATGGAACCAACAATATTCAATTGTAATTGCGGGAGCTGGATTTGAACCAACGACCTCCGGGTTATGAGCCCGACGAGCTACCAGACTGCTCTATCCCGCGATAATGTTAAAAGGAGAATGAGGGATTCGAACCCTCGCGTGGTTTGACCCACCTAACGGTTTTCAAGACCGTCCCCTTCAGCCACTTGGGTAATTCTCCATGAACCCATGACCCGTACGGGATTTGAACCCATGTTACCGCCGTGAAAGGGCGGTGTCTTAACCACTTGACCAACGGGCCATCCGACGGAGAAGGAGGGATTTGAACCCTCGCACGGTATGACCCGTCTACACCCTTAGCAGGGGCGCCTCTTCAGCCACTTGAGTACTTCTCCATGATGATGTTATTCAATTTGCAGCTTTTGCCGCAATGGGCCTAAATGGACTTGAACCATCGACCTCACGCTTATCAGGCGTGCGCTCTAACCAGCTGAGCTATAGGCCCAAAAATCGATCCAGCGGGTGACGAGAATCGAACTCGCGACAACAGCTTGGAAGGCTGTGGTTTTACCACTAAACTACACCCGCGTGTCAGCGGAGATGGCGCGGGACAGAATCGAACTGCCGACACATGGAGCTTCAATCCATTGCTCTACCAACTGAGCTACCGAGCCGACACCGGTTCCAACGAGACTCGAACTCGTGATCTCCTGCGTGACAGGCAGGCGTCCTAACCAACTAGACCATGGAACCAATTGCGGGAGCTGGATTTGAACCAACGACCTCCGGGTTATGAGCCCGACGAGCTACCAGACTGCTCTATCCCGCGATAACGTTAATATTATAATTGATTTCGGTCCAAGGCGCAAAGCCGATGGACCTTGTAGGGCTCGAACCTACGACCGAGCGGTTATGAGCCGCCTGCTCTAACCAACTGAGCTAAAGGTCCAAGTCGATCGCGGCGGGGGGGATCGAACCCTCGACCTCCCGGGTATGAACCGGACGCTCTAGCCAGCTGAGCTACACCGCGAAAATGCTGCTAGGACGATGACCTTCGCCCTATCGGGAAAACAGGATTCGAACCTGCGACCCCCTGGTCCCAAACCAGGTGCTCTACCAAGCTGAGCTATTTCCCGAGGATGCACCCAGTAGGAGTCGAACCTACAACCTTCTGATTCGTAGTCAGACACTCTATCCAATTGCGCTATGGGTGCATTATTCAATTCTGCTGCCTTCGGCAACAGCGGAAGACGGGATTCGAACCCGCGACCTCCACCATGGCAAGGTGGCGTTCTACCACTGAACTACTTCCGCAAAAAAACTGGGTTGGATCAAAGATCC